>JBLHGQ010000044.1:0-20774 GCA_047614505.1 Rhodothermales bacterium | reverse complement strand
CCAGTAAAGCTACCAAAGCCTTTTGTTTCGTTGTAAACAACAAACAAGCCGGTGTTCGCGGTGCGCAGCCATGAATAACGCAGATTGGTAGACCAGACTTCATCGACGTTGTTGTACTGGAACAACGCCTGCAGCGAAGACTTCTCAGACAATGTGTAGGACAGGCGAATACGTCCGAGGTTGGTGGTGAACTTTCCAGTGGGCAGGTCTACGTCGTTTCTTGACCAACTAAACTGAGATGTGAATTTCTCGCCGTGACGCCAGCGAATGGTGGGTTGGAGACTCACGCGGTCTCCATTGTAAAACCCGCCGATGGTTCCACTCAGGCTCACACTGAACGCCGCGCCCTGGTTGGAAAATGCTTGAAACTGAAACTCGGTGTTGTCATAAGTGCCAGTGGGAACGAAAACTCCCGAGGAGATTTCAAAAGGCTCCAATAAGCCCTCGGTCGTAAAATTGATCGCCGGGCCGAATTCTGCACCGTTTTTCCACTCTACCGGTGTGTGAAAGTGCAGAATTGAACTGGTTCGAAAATCGCTAAAATCCTCATAGTTCGTGTACCTGACATGTGGCCTGATTTCATGAATTTTGAAACGACTCTCCTGCAGGCGGATAGAACGAAGAACAAAGGCTGAAGGGCTGCGGTAGCTGCTGCGCCTGAGGAAACCGACTTCGGGATTGAAGTTTTCTTCGACCTCGGTCCAGGAAAGAAACATATTCCAGTCTGCGTCGATGTATTCGCCTTTGACCGAAAAAGCCCGATTGTTGCCATCTAGTCCGGGTGTGTCAGTTTCTGCTACAAAGCCGGAGATCAGTCCGTATTCACTGACTCCCCAGCGCCCATCCAGACCAAAAGTCTGATTCTCATCATCTGGTCTTGAAAGTGGACCGGTTGACTCGCGGCTTACATACATTGCCCCGATTGAAGATCGGGCATCGAGTTCCTGATTGACCCTGGCAACCAGAAAATCATCTGCGCCAATGCTACCAAAATCATCAGTCTGCATATAAAGCAGGCCTACGTTGGTTCGGTCAACTTTTCCGGAAATTCGTGTCCCGTAATTTATTGGTATTACCTCACCGTCTTCCGAAATGCCGATTTTGCGGCTAAAAAACAATTCGATATTACTGCCGTCCCCGACCGAAAACTGCCCGGCGTTCTCGAGGAAAAAGGGTCGCTTTTCTGGAAAAAATAAATTAAAACGACCCAGGTTGACCTGAACTTCATCCACCTCGACCTGGGCAAAGTCGGTGTTGTATGTCAGATCAAGCGTCAATGACTGGGTCAGGCCGTATTTGATATCAAACCCGGCTTCAAAATCACTTAAAGTGCCTGAATTTCCAGTTTCCTTGAACCCCTGCAAAAGGTAGGGAATGAATTGCAGATTAGTCTGGCTGGGTGCTTCCACATCATGCAGGCGCCCGGCATCGAACAAGCGGTACAAGTCAAACTGACGCTCGAGTGGTGACCAGTATGCGGTTTCATTGCGTCTGCGAATATTGCGTTGTACATTCAGTCCCCAACTTTGAACGTCTTCTTTGGCATATCGCAGGGTCTTGAACGGCAGGGCAAACTCGGCGCTCCAGCCGTTTTCGTTAGTTTGTGTTTTAACTTCCCACACGCCGTCCCAGTTGACGTTAAATCCTGCACCGGTTCCGCTGTTGCCAAAGCGGCTGGTGGCTTCACGTGACATCTGGCCATCAAACTGAAGTCCACTGGGGTTGGTTCCGAATACAAAACCGTTCTGGCCATCGGCAAAGGTATCGAGTATCAGAGTGAGACTGTCCGATTGCCTTAGGCTGGCATCACGGCGGCTATCGGATACAACAATGGCCGAGGGGTCATCGTCATAACAGATAATGCCGATGTACAGCGTGTCATCGGTAAAAGCTACGCGGATCTCAGTTTTCTGGCTGGCAGGCAGGCCTTCATCGGGCGTGGATTGGATGAAGCCACCTGAAGCCGGGACATTCGACCAGGCCTGATCTCCGTTGATAACGCCATCCAGCGTGGGCGCCGCCTGAATCCTGACAGCAGACATCGATGGTCGACTTTCTGCCGTGCTCAGTTGCTGGGATTGAGCGCTCAAAGGCAGCAAGAATGAAGCTGCTGACACAATCAGAGCTTGCACAAGCCGACAGCGGAATGTTGGGATACTTAATTTCAATTCAAGGGGTGTTCTAGGTCAGGAGAGCCATATCATACTTCAATATACCCATCAGCAACCATGATGCTATTTCCGCCTATCCAGGTTGTGATGGTGCCATTTTCACGACGCGTTCTGGCTTCCAGGACACTTGGTCTACCCATTTCTACACCCTGTGCAATTCGCCAGAAATTCTCCTCAATTTCATCTCCATTGCCAAGATGGGTCAGCAATGCGACCAGCGCACAATTTGCGCTACCCGTGGCCGGATCTTCCGGAACACCATCAAATGGTGCGAACATCCGGGCGCGAATGTCAAAATCATCGTTGCATTGAACATATAAATGGACATCGGGCACGACACCGGAATCTCTCAAGGCTTCAAGTTGCTGTGTATCCACTTTGGCCCTTTGTAATGCGTCGATTGTGGTCAGTTCTACCATTAAAAAGGGCAGGCCCACGCTGGCGACTTGAGGTGCATGATTGCTCACATTGATGTCATCAACTTCCAGCGACAAAACCTTTGCGATTGTTTCTCGAGCCACAATTGCTCCAAGAGACAATTGTTCCGGAGCGAGCAGTTCGCACCAAATACCATCATCTTTTACTCGTCGGATTGATACCGGAACAGTGCCGGCCTGTTCTTCAAAATGTACCGTGATGCCATCTCCTATATCACCGAACTCTCCATCATTTGCTAGTGCGAAAGCGGTGCCGATATTGGGATGACCGGCGAAAGGCACTTCAGTCGATGGGGTAAAAATTCGCACTTTTCGTGAATTCTTATCTTCGGTCTTAGTGACAAACGTGCTTTCTGAATAATTAAATTCACGTGCAATTTGCTGCATTTGTACTGTGCTCAAACCTTCTGCCTCGGGCAGAACAGCAAGTTGATTCCCACCAAAACGGCTGCTGCTGAAGACGTCACATATGAAGAATCGATATTTCATTTTCGGGTCCATTGATTCATTTATTGCATCCTGTGGGATCCGTTGGGCGTTGCCACAATGTTTCAATAATCGGACAATCCGGCACATTCTTTCCAGAGCACCTGTCCGAGATTGCCCTGAGTGTCTTTTCCATTTTCCTCAGATCCTTAATCTTTCCTCTGATCCGCCCAAGGTGTTGCACAGTGCTTTGCAACACTTCTGCGCACGAATAATCTCCACCATCCACCAGTTCCAATAACTCACGGAGTTCATCTATGGTAAACCCAAGCTCGCGACAGCGACGAATAAAAGTCAGGCGCTTAAGAGAATCCTGATCGTAAGTCCGATGGCCTCCCACCGTGCGAAGAGGATTAGGCATCAAGGCGATATTTTCGTAATAGCGAACGGTTTCGATGTTAACGCCAGTCTTTTTTGCTAACTGCCCACGTGATATGTGATCCATTCGAATGCCTCTTTGAATTTAATGCTTGAACTTGTAGTTACTACAGGCACTAGACTACATTCAACGCAACTGGTTCACAGGTGACTTAAGTGGTTGACAGAAAACCTTTGGAAGAAGTCTTTCATTTTGATGATGAAGGCACCCTTTCCCCGCCGGGGCCCTTAGGTCGTCTGGTTCGTTTATTGCTGGGAATTTTGATACTGAAATTTATTATTGACTGGCTGACGATTATTGACAGTAGCGACTTTCTGAATCCTTTTATATTGTTGTGGATCGCGTTTTCGATCAAATTGGCACCTTATGTGATCAATATTGGTTTTGGCATTAACAAAGGAGCTAAACCCCGCTTCATTCTGCTTGGAATTTGGGTCCTTGGTGGCCTGGCTGGTTACCTGAGCGAAGGAGTATGGAGAAGCGAGGCTCTTTGGGCAGTGATTGAGATAACTCAAATCTACATTTATGGTCACCTGGGCCTGTCATTTTTCCTTTCAGCGATTCTTTCGACACCGGGCTGTGAAATGCGCGCGATTCCCCATCTGTTGGGTAAGATCTCCGGCCAGGGAAGCCAGGAACATTATTGTCCGGGCTTCCTTGACAATATTGACCGATGGGAAAGGAGCCGTGGTGAATCTGAACATGCAGACGAATGACATTACAGTTGAATTTCTGTTCTTTGAAGGCTGTCCTCTGGCTCCCAAAGCATTACTTCATCTCGAACAGGCGATCGCTCAACTTAAAGGACAAATGAAAATTGCTATCAATCATGTGGATCTGATGCACCCATCTACCCCGGATTCATTGAAGCGCTGGGGATCTCCAACTATTTTGTTAAATGGTCACGATATATCCGGTGCCAAGCCCGGTGAAGCCAACAACTGCAGAATCTACTCAAGCCCGGGAGGGGTATTGAGTGCACAGGAAATCGCAGAAGCATTGATCAGGGAATCGAGCCTTTGAAAAACCCGCACGCAAAAAAGTGGCGACAACCACCGGTGGTGCAATTGATTAATAAAGGTGTCGGATACGTTTAAATTGAGCGAAACAAAAAGTACCCGACCGCTTTAAAACCTTTATGGATTGCACCCCGTGGTCAAAACGGTAAACAGCGCGCCTGTGTTGATGGTCGTATCAGGCTTAAGGCTAACACCCTGACCCGCATCGAGAGTTACGTCGGCACCGCTATTAATCATTCCCTTGAACAGGATTGAATCACTGGCCTGCAGGTTAAATGAATCTCCGTTGATAAACGTGTACATAAAATCCATGTTGCTTGCGCAGCTGATGTCGCAGACGTAACCCATACCGTCGGCATCAAAATCCTCTTGCTGCGGGTTTGAATCGTCCGGGCAATTATCGACCAGATCGGGCACGCCATCGCTGTCGGTGTCGCCAACGTTGCTCGTGATGCACCATGAGGTCAAAGTTCCCGTATCTCCTGAAACGTTGTCACTGACCAGAAGATTCCAGGTGCCAGGACGGTTTTCGCCATTAAAGTCTGAAAGTAACTCGTTTGGACTGGCGAATCCGCTGATTGCGGGTGGGCTGCCTGCGCATAAACTCTCCACCCCAACTATTGCATTGTCGTCCAACAAAACATCAATATCGTCGCTCTCACACCCGAACTCTGTGCCTGGTACACCAGGCCGGTCAATTAGCAAGGCAGTGGTCGCCGTTTCATTGCGGCTCAGAGTGAAGGAAAGGTCACCTACACGACTATGGTCTGCGACGATGGAGACAAAAAGATTGTTCAATGCATCACCACCTGTCAGGACAATACTGTCACTGACACCATTTGAATCGCCGTCAGGTATCGCCAGGTCGGGATTACTGCAAACGGTTTGCTGGCCAGCCCCGGAAATTGTTATTGGTGCATTATTGATATCAAAGAAAATGTTATTGCTACACTTCACTCGCACCCGACCCACAAGCGTGGGGTTGTCGGGAGCCGTGACACTTTGGCTGCCGTCATTGGCAACCGAGCTGGCGAGGTTAATCGAAAAGTTTTCCCCCGCATCAGCTGAAAAATCAATATCAACCTGGTTACAACTCACCGGTGAGTCAGTAGTGTTGGCGACATCCCATGTGACGACTTTTGATGAATTTGCGGGCCAATCCGTCGCGGTGTTTTGGCTGGTAACCGAAAATGGTCCTGCGTTATTTGTGGTGGTCAATACCACTGTGGCGAAATCTGAACCGCCGCCGCCCAGCGCGTTATCGCGCACAGTCATTCGAAAAGTCAGGCTGCGCGATGTTGTAGGCAACGACTCGCCAAATGTGCTGCTATTACTCAAAATATCTGAAAGCTTTGGGAATAGGCGGGTCGGACTGACGGCGGGAGGAAATGAGCGAAATATGGGCCGGTTGCCATCGTCCGTATTGGGGGGACCTGCGTTGCCAAGATCATATTGCTCCCAGCTATAGGTCAAGCTGTCAGGGTCAGCGTCGGTCGCCGAGCCGGTCAACATAAATGGTGTACTGATGGGTATCGTGTATGCCGGACCAGAATCCGGCACCGGCACGAAGTTCCCCGTGGCTGTGGTCACAGGACAATCATCTCCTTCGCCAACCGTGGTATAGGCGATGATTTCCTGAAAGCTGTGGGTATGAAAATTCGCATCGCTGTTTGATTGCAGGTTTTCTGCACCGCAAATACCGGCATAAGCCTGAATTGTAGAGCCGCTGCCAGGTTCATAAGCTGCTGAAGCCGACCTATTTCCCCCACTGCAATTTCCGGTACCGCCGTTGAATGTATGTAGACCATTGAACTGATGGCCAATTTCATGGGCCACGTAATCGATATAAAAAGCATCGCCGGAAGGATTGCCAAGACCGGTTACGCCGCGTGCTTTACTACCGGTATCGCAGGGGCCATTTAGTGTTGCAACTCCACCACCACCAGTGCTGAACACGTGGCCAATATCGTAGTTGGCATCACCGATTACAGCATCCATGTTGGTCTGGTTCTGACCCAGCATGGTCACTCCGTTGCTATTGGTGAACGGGTCGGGATTAGAGGCGTAAACCACATCGTCATTATTAGCGATCAATTCCAGGTGAATCGCCAGGTCACGGTTGTAAATCTGATTGACACGGTTGATCGCGGTCACGATTGCGGCCATACCTGCCTCAACGGTGCCACCCCAAAAAGCAGTGTATTCAACAGTGGCTGCCACCGCCGTGCGATAAGTCCGAAGTTCGGTTCCAGAGGGTAGGTTCGGGCCCAATTCCAATAAGGGTGAGGCCATCACCTCTAACGGTTCGCGGCCATCATCCTCTACCAGGCATTGCCAGGGTTCTTCGAGTGGCGCTGCATGGGCTTTTTGAAAACTGATGTATTCCGTTGTCGTTTGCAGGTTTGCCGGATCTATAAATACGGTTCCATCCGGGCCTGTGATCATTGCGTGAAATCCCAGCGAGGTAAAATCAACGCGGCCGGTTGTGGCTGGATCATTCGCCGCAACGATCCTGTAAGTACTGAATTCGGGATACCTGAATGCCAGTCCAGGTGCCATCATTGGACTTTCTTCAACCAGAAACTTACGAAAACTGCCATCCGGCATGGGCAAATACATGGGATCGCCTGATTGTCTTGGCTGTTCCAGTGGAGCCCCGGATAAAACCGATTTCATTGCTGAAACATTCAGGCTCAACGCGTGATAATGGCTTGGCAGTTTCTGAATCGAAGCCCGGGATTGAACTGCAGATGCATCGATGCTCGACCAGATACCATCGGGTGAAGTGTTGGCTACAGCGGAGGCAAAGCTTGAGGCAAGCATCAAGCCTGCTATAAAAATGAAAGACCGTTTCAAAAGCATCCCTTGATCAGTACCAACTTCACTTCCCTGTTTTTGCAATTGAACTACGGTTGGCTATGGTGAGGAAGTATAAACCACTGTCCGAAAGTGTTGACAGATAAAATTACTCAGGGCTCAATAGGCTTTAGATGGATCGATCCTTCACAAATGGACTAGTGAAAGCGCTGCTGGGATTCACGCTACTTTGTGTGACTCCGGCGATTTCTGCCGGCACTGATCAGTCAGCTGTTACTCACATTGATTACTCCCGAAGCCCGGAAACGATGCTGGTATCGTTCGGTGAGATTTGGCCGGAATTTACAGACCAGGATCTGACACCCCTGGTTCGGATTTATGGTGATGGCCGTGTTGTTGTTCATCTTGCTTCTTATATGAAGCAAGCCGGCAAGTATGAAATGCTGTTGTCAGCAAATGAGCTGGAGGATCTGCTTCTTCAGCTCACGCCGATACTGGCATCATTTGATACCGAAGATATCAAGCGTCAGAAACGTGAACTGGATGACCAGGTGTGGGATTCGGCAGCCGATTGGGAAGATCAGGTTTTGCACCACGTCGCTGACGCAGAATATTCAGTATTTTACCTCAATATTGATACTTACCAGTCCAGTGGGCCGGAAGGGCTAAGCCTATCCAATCAGGTGCTGGAACGGTCCTGGCGTGGACTCAGGTTCGATGTCAGGGATTATCCTGAACTCGAGCCGATTCAGGCCTTAATGCAGGCGGAGCACACCTTGCGGGCATTTACTAAGCACGCCGAACTGGTGCAAGTCGAGTCGTTGCCATGAGGTTTCGGCGGCGTCCTGAGTATTTTATGGCCATAAGGTTGATCGTGTTTGCAATGCTTATCACTCCTATTGTCGCCCACTCTGGCGCGTTCGTTTTTTCCGGGGAAACCTATGGTCTGGATATCATTACACACCCTTCTGGATATACTGGTACAGGGGGTGTTCTGGACGTTGAGGTTTGTATTGACAGCGCCGCTGAGGATGCTGTGGCTATGGAGATTTCGGTCAAGAACATCGTCCAGCAAATCAACAACATGACAGCCACCTCACCTAACCTGTTTTTTGGTGGCAACAACAATATTCCCTCTGGCCTGGTCGATTTTGAGTCTCTGACACTACATGAATTGGGGCACTGTACCGGCCTGTCGCATCCTAACCTTGGCGTCAGGCCAGATGGCGGCGGCGTCTCTGGTGATAATACGAATTTGACGCAGTCAGGTGACGGCACTAATGGTTCCTTTGCCTTTGACTACGGAACTGATGCTGTGCCCGGCTCGAATGACGACCAGCGCGACGACGACCAGAACCTTCATTGGTTTGAAAAAGGCGTTAATAATCCCTTTTTGGAAGTGGCAACCCCCCAGGCAAGCAATTACAGCCGCGATGTTGCAGATTTACCTGGTGGCCATGATTTCCCGGCAAACGCCGCTCGCAATGTTGGTGCCCAGTTGGGCTTTAGCAACACCGAGGCGGTCATGCAGCAAGGCCAGGGAACTGACGAGGATCAGCGCTCACTTCAGGCCGATGATGTGAGCACCTTCCGGATGGGCATGACCGGTCTGGACGAGATTGCCTCCACGGCCGACGACTACACCATTAACATGGTGTATGGCGGAATTAAAGTTGATACAAGTAGTTGTGACATCGTCATCGAATCAGACACCAACGGTTTTGGTTCATGCTCAATCGGTGGTTCATTTATCAATTCCAATCATTTGAGAATCACCAGCGCGACGTATACGTACAACTCGGACCTCACCTGGTTTTTTAATGATGTTGAAGTTCCAGGCCCAGGATGTGGAGCTGATGATTTGACGTTTTCGAATGTGACACACAATGATTCTCAAGATCACGAAGCCTGCGAAAGCATCACATATGGTCCTAATTATGTTGTTGGCGCCTCAGGGAACGTAACAGCAACAGCACCCTCAGTTACTTTGGGTCCCGGCACTACCATCAGTGGTGTTTTTACAGTGATCACTCCCGCACCGTAGTTGATAAACCAAAACCAAAGTGACTCAGACAAAGGGTTTTAAACTCCTATTTACTTGCTCCAATTTTCCATGTGCCCCTTTCCCAAAAAGCTTCTATCGTCTGACGATTAGCCTTGTTGATGAGGTTGGAATGGGAGAGTTGGTTCTGTTTCGCATAATCAGCCAATGTCATAATGTTTTTGCCTTCAAGATAAGCCAAGCGTTTGTGGTAACTGTTGCTTAATGCGATTCCAACGATGGCCTCCATGATTTTTGTGTTTCCATTTTCATCAAAAGCTGCAAATGCGTCGTAGTACGTGCTTCTGTCAATAAATTTGATGTTAATTGGAACATGTCCATCTCGAATGAGAATGTAATTATTCAGCACTCGCCCAATTCTGCCATTGCCGTCCACGAAGGGGTGGATGTGTTCAAAAGTCAGATGAAACCTGGCAATCCGCTTGATGATGTTTTCCTGATTACTGGTCCGGAAAGTAATGAGCATATTCTGGAGAAGACTGGTTACATCTGCCGGGTTAGCTGCTATGTGACTTCCAACCCGTACCCACTCATCTGCGTTTCGGATTCGTCCTGCGATGTCATCGCGAATGTTGCTGATGAGCATTTTATGCAAGAGAAGCATGACCTCTATCGAGAGTTCTTCTTGTCTGGCTTTTTTGTCGATGTACTCTACGACCCTGGCAAGGTTTTTGGCTTCAAAGAGTTCTCGTTCGCTGATAAAGCGATCCAGGTCTATCGCTTGCAGTATTTTGTCGGTTTCTTCTAATGTCAGCGTGCTATTTTCAATAGCATTAGAGTTATAAACTTGTTCAGTAACTTCAGATTCGTATAAAAGTTTGAGCAAAGACTCCTTACCAACCCCGGCGTGATGATATCGCTCTTGCAGGTTTTGGATCCGTTTGAATACTTGCTGGATGTTTGCCATACCATCAGAATAAGCATTAATTCACGATTATTCAACCCAATAACGTGAAAATATACCATATTAATAGCTCTATTCACGATATTGAGTAATTTATGGACCGTTGCCCCTTTTAAATTCTCCTCCAAGTCCATGAGATTTTTCAAGGTATTCACTTTGGGCCGGCAATCAATAACATTGAGGGATGGGTGCTGCTTGAGTTTACCGTTACGCCTGCAGGCAGAGTGAAGAATCCCAGGGTTGTCAATTCTGAACCACCTCGAATTTTTAATCGCGAAGCTATGCGTGCGATCCTAAGATGGAAATTCAAGCCCCGTGTTGTTGATGGCAAGGCCATTGAACAACAGGCAACGCAAAAATTTGACTTCACTCTTGCAGAAGACTGAATGAAGGGCTCTTAGCCCATTGAAATTCTGCAATTGAAGTAGTTTGTGCTTATCATCAGATTAGTGATTTCGATAAGCATTGCTACTACTGGTGAATATGAGGGGCAAGACAGTTTTGAACGCATCATCCCGATGTTTGAACAGTATCCAAATCTCTATTCAGAGGTTTCCAGTCTTACCCAAGTCAATAAATTGAATTTTCTGGTTACAGCAATGAAGACTGCCGGACTTAGTGAAAGATTGTTATATGGAAGTGACTGGCCATTGCAGTTTTATCCTCTGGTCCACCCCCTTTATCACTTTCCTAACATTACGATCGGCGAGGCGCGGTCAATTTCGAATATAGAAAACGCATGGGACAGGGACGTGGCAATTAAGCAGGCCCTGGGTGTGCCCGGGGATGTATTTGCAAGAAGTGAAGATCTTTTGATCAAAAAAGGGCTCTGAGCCTATAAAAGTGGGCCTCACCAGTGAGCAAACCTTCGTATATTTAGCGGCTGTACGGTCAAAAGTTAACGTAACTTGTTATAGGCGACCTGGCTACGCTATGGGAATTTTCCTTTGATATAGAATGTGGGTGTCTACTATTCCTTTTTTATTGATTGAGGTTTGGTCTGCTTTATAACGGAAGAAAACCAGGGATGAAATCCAGTTAAAATCATGAAAAGAATTTTCCTGCTGACTTTTACCTTTGTTCTTGCCGCTTGCGGTAAATCATCCGACTTGCCAACTGCTCCGCCGCGCGGCGGAATCTCGCTCACGTCGCTGATAACGGATGCGGCACCTGCCGGGCCTGTTTCAAACCATTGGTTCATGCCACAGGTTGATTCGGGCTCGGCGTTGCACGATTTTTCCGGAGTCTTACGAATCCCAGAACATGCTATGCATGCAAGCATAACGCCGATCGAATTTGGTGAGTATTCAGCCGTAGGAGGGGCGGTCAAATTTCCGGCTCCTGAGGGCAGTGACCAGATCGTACCGGGTGAGATTGCAGGAAAAGCACCGCAGTTGTTTCCTGGTCTGGATATCGCGTTTGTATCATACGGAGATCGACTTTTGCCGGTTGATCGCTCTCTGATGGCCCCAATAAATAGCAATAGTTTCTGGCAGGTACAAATCGCGCCTGGTCGTATCTGGTCAGAACCCGTAGATAATGGAAAGTCGCGTGCATCGTTTCCGTTCATGATGACAAGCAACATTGAAAACGAGTCTTACAACGGACTCGCGACCTTTGTTTATGACGACACCGGCGTGCACAGTCTTCGCTATCAGGTGATTCAGCAGTTAACACCTTTCCTGGTCGAGTGTTGGTTCGAGTCCTGGGGACAGGTCCAGGTAGAGCTCGAGTCAGCAGAATTGCCAAAGGAACAGGTCGTGGCTGACTACGAGAAGGAGATTGCTGACCAGCTTGAGTGGCGCGACTGGAGCGTGCTCCAGGAAAAATATGGCACTGAGTTATTTGAAGACTTCAACTCCGGTATTCCTCCGGAAAAGACTGTCGTCAGTGGTCTTATTATCGATAATGTAGTCTATGTCCATTCGATGGACACACCGTACGGCCCATACCCGTATCCACGTGAGATGCGACATGGTATTTGGTCGGCTACCAAGACGTCGGCTGGACTTATGACGCTTCTACGCATGGCTCAAAAATACGGTGACGAAATTCTCGAATACAAGGTAAAGGACTATATAGATGTGACCGCTGATCATGATGGCTGGGACGATGTAACCATTGCTCACACTATGAGCATGACGACCGGTATGGGTACCGGCTCGGAAGATCTGGATCCGAATAAAATTTCCGATGGGTACATTTACTCGGACTACCGGGAGTACAAGGACTGGTACCTGGTACCAGGTATTGATGAAAAAACCGAACATGCGTTCCGGGTTCCTACCCATCCCTGGGGGCCGGGCGAATATGTGCGCTACAGAGATCGCGATATCGTGATTATGGCGGCGGCGTTGGAAAGTCTTTACCAGCGCAAGGAAGGAAAGAGCGCCGATATGTGGGGCATGATGCTCGATGAAGTCTACGGTCCACTTGGTATACACCACATGCCGATGAATATGACCAAGGAAACCGATAGGGTACCCGTGCCGCTTTTGGGATGGGGTATCTATACAACTGTTGATGACATCGCGAAGATCGCGGCGTTGATGCAAAACGGCGGTGAACTGAACGGAGAACAGGTGTTAAGCGAAAGACGACTTGCTGAGGCATTGTATGAAACAGAGGTTCGTGGTCTGGAAACAGGTGCGGAGAACGAATACGGCAAGAAGTCCTACCACCTGTCGTTTTGGCACGAGCGGTTTGTGTCCGATTCCGGCAAGGTCTACTCAGCGCCGAAGATGGTCGGCTGGGGCGGCAGCATCGTGCAGTTGATGCCAAACGGTCTTGTAGGTTTCCGATTTGGTAACGGCGGAAACGTTGAAGTTGAACAGATGATGCTCATCGCAAATTCGATCAAGCCATTCGACGAATTTGACCGCAGAGGTGAACGCCGCAGCGAATGAGCACAAATCACTGATACGACTAAAATCTTTTTAGTGGTTAACAACCAATGACGCCATAAAAGCGTCGGTTCCAATTTTGATTCGGTACTTACGGGTCCGGAGCGCCAGAATCTTCTTCAATCGACGCCACGTGATCTTCCAAAATCTTGTACAAGGGAAAATCCACCCAGGTGTCGTTGAGATAGTTGAGTTCCGGTACCTCTTCTTTTGGGTCGACCAGTAAATTGTAGATTGTCGGATAGGCTACATCCCTGATCGTATACGGGGCATTTTCATCCATATGCTTAAGCAGCATTTTCCAATTACGCCATTTCAAACCAAAAAGTTCGTTGCCGATATAAATCATGACGGACTCTCTGGCGGATTTCTTAGACTTACCTCTCAGGAAATCAAGCTGGTCTGCTCCATCCAATATCCGATCTGTGGGAAGTTTGGCTCCTACAATATTGGCCAGCGTCGGAAACAAATCTATCGCGTGAACTATTTCGTTTGAAACCTGTTTTGCGGGGATTTTACCGGGCCAGCGGATTAGAAATGGAACGCGTAATGAGCCTTCATAGGGAGAAAACATACCCGCACGCCAGGGGCCGGTAAATCCAAAAGATCTCGGCACGCCTTCTCTGCCGTTATCCGATGTAAAAATAAATATGGTGTTCTCTTTCAAGCCAAGCTCGTCGATTGTATCTAAGAGTTCACCTACATACGCATCAGTTTGTGCCAGAACATCAGCAAAACTTCCATTCCCGGTTCTGCCGTACCAGTCTGGATGTGGATCTACCGGTTCATGGGTTTGGGTATAGGGGAGAAAGGCAAAAAATGGCTGTTTCTTACCGGCCTTTCGTTTGATGAAATCGATGGCCTGATCGGTGATTTCGCGATCAATCGTTTTGCGCTTTTCGCGGCCAAACACTTCCAGTTCTTTGGGTTTTTCGCCCCGCTTTGCAGACATGACGTGGGTGAAAACCGCACTGGGATGGCTGCCGGGCGTGAAGCTGTTGCTATCGGGCCAGAAGGCCCGGTCTGATGACCTTGGGATTCCGATCCATTCATCAAAACCCTGATCCGTGGGGAATCGTCCCTCGGTGTCTCCTAAGTGCCATTTACCGAACATGCCGGTCGCATAACCGGACTCCGACAGCATCTCTGCCAATGTAATTTCCCATTTGGTTATCCCATACCACACCCCTCTGGGTTCGCCTTCTGGCCGTTGTCGGGTTCGAATGCCATAACGACCGGTCATCAAGGCTGAGCGGGATGGTGTGCATTCCGCCTCAACATTGTAATTGGTCAGTTGAAAGCCTTCGTGTGCGATGGAGTCGATTCTGGGGGTCGGTGCACCACGCAAGACGCCGCCGCCATAAACGCCAATTTCGCCATAACCAAAATTATCCATCAGAACAAGGACGATATTGGGCTTGTCCTCACTTTCAGCAGCAACCCCAGTGAGTGGAATCAGCAGAACAAGCGCTAAAAGAAAAACAGAAACTTTTGCGCTTTGATTACATTCTGGCACTGTGTTCTCCCGAGGTATCGTTTTCGAAACAGGACTTACTATACCGAAGGTGATTAACCGATGAGGCGGGATTGCTGAGTACCTATGGCGGGAAGCTCAGAATATTGCATTTGAATCTTAAGTAGATAGCATACGAAACATGGTGGTGATGGGTGGACTTGCACAAGGGGTACTCAATTGAGTACCCCCGTTTGCTTTGCGTGCTTAAAGACTAGTGAATCTTGTTACCGTCCTATATCAAGTATGAAAAGGCAGTCGAAGGTTGCTTGAGTTGGGAAGTTCATGAGATTTACCGTGCCTGACAGTCTTACAGGCCCACTGGCATTTTTAAATTTGCCGTCACCGTAAACGACATTATTATCGCCAGGTTGAGGAATTGCGCCTGTTATGTGAGTGAAATCCGGGGATCCGTGTAGAATCGGCTGCACGGTTGTCATCCCTTGAGAGACCACTGTTCCGCCTGGAAAAAAGAAAAATGTCGTGCCGGTCAATGCAACTCCGGTACTGACATTGTTCAGATTGGTCAGGCAGTCTGCGGCGGAACCGATCACATTACCGGTCTTTGCATCAACCAGGTCGAGGTCGTAACAAAGAGCTTCTCCTGTCTTGGGTATACCAAATTCATTAAACAGGTCATCGCCGTCAAACATGACGCTGGTTCCCACTAGCCGAACCGCGATATTGGTTCCTAGCCCTGCGGCATGTGCCGGGTTTCCTACGGTGACCAAAGCTAATATGAGCGCATAAAAGGTAATTCTGCTTAAAATTTTCATCTTGCTTTCCTTATTTTTGAGTTGAGTTGAGTTATTGACTGGTGCTTGCAGCATTGGCCATAGCAGCCGTAGCCTCTTCCGTCGTCCAAACTGTGTTGGCGAGGAACCTGAAGTTCGTTAGTGCTGCGGCATAGCCATCAATATCAGGAGTTTGAGCTGCTGCGGTGGCATCTTTTACTACTGCTACTTCAAAGCCCTGCTCGAGCAGTTCACGCATATGCGATTCCACGCAGAGGTTTGCTGACATGCCGGCCAATATGACTTTGTCGATTCCACGCTTACGCAGTTGTAATGCAAGGTCATTGCTCTCTGGCCCGTAAACCTTGTGTGGGCTTGTAACTACGGTCTTGCCGTCGTTGATCAATGGTTTGTACTGTTCCAGCCAATCGGCACCTGAACCTGCGAACTCTTCCGTAGTCAGCGCGCCTTTGCGATCAAACATATTGATGGCGTGCATCATGGTTTCCACTGCACCACCAAACTGCCAGCCATCGTCGGTCGGGTAGTAATAGTGAGGAGAGATGAACACTTCCATTCCGTTGGATTTGGCTGCTTTTATCAGGGACTCAATATTGGCAACCGTGCCATTTGCTGTGACACTAGCTCCGACCAGCCCCCAGGTCACGCCTTCAGGACTGAGAAAATCATTCTGTGGGTCGGTGATAACAACGGCGGTGCGGGCAGGGTCAATGTCCAGTCCGGGATTGGGCAACTGTGCCATCGCGTTTGTCGCAATCAACATGGAAACAGCCATGATGGTCCGGATAAGCGCTTTCATTTTATTTGTCTCTTTCATTTAAATGCTCCTCGTATAACAGGGTTGAGAGTTGAAGCTTGTCTGCTTCGGTTTCATGAACTCTTTTGGTCCATGCCGATTAGTATTGGCCTCCTACTGAGTGGATTGGTGCGGCACTCGTGCGAAATCGTCCCATTCAGTGCGAGAAAATCCTATAATGGTTCGATATCGTCTAAAGACTCCAAAACAAGGCTCAAGAATTTTGTAATGGTGAACAAATGTTAGACCGCTATTTAAAAAACCTTTCAGTTGAAGTTGAACCATTTGCTTTGTGCATGTTGGACTCAGGCTGGCGTCTGACACTGCCGGGTCCCCCGGTTGCAATGCTTCATTTCATTGTGCAGGGTGAAGGCTGGGTGACTGTTAAAAACGGGCTACGCCAAAGGATTAGCCCCAACTGGCTGGTCGTAATACCAGCGGGGAATGCCCATTCACTCGAGACCAGAAGTCAGATGCGCCATGAGCTACGGATAGAAAATGCTCCAGATGGTCCACCTGTTCACCGCATCAAGGCCGGTAACGAGGGCCCATTGGAAATGGTAGTGGGATGTGGAACAGTAGATGTGCGTTTTGGTGAGGCTGTAGGCCTGTTTGACCACCTTGGCGAGGCACTGGTTGTGGATTTGTCCACCGTACCGGAGGTACCACTACTGTATCAGGGCATGTTGACCGAGCAAGCAGACGGCCAAACCGGTGAGTCAGTCTTGCAGGGCGCGATAATGACGCAATTACTTGTGCATATGTTCCGTAAGTTGTCGACCAATAACGAATCCACGCTACCTTGGTTGGCTGCGCTGGAAGACCCGCGCTTGGCAGCAGCGCTGGACGCGATAATGGAAAACCCAGGCGCTAGTCATACGGTTGAATCCCTGGCAGAAATTGCCCACATGAGCCGTTCCGCATTTGCCAAGGCTTTTCACGAAGCTTTTGATCGCTCACCTATAAGCCTGGTCAATCACGTTCGCATGGAGTACGCCGTAAGATTGCTCAGTACCGGTCAAGTCCCGGTTGAACAAGTTGCATCTCGAATCGGTTTTTCCAGCCGTAGTCATTTTTCCCAAGCTTTCAAGAAACACACAGGTATGACACCCGTCGAATACCGAAGTAGCTGAGCACCTGTAAAAGGCTGAAATAAATGGTGGTGATGGGTGGCCGCTCTCGGCCTTCCATGTTGATCGCTCCCGCACATCCTGTGCTCCGCGATCTGTGTACATCCCTGTACAAATACGCGGCACCGGTGCATGGCCCAGGCCGGCTTCTCGACCGGTCCCCGGTCTCACCTTCTCCATGCACAATGGACTTGAACCAGCGACCTCAGCATTTAAAATGCTGTGTTTAATTACTGCAATAGCATGTAATAGAAGAATAAAAATTTTAAACTAAGTAGTTTAGGCGCATAAATAGCGCATTCTGGTTCTGATTTGCCACTCTAGAGTGTGGGTTTAACCACGAAAAGATGCATTTTTATCTAAGGTTGCCGAACTTAGTGCTTAGATGCTTTTGTGGTTTGCACTATGAATCACTGAGTTAGTGACTAACTGAGGCCCTATAGGTTATGGGCAAGTTCAGGCGTACAAACCAGGAATTTGGTCATGCAGTTGTTAACATTTTTTTGCTCTCCGATTGTTAACAATAATAGGGGTGCGTGTTTAAGCAATGATGTTAGTGCTTGACCAGGGCCGGGAAGTCAGTTTTCCTCAAGTTGGCAGTTAACCACCGATCAAAAGTGAACGTTCACTTTTGTTTGTTATAGCTAGACTCTAGTTAGTAGGCACTATTCTTCTCTTGTTATAGGCTGGCTATAACATATATCATAATGTGTGTTATATTATAGCTAGGTTCTAATATGCGGAAAAATGGAAGGTGAAAAATAAAGAATATCCAGGCCGGTCAGGAAGGTACATCAAGCAACTTCAGGGGTATAAGGCATTTATTCCAGAGCCCTTGCCACCAAAAGAACCTGAGTTAATCATCGATGATGAGTTGCAAGCCTGCCTATCAAAGGCCGATAGGTCTTTAGGCCGGCTTGATGGTTCCATTCAAACTCTTCCCGATCCAAATCTTTTCGTTTTTATGTACGTAAGGAAAGAGGCCGTTCTGTCGAGCCAGATAGAGGGTACTCAAAGTTCCCTGTCTCATCTGCTAAGGAGAGAGGCTGAAATCTTAGACCCTGACACGCCACAAGATGTTAACGAAGTAATTAATTATGTAAGAGCAATGAATCACGGATTGAAATTACTTAATCAATTGCCAGTATCAATCCGGCTGATAAAGGCGATTCATGAGCAGTTGCTGATGGGAACTAAGGGCCAACAACAAAACCCTGGGCATCTGAGGACATCTCAGAATTGGATTGGAGCGGCTAATTGTCAAATTCGAGATGCAATTTATGTTCCGCCACCACATGACCAAATGGTTAGTGCATTATCTGATTGGGAAAAATTTCTTAATAAAAACGACAAAATTCCTTTGCTCATAAAAATTGGATTGGCTCATGCACAATTTGAAACCATTCACCCTTTTCTTGATGGCAATGGGAGAGTTGGCCGCCTGCTAATCACTCTATTACTCTGCGAAAAGCAAGTTCTACTAATGCCGGTCCTATATCTTTCATATTTCTTCAAGAAGAATCGACAAGAATACTATGAGCTTTTGCAGAGAACTAGAGATCATGGAGACTGGGAGTCTTGGACAAAATTTTTCCTTCAAGGTGTTGATGAGGTTTCGCAACAGGCAACACAAACTGCAAGAGGGATAGTTGAGTTACGAGAAAGGCATAGAGCAAGAATTGTCCAAGATTTTGGCCAGGTTGCAGGTAATGGATTGATTGTTCTTGAGCACTTATTTTCACAGCCAATTATTTCTGTCAATCGAATTATGGATTTGACAAAAGTGACGTTCGCCGCTGCGAATGCCTTGAAGGACCGTCTTGAAAAAGCCGGTGTGTTAGATGAAATAACAGGCCAGGCTAGAAACCGTCGTTATCAGTATAGTGATTACGTGAATCTTTTTGCTTCAATATAAATCAAAAAATTATTGTTCATCCCGCAGTTCGCACGGATTGCTACGGAACAAAATATGGTGGTGATGGGTGGACTTGAACCACCGACCTCAGCATTATGAATGCCACCAAATCAACTAACCTCAATAAACTACAACAATAAAATCAATATATTAGATCAATCTAGATGTTGTCTAGTTAAGTGGTTAATTGACAATAGTTACCTGTAAGTGCGCCATCAGTGCGCCATTATTTGAGTTGTGCTGACTAATATAGATTCTCCTTTGCTTCGTGTCGGAATCAAGCGTGCGAACACGCGGATTTTCAAGAGAAGCCATTAGTTTTTATCTTTAATTAAATCAGTCACTTGCGGATCTGGTCCATTCGCAATGTGCCAGCAAACGCCAGCAAACGCCAGTAAATGCTAGTAAATGACAGGTGGAGTGGCAGAAATCTGGCTCACAGAGGATTTGTTGGTCGTGAGCAAAATAGATCGTTAGTTAGTTTTCGTTGACTTTTTATCAAGCAGTTTTCTCATGCTTGCCGTAAATCCGCTTGAAGCTGCTTTGGTTGCAGCTACCTGGTTTACTAGGAATACTAAAATTGTTCGGCATGTTTCTGCGTATTCAAGGCATTCTTCGTCGGATTCTGCATGAAGTCCTTCACTCAGTGCAGAGTGTAAAGCAGACAGTGGATTCATCCCGTCTGGTCTCAATAATGATGGTAACAAATCCTTCACTAAATCGATTTTTTCTCGCGTCACAGTAGTTTTCTTTGTCTTGTTCAAAGCTTCTTGGTATTTTAACTGCTCTTCTTCGCTTAGTAATTCCGCAATTTCTTCAAGTAGGCTATCAATTGTTTCTTCTACTATCCTGCGGTAGTAACCAAATGCACCAATGCCATATCCCTGTGATTCACAAACAAGACCATTTTGATAATATCCCGCGTGATTCCCGAGAAGCTTTTCAATATTTTTATCACCTTTAATCTCCCAAGAGGGAAATTGCCCTACCTTCATGAACCAATTGTCGTCAGTGTCAGCTTTAATAAAGAAGATTCTTCGAAATATTTGGCAATGAACGCATAGATATTGCGCACGAAAAATTAGACCATTAACAGGGAAGTTCATGCTGTCGCAGTTTTCCCAATAATTATTCTGCATAACAAAAGTTTGGTTTGACTTACATGTCTTGCACTCCATGTTGATCTGAACAGTTGGAAGTTGGTCCGTTCTCGACTCAATCTGTTCAACTTTGAATTTCCTATAAAGCGGGTATTCTTCCAGAAATTTCTTATTTGGCATTAAAGTGCCCCAATCGTTGTCAGCAAATAAAGGGGTCAGAAATAAAGGGGTCAGAGCCCTTTATGCAAGAGGTAAAAGCTAAAGATTACATCAATAGCGAAAGGAATGGTGCCCAGGAACGGGACGCCGAGTTCCAGGCTCATCCGGTCGCCGCCACCGCCGCGGAAGATGTCCGTGCCCGTTCCGCAGTGCGGACAGATGAAGGTG
>JBLHGQ010000043.1:0-20833 GCA_047614505.1 Rhodothermales bacterium | reverse complement strand
TCTGAATTGTTCAAAGCGATCGAAGTGGTTATGGGCGGTGGCAAATACGTCACGCCCCTGATTACGGGAGCAATGATCGGTTCCTTGTTGAAGGATCCATCAGAACGAGACACGCAGCACATACTGACCACGCGTCAAAGGGAAATTTTACAGTTGCTGGCTGAGGGTAAGACCATGAAAGAAGCAGCCAGCATACTTTGTGTCACTTCACGTACTGTGGCATTTCATAAGTACCGGATCATGGAGGATCTTTGTATCAAGACCAACTCGGAGCTGATCCACTACGCGATCAAGCAAGGTCTGATTTGCATATAAATTTAGGTGGTTTTACCCCTTTGCATTGTCATTACTCACAATTCTAATCAGCAAACATGAACAGGTCTGCGAACAAGAAACTCAGCCACCAAAAACCGTAAATTACGAGTGGTATCGCACATGCCCACCTTAGAAGCCACTTGACGCGCAGGCTTTTTTCCTTTTTCTCATCGATCAGATATGCCTTAATTCGCCGTCTTTTTCTGGGCTGTATCCACACGCCACCCGCTGGGCCACGGTATTGATCCGACCAATCCGGAAAAACTTCAGGTGTAATGCTCTTGATCCGACTAAGATTAGATCTATTTTGCAACATGTTTGTTTGTCCCTACTTGTAGATTTAGTGGCTCCAACACGCCTCGTGGCCGACCGGACCGGTGACTCCGGCTTGATTAATGGTCATGACAGAACATGCAACACCTTTTTCCTTGTCGTTAGTTTGCCTGCCCTGTGAGGTGGCCGTGAGGGTAAAGGACGTATTGTTGGCTACCATCGAGTAGGCATAATTCGTATCTGCAGCAGGACTGATGTTCAGGTTGTAGCTGGCATTGTCAGCGCGCCAGACATCCTGTCGATTTGCCCAGTCCAAAAGAGTCACAACCGCCTCGGCTCGAGTGGATTTGCGAACAAATCCTTGATATGTCGGTACACTCAAGCCCAGCAAAATCGCCGCCAATGCGACCACGATCATCAGTTCCATTAACGAAAATCCACGCCAGGTGTATTTCATGGGCAGGTGTCTGCCTCTTGCACAATGGTCAGGTTGACGCTCGTGTTCGCGGCCAGCCCATTAAAGCTCATGACGGTGACTTCGCCGGTAATGAACAGGTCAGGATCGGCCATCACACCGTTATCGAATACCTGCATACTGGTATAGACTGGATTGTCAGCACAAACTTTGCGGTTCAATACCGTGGTGCCCGCGCCGGTGACCTTGAGCGCGTTATAGTCAGTAACTGTCACGGTACCGCTGGCGGTTGTACCGCTTATGGCGAGGTCACAAACGTAGGCTTTCTCGGTTTTGTTGCCGCTGACGATGGAGATAATTTCACAGTTTGCAGCCGGTGGATTCTGCTTGGCGCGAACGGTTTCCACGTTGATCTGATTGGAACCGGCATTGATGGTGCCCTGTACCAATATACCCACTGATGGAGCGGTACCACCGATCAGCACCAGTACCTGAATATCTTCTGTTTCTTCGATCTCATCATCAGGGTCTATGGGGTTGGTGTCAGTAAGGCCGGTATTGGATGCTTCTATATCTGCAGTGACGTTAGTTAATGCGGTGAAATGGCTCTGCGCCAGGGTAACAGCGCCGCGACTGAAACCAGTAGAACCGATATTGCTGATTGGCGAGTTGGTTACCTCGATAGAGGTGGAGCTTTTACTCCAGTTGGCCAGGGATGTTGAATCCAGGTCATAAAACGGAAGAATTTCCAGCCACGGCGGATCCTTGTAGATATCACAATAGTCCTCAAATGTACCCGTGCCATCGGCTTTCAGGCACTTGATCTTTGCCAACAGGTCATACTGCATATAGTCCACGTAAATCCCGCGTGACATCGCTTGCTTGGTCACACCCGCACTACCCAGAAATAGCCCAGGCGCGTCGGAACTGTAGATACCATCCGGAACAAGGCCAGGATAAACTGCGGCGTTGACATCGGTGAAGAAACTGGTGACAAAGTTAATTACCGAGGTGCTATAGGGTGAGTTGAAGTTACTCGGATAGCTTTGAGCCACTACCTCGAGGTTCTCCAGCGACATGTCGGTGGCTAACCTGAAAAATCCGTCCTTCCTGATATAGCGACATGCTTCCAGATATTCGTCACCTTCCACCGCCAGAACTTTCACGCCATTTTCAATACCGTAATGGTCATGGTCACCGTTTAAGTCAAAAGTGCCAGAGTCACCGGCGAACCCTGGTCTGAAGGGGTCATAGGGTACTGCGGCGCTTGTGCGATCATGATGATCGTTGCAACACATTTCACAAGCGGCTGGTTGACCCGTTTCCGCAGCAGAAACGCTACCGCTACGTTTGGTGACCAACTCGCCCAGAACGTACTCCTTGCCATCCCACACAGTAGGTTCTCGACCGGTATTGAAACCCGCATCCAGCGTGCAAATACAATTCAGTACTTTGAACTCCTCTCGCCGCTGCAAGTAGGATGCATCTTGCGATTGCAAGAAGGTGATCACGTCGAATGACGTTATGACATTAACCCCCTGGTTGACAATTTTCGGTTCCGGCGTGGTAGAACCCTTGAGTTTATCGTTACCGATTTCGATTTCTACTACGCCTGGAAAGTCGGCCGGGTCAAACGCCGTACGCGGCGGTGTATTCGAGTCCACCCTGGCCATCAAACGGCCGGTATTGAATATGGAAGTCGCATCTATGATGTCCTTTAATTCAAAACCATGCTCCGTGCCTTTGCCATCCATCCAATCTACTTGCACAGTAACGACTTTCAGGTCAGACCGCAGTCGGCCATTGTCGTCGGCATACAGTTCTGAACTTCCATCTGAATTCTGCGTGTAATCGGTGACGGTCCAGGTCAGGTCGAGTTGCAAGTTACCAACGCTCACCGTGTTGGCAGTGGCGCAGGTTTGCAAATCATCATAACCAACCTGAGCAGTTGCACAGGCTGCTGCGTTGGTATCAGCCATGGTATAGAACGAATGCATGGTCTCAATCTGTTGCTCTGCCAGGTTCATGGCGACCGTTCTTTGCTTTGCGACAGTGCTGTAACCGGTTAGTTTGGCCTGCAGTGTTGCCAGGGCGGCCAGGCCGACTGAAATAATCAGCACACTGATCATGACTTCAAGCAGGGTAAACCCGGAATTTTGGAGGCCCCTGTTAATTGTTCTTTGTATCTTCATGACTGTTGCATATTAATTAAACGTGTTCTGGTCAGACCAGCTACCAGCCAGGTTACCGAGAATGATCAAGGGGTGAATCTTGCTGACGATATCTTCGATGTAAACCACCGTAAACCCCCCACCAAAAATCGCTGCACCCGGATCGGTCATCACCGCCCCATAAACAACCGGGCCACCGCTCAAGGAAACGGAAATGCTATCTTCACCTTGTTCACTGGCAGGTACGGTCGGATCAGTGATGACCAGCACGCCATAAAAAAGGGAATTGGAATTCAGTTTCACACCACCGGCAGTCACCAGCGCCACCGGGCCAGTCGCGGAGCCGACTTCCATTCCCGACAGGTCGCAATAATTGTCGACCCAGACCAGCCCTTTCCAACTGGTATCAGCGAGACTGCAGTCCGTCACGATCTGATCCGCAGCGTCTCGTACCTGTCTGTATTCGGTTCGCGCTACCCCAAAGTAGTATTCAAAAACGTCCTCTGGATAGAGGGGGTCATTTTCGACTATGTCGAAATATTTACGGGCAAGCTCCGTACTCTGGGTATGTGTGAGTGCCCCCTGGCTTTCTTTGTCGGGACACGAACAGCTGTCGCAAGTGTCATACTCAACACCCTGGCTGTCCGTCCAGGAGCGCCAGAAGGATGAGTCGCGGCTGTTCAGGTATTCCTCGATCTCACAGGTAGCGACGCTGCCACCACCCGGCTCTTCGATGTAAACATAATTTCTTGACCAGATGGACGCCGGCACGCCAACGCCTCCTGCATTCGGGTTCACCACGACATTGACGGCACCGCCAGGAGCCACCGCGTTATAACTCATGATCGGCACCGCGGGCGGTCCGCCTCCCGGCTCAACATTGGCCAGGGTTTGCGTAATAATGGTCTCGGCACTGCCATCATCTGAAGTGCCGATTGAAACCAGCCGGAGCGCCAGGTTAATGCCTGACGGAACCCCGGAAGAGTCACACTTGGCATAGGTATTTGAATTCCCTGGTTCGTACCTGTCCTGGTCGTAATCCATCACGCATAACAGGGCCTGAACCCTGTAGTTGGTGCTGTCGAGCGGAACCGGCGGAACCGAGTTATCGTATTCTTTCACCAGCGCTGTTAACGGCAGATAGGTGTTCTGCGTTACGGCTTCCGCGTCTTCAACGTAATAAAAGACGTTTTCACGGGTGAAGCCGTCGGCGCGTCCTACCGCTGCAAGAGAGGCAGCCGTGCATGGTAGTACGGTGTCGTTCGCACTACAGGGCAGCCAGTGTTTATTCGCCCCCGCGGTATTTAACCAACCACTCTCCTCAATCGAGTTAATGTCTTTTATATTTCTGGTGAAATAACGCATGGCGTGACTCATGCCAGCCTCTGCGGCATGGTGAGCGAGTTTGGCACGCCGGTCGTTGCCGGAAATGAGCTGTTCATAGGAAGTGACACGGGCGTTGAAGAAGAGCATGAGCGTCATCATGATCAGCATCAACAACACCAACAACAGCGCGGCTCCGCGGGATTTTGCTAAACCCTGCAACGGCTTATGAGTGGCTCTCTTGATTGAAGTATTCACCGCTTGCCCTTTAATGCTATACCCGCAAGTACTGGTTTCTGAGTTGGACTGAATTGGTAATTGACCGGTCGACTGTTGGATCGGACCTCAGGTTGGCACTGATAACAATGCTTACCTGTTCAAGGCCTACCTGCACGGTAGTACCTGCGCTGAGATTTTCGGCTATATCTGTAAGCTGATCCTGGTGAACAAACTGCAAGGCATAAATGTTAGTCAGTTGGGGATCCGAAATGTCTGCCCAACCATTTCCAGCTATAGAAGTACTGCATGAAGCGCTACTTCCGAAATTTGCAGAAATACGGCCTACTCCACTGAGAACTCTAAGCCGGTAAACGGCATTTTTCTGATCACCATCCAGATCTTCGTAGCGAACCTGCAAACAGTTTGCCTGGTTGTTGGCATCAAGAGTCCCCATGGTAATGCCGCTGTCGATAGCCGCAGTAGTAAGAAAACCAGCCAGGGCGTCATCGTTGTAACCAGAGCGGCGAATGTCCCGTGCAATAAGTTGCATTGAGGATCGCATTTCCTGACTTAACTGAATCATGTTAATAGACATAACATTGGTCTGGAAAACATTGGCCGCGAGATACACCGTGACTATCGAAACGAACATCAGGATGAGCAATGCCATCATCAGCTCAATCAGTGTGAAACCTCGTGCGACCCGCAGACCCGGAGCCATGCTGTGATTCACAGGCATACGACCTGACCCACCAGTATGTGATCGGCGGGCGTGCACTTTCTGACGCTACCAGTCGCATTGACCGAAACTTTTACCTGAAAGTCTTCAGCAGTGTGTTTGACCGTCATTAGTACAGAATCGTCCGAATTGACGAGAATTCCGCGTACCGGATCAAAAGTAACAAAACCGTCTACAAAAGAAGCCTGAATCCCATCGAAATCAGAATAAGTCTGGTTTGAAAGTAATGTCGGCTCTGATTCAATCAGGCACTGCACAGGTACCGCCATGCAGTCACAGGGGGCATTTTTGCCGAGTACGGCACCGAGACACCAGCTTCCTTCATCTTCTCCCGTCTGGTATGAAATCGTCACAAACTCACTGCGCTTGATCGACTGCATCTTCACGTTCTCGAAAAACACGCTGATCATGTTTGATGCACCAGCCACTTGTCGTTTGGCGATAAAACCTGAATAAGACGGAACGGAAAGACCCAGAAGGATAGCAACCACGGCAAATGAGGTAATCATTTCGATTAAGGTAATACCGTTCTGTCTTTTTTGCATATTCATGGCAATTCCTTTTGTCACTTGAATCAACAGGCTTTCCTGTCTAACGCTGCCTGGTCCAGACGATTCAACTTCCGGCAAATAAATCAGCATCGGCAGATTGAAGTTTCATGTAGACGAATTTAGACTTGTGCCTGGATTCAAACAACTGTAAAAACTGCCAGACTAATGTTGAAATATTACCTATTGACAGATGCCCGCTAATTTCATTTAAGATACGCGTCAGAATATTTCCTACAACAATTAAATTTAAATGCTGAGAAGCAAATGATCAGTTGAATTTAAACGCGGATAGGCAAATAATCAGTTTTCGACCATTGCTGTGGTACTTTGTATTAATAAGAGGTGAAGAAAATTTTACTCGATCTGTTCAAACAAATGAGATGCAAGCACGATTGGAAGAGAGACGCGACCTATCGTCAGGCCAAAAAAGATGAGCACAAGTTGAGTTGGATTTGTGCACTGTGTGGTTTGAAGAAAGAAAGGTTCCGCTGGGATCCTCCCAAGGGCTCTGAGCCAGAAGAGTAAGACCCGTCTATATTTTTCCTACCCGGCAGACAGCTCTTTTATCCCTCACATTCAAGTCTGAAGTTCTTTCCGGTTCCTCGATTGGTAAATGTCCCTTTTAAATACTGTTAATTTTAGCAGCAGATTTAACGCGCCATCAGGCGTATAATTAAGCTGTCATTTTGGTTAATTCATACTTCGACATGGATGTTCAGCTGATGATCTGAAAAAGAGGTTAAAGGAATAACCACATGAAAACCATAGAAAATATTTGTGCATCTTTGTCTTTTTTGGCGTCATGCTCAGTTAACAACTTGACCGCTGTGAAAATATTGACCATCAGGATGGCACGCACGTGAGCGCGAACCCTGCTCAGTTAACGGTTAGTTCCAGCCCCAGCATCATCAGAACCCGGGTACTCGGGCGTTCCAGACGCGGCAATTGAGCCCATTGTCAAGCAATATGGATAGTCCCTGGACGCCCAGAAAAACACCTGTACAGAAAAATAAACCAACACAGAAAGACAAGTCTGCAGAGAAAGAAAAACCGCCTCTGCTGAACTACAGTCCCGGTGTAAGCCTTGAGAACTTACTGCAGCAAACAATTGCTATGAATGCCAGTGATCTCCACGTGCACAGTGGTGCGGTCTTGCGTGTTCGTCTTAACGGCAGCATCTGTGATGCTACACCAACAATTTTGAGTTCGCAGGATTGCGAAAATCTTATCAAGAGCATATTGACCGAACCGCAACTTAATACCCTGGAAGAAAGGTTTCAGGTGGACTTCGCCTTTGATATTCCCGGGGTCGGGCGTTTTCGCGCCAATGCGTACAAGCAGCAGCGTGGTACCGACGCCGTATTCCGTACTATCAAGCCCACGCCACCGACACTTGCTGAACTCGGTCTGCCTGAAGATTTCAAGCGATTCACTGAATTCCATCAGGGGCTGGTACTGTTCACCGGCCCGGCTGGTTGTGGTAAATCTTCAACCATGGCGGCGATGGTTAATCTGATTAACAAAAATCGGGCGGAACATATTCTGACCATTGAAGACCCTGTTGAACACATGCATTTATCAGATGCCTGTAACGTAACTCAACGTGAAGTCGGATCTCAAACCGAGTCATTTTCAAAGGCCTTACGCGCAGCTTTGCGCGAAGATCCCGATGTCATCGTTATTGGTGAACTGCGTGATTTCGAGACCATATCAATGGCAATAACCGCTGCTGAAACCGGTCATCTGGTCATGGCAACGCTGCACACCTCTAACGCTATTCGAACCGTCAACCGCCTGCTCGGTGTATTTCCTCCTGATCAGCTCACTCAAATTCGCAGAATGCTGTCAGAATCCCTTAAAGTTGTGATTTCACAACTCCTGGTGGAACGGGCTGACAAGAAAGGCCAGGTTGCTGCGCTTGAGGTCATGGTCAACAACAATGCAGTCGCTAACCTGATCCGCGAAAACCGGACCTTCCAGATCAAATCGATTTTGCAAACCGGCAGCGCGCAGGGTCAACTACTGATGGATGCATCTCTGACCAAGCTGATGAATGACAAAGTAATCACCAGGGAAGAGGCTATGAAGCATGCCGAAGAAACCCGGAAATTCGAGCAGTAGGAGACTGGTTTGGCCAAAATTGACGAATTGTTCCGATATTTGAAGAAAAATGGCGGGTCGGATCTGCACTTGTTGGCCACCCGGGTCCCAAGAGTGCGTATTCACGGCATATTGAAGGACGTTGAAGGCTGGGCACCACTTTCCGATGAATCACTGAAAGAACTGTTACGCGAGATTGCAACAGAGAAGCAATGGGAAGAGTACGAGGCCTGCGGTGATCTCGATTTCGCCTGGGCTTTGCCGGGTGAAGCCCGCTTTCGTGTCAATTTCTTACGCCAGCAACTAGGTGCAGGTGCTGTTTTTCGCATCATTCCTGAAACTATTCTTACTATGGATCAACTCGACCTGCCGCAGGCAGTCCGTGACCTTGCCTATCTCGAACGTGGTCTGGTCCTGATCACCGGTCCTACTGGTTCTGGCAAGTCCACCACGTTGGCAGCGATCATTAACGAGATTAACGAAAAATTCAGTAAACATATTGTCACTATCGAGGATCCGGTTGAATTTGTTCACCAAAACAAAAAGTGTGTGCTTTCACAGCGCGAGGTTGAGAGCGATACACACAGTTTCGCTGATGCCTTGAAGGTCACCATACGTCAGGACGCCGACGTCATCCTTGTGGGTGAAATGCGCGACATGGAAACGATCGAACTGGCCATCACTGCAGCCGAGATGGGTTCACTGGTTTTTGGCACCCTACATACCAATAGTGCGACCAAAACTATCGATCGTCTGATCGATGCATTTCCCGCCAGTCGGCAACCACAGATACGCACTACGCTCGCGGATTCGATTTGCGCAATCGTCTCGCAACTCCTGTTACCTACCGCCGATGGCAAGGGTCGTTGCGCCGCCTACGAGATCCTTCTACGCACCATCAGCTTGCCGAACATCATCCGCGAGGGCAACACTACCATGCTGGTATCGGTCATCCAGGGCGGTATAAACGAGGGAATGTGCGGGATGGATGATTCGCTGGGTATGTTGCTGAAACAACATAAAATTACCGCCACCGCAGCCATGAGTAAAGCGAAAGACAAGTCCCGCTTCGCAGCCCGGGCCAGGACGGAGTGAATACCCAACACCGCACAGCAAGTTAAACCAACCGCTTATGACCAGCCATTACTAATTCCTTAGCCTTTTAGTTTACGTTCGAACGCCAGACCGCGGCTAATCACCGCGTCGCCGTAACGATCACCAATCTTATCCAAAGTCTGATCAATCTGCCCGGCTTCCTCAGTTGATTCCTCTAGCCCGGAAACGCCCACCCCTAATAGACGCACAGGTGTATTTGCGTGGGATTGTAGCCAGATCTTCAATAGCGCCCTGGCAACTTCAAAACATGCTCTGGTGGAGCTGGTTGCCATGCGCAGGCTTTGACTACGGGTAACCGTCTGAAAACGGTGGTCACGGATCTTGATGTTTATGGTTTTGGCAACAAGGTGTTGGCGACGCACCCTTCTCATAACCGCTTCTGCCTGTCTCTGTAACTCTGCCAATAGCTCTCTGGCTTCTCGCAAGTCTGTATCAAAGGTAATCTCATGGCTGATAGAGCGTTCTTCGCGAGCGGTGCAAACCTCTCTTTCGTCTTCGCCCCGTGACAGACTCTTAAAGTGTCCTGTTCTGTTACCAAGCACGGTACGGAGCATTTCGTCCTCACACTTCCTCAATTGACCAATGGTTAAAACCCCAAGGGCCCTTAATCGCGGTTCGGTCTTATTCCCAATGCCCCAAAGTCGTCCAATCGGCAAGGGATCAAGAAAGGCGTATATCCGTTTGGGATTCACATGATAAAAGCCGGCTGGTTTTTTGAAATCTGATGCCAGTTTGGCGAGAAACTTATTGTGCGCCATGCCGATTGATGCCTGAAGTCCGGTATTCCGGCGAATACCATCGCGCACTGCCCTGCCGATGGTTTCTATATCTCCCATGGCCTTAAGGCTGGCACTGACATCCAGGAATGCTTCATCTAATGAAAGCCCCTCGACCATTGGGGTGAACTCCCGAAATAATGAGAAAATTTCGAAAGAAGCCTCACGGTATCGACTTGCTCTTGGCTGAATATAAACCCCGTCCGGGCACAGCGACCTGGCTCGCTGCATAGGCATTGCAGAAAAGACTCCGTGCTTTCTGGCTGCATAAGATGCCGCAGCCACCACTCCCCTTGCTCCCAGTCCGCCAACGATTACCGGCTTTCCTTCAAGCTCGGGGCGATCTTTCACTTCCACAGATGCATAGAACGCATCCATATCGACATGAAGGATTGATCTGCTGGTCAATTAATTAGTACCTGGTAGTTGCCGTGAATCTGCAAGAAGACGCATTATATCTGCATGCAGCAAAACGACAGCAAGCAGCGACTGGAAATCCTCATTAAAAGAGAGTTCCCCAGCCTTGAAAAAATGATCTATGTAAACCACGCGGCAATCTCACCCTGGCCGCGTGTAACTGCAGATGCCATGGCTGCATTTGCTGATGAAAATTTGCAATCCGGTTCATTGCACTATCCGTCATGGTTGCAGCGACAGAAACACTTACGAGATCGCATCGCAGGTATGCTTAACGCAACTGGCGGTGAAGACATTGCCCTGTTGAAAAATACCAGCGAGGGTATATGTATTGTCGCCAATGGAATTGACTGGAAAGATGGCGACAACATTGTTACTGCCCGGGGTGAATTCATTAGTAATCAACTCGCCTGGCAGGCGCTGTCGGCAAAGGGGGTTGAGCTACGAAAAGTCGACATACTCAATTGCGACGATCCCGAATCTGCACTGCTCAATGCGATGGATGATCGCACACGGGTATTAACAGTGAGTTCGGTCCAGTGGAATAGCGGATTCAGGCTGGACCTTCGCAAGCTAGGCAAAGCTTGCAGGAATTCCAATACCTTATTCTTTGTAGATGCCATACAACAATTTGGCGCTTTGCAGATCGATGTTCAGGACTGCGGGATCGACGTACTGGCCGCCAGTGCACATAAATGGATGATGGGCCCCGAAGGCATAGCCATTTTTTATTGCAATGCAAAGACCAGGAAAAAGCTTGTGTTGCGGCAATATGGCTGGCTTATGCTGAATGATCCCTTTCGTTATGACCTGCCTGATAGAGAGCCCACTTCAAGTGCCAGGCGATTTGAAGCCGGCACTCCCAACAACATAGGGCAAGCCGGACTTTTCGCTTCGCTTGGCCTGTTGAGTGATGTTGGACATGAAGTAGTGGAGCGTCTGGTCCTGAGTAACACCGCAAAATTAATGGCAGCACTGCATCAAATTAAAGGAGTCACAGTTCAAAGCCGCACAGAAACATCTCGACACTCAGGGATAGTCAGTTTTGCTGCCAATGGCATTGAATCGGAGCAGTTACGGCGAAAACTTGCAAAAATGAACGTTCATGTTGCAGTTCGTGGATCAGCGGTTCGATTGTCACCACATTTTTACCAATGCAGTGAGACCATAGACCAGTTGTTAAATTGTATTGAGCTTGCAATAAGAAATGATAAAATACATTAAATGTAATACATATCTATCTGTATTAATTACATAGTATGGGTTCGCTTATCGCTCTTCAACAGATTTGCAAGGTGTGATTCGACCACAGTGCGAGCATGTGAGCCGTCAGGCGTGTCTGCAAACTGCACACCAATTCCTGCCTTACGGTTACCTTGTGATCCTTGCGGAGTAATCCAAACCACTTTGCCCGGAATGGGTAAGCGCTCTTCAAGCTCCATCAAGGTCAGCAAAAGAAAGACTTCGTCACCAAGGGTAAAACGTTTGGTACTCTGAACAAACAAGCCCCCACCCTGTACAAACGGCATGTAGGCACTAAAAAGGCCCTGCTTGTCCTTGATTGATAAAGAGAGAATCCCCTGTTGAGCCATATCGTAAGTCCTGAAATTTTAATTATGCCTATGTTGCCATAGCCGGAGGAGCAAGATGTGACCATCTTATCAGCCAATCCTGAAGAAGTAAGTCCTGCCTTACCGGAGTCGTGTGGAGCTTCCGGTTCAAGTCTGCAAGTTGCTGTAAATCCGCAAGAGCCCGCAGGTCAATATCTGCCTGTATTTTTTGCAACCAGACCGGTAGTGCTCCGCAGAGCATCTGACGCAAAAGATCTGCGCTTCCATTAGATAACCACGACCACAATGCAAAATCTTCTATATCCGACAACTCACTGGCAACTCTCGATACCATACCGGGTCTGCCAAGCAACACGGACAATTGCTGCAGTAAACGCCTGTGCATCTCCACCTGCCCTGCCTCAGCCACTTTGATGGCATTGAGTGGACTCCCTCCTGCCACGTCTAATGCTTCAGCTGCTGTGGCAGTATCAAGCGTACTGTTTTCAGCCAGCCATGCGATGGCATCATCCTTTTCCGGTAAGGCTACAACAATAGCCTGGCAGCGGCTGCGGATGGTGACGGGTAACTGTGAAGCATCATGCGAAACCAGCATTATGATGGTATCTCCGGGTGGTTCTTCCAGGCTTTTCAACAGTGAATTGGCCGAGCTTTTGTTCATCGCCTCGGCAGGATAAATCATCGCCAGCTTGTAAGGACTGAAACTACTGGTCAATGTCAGTGCTGCAATTGTGTTTCGAACCTGTTCAATGACAATTTGGTGTTTGCCTTCTTCAGGCTCAAGCTGGAACCAGTCCGGATGTGCGCCACTTTTGAACAAGGAACAGGAACGGCATTGGCCACAACAATATTCTCCTGGCTCGGTACATGCCAGTCGCGCCAGCATATGCCTGGCCAGTTCCGCCTTGCCGGTACCCTGCGGGCCATGAATCAAAATCGCATGGGCGAGTTTGTTGGCTTCAAGCCTGCCTTGAAAAACGGACCACGCCTGCTGCAACCAGGGATACATATTATTCGAATCGATCCTCAAGTACTTTTTGAATGCCTTCCCAAACATGTTCGGTAGACCGGGTTGCGTCAATAACAACATATCGTGCGGGAAACATCTTTGCTCTTCGCAAATAAGTATCCCGTACCCGCTGCAAAAAATTCAGCGACTCGGTTTCAAATCGATCTTCTGAACCCCGCCCCGCGGCTCTGCGAAGTCCCACTTCGACTGGTAAATCAAGAAGCAATGTCAGCTTGGGCCGAAGTGTTCCCATGACCATGTTTTCCAGTGCTTCAATATCACCTAGAGGCAATCCTCGACCACCACCCTGATAGGCAAAGCTTGCATCTGTAAAGCGGTCACAAAGTACAGTGCTGCCCTGCGCAAGTGCCGGCTTGATCAATTCTTCAACATGTTGCGCCCTGGCCGCAAAAATCAGCAACAATTCGGTGTGCGCAGACATTTCCTTGTGCTCACCATGTAAAACGACATCGCGAATGATCTCTGCAAGAGGTGTTCCACCCGGTTCACGTGTTTCTATGACCCTATGTCCTCTTGTCTCCAGCCACTGTCTGATATTGCGCATTTGGGTGGTTTTGCCCGCACCCTCACCGCCTTCAAGACTAATGAAGTTTTCGCTCATTTCTGGCGTCTCAACATTTTTTTCACTGCGGAATTATGTTCATCGAGTGTATTGGAAAATACATGACCGCCACTACCGCTGGCAACAAAGAACATTGCAGTACCATGAGCGGGTGCTGCAGATGCCGCAAGTGCCGATTTACCGGGCAACGCGATGGGTGTCGGTGGCAATCCAAACCGGGTGTAGGTGTTGTAGGGCGTATCGGTATCAAGGTCGCGCCGTCGGATATCACCATCATAAGCATCACCGAGCCCATAAATCACGGTGGGATCCGTCTCCAGGCGCCAGCCCTGCTCTAATCTGCGAATGAACACGCCAGCTATTTCAGCTCTTTCAGAATCAAGTCCTGACTCCCTTTCCACTATAGATGCCAGAGTCAGAAGCTCATACGGCGATTTCAACGGTAAATCTTCTGTCCGGGCCTCCCAGATAGCATCCAGGGCCAACTTCATGGCTTGGTGAGAGCGCCGCAAGATATCCAGGTCTGAATCGCCGCGAACATATTGGTAGGTTTCCGGGAGAAACCAGCCCTCGGGATGTGTGATTTCGGCTTCAATAGCATTCAAAATGAATTTGTCGCCATCCAGGTTGGGTAATTCTTGCGTCAGGACCGGGTCCCGGACCAGTGCCTGCTTTAACTGACTGAAGGTCCACCCTTCAATTATTGTGAAGCGGTAGCGAATCACTTCCCCACTTGCGAGTAAATCAAGAAATGCTGGTGGTGTCAGACCGGGTTTGAGTGCATATTCACCGGCCATGATCGTAACTGGCTGTAAGCGGCTCAGAAGCCGCCAACCCCAATTAGATGTGCTTAAACCCTTTTGCTGTAAACCTCTGACCACGGAACGCAGACTGGAGCCCCGCTTGACCAGCAAGGTATGGCCATCGACTCCAATGGACAGGGGTTCTTGCAGGAAACTTTGATACTGTTGCCATCCAATGCCAACGACAGCAGAAAATAATGCCAAGCCAAATATTACAATGACAATCAAACGCTTCATTGGACGCTCACCGACTCCGCCAGCCATGCCTGAAATTCCCGCGTAGCCGGTCCGATCGGATATTCAATTTCATCGATACGTTTTATTGGAATAATGCCACGTACTGCGCTACACAGAAAAACTTCGCTTGCCTCATCCAGCATTTCGCGGGAAATTCGGCGAAGTTCACAACGAGCTTTGAAAACTTTCAAAATCTGTGATCTCAGAACACCTCGCACGCCACTGCGATCCAATCTGGGCGTGAGTACCTGTCCACGGTATACCATGAAAATATTGGCTGAAATGGTGCTGATCAAATGGTCTTCAGCATCAAATAGAATACCTTCGTGCTCTGTCACGCTGTCCAGTTCCCTGCTTGCGAGTACCTGCTCCAGACGGTTGAGATGTTTCATCCCTCCAAGTGCAGGCTGAATGGCAAGTTTGATCTCACAAATATGAGCATCCACGCCGGTTACCGTATGGTTGCTGGAATCGGCCTGCCAAAGATAAGAAGAAACCACCCTTTCGGGGGCGGCACCAATCAGCGGACTATATCCCCGGCCACTATACGCTCTGCTCAATACAATTTTTACTATGCATCGCTGCAGACCCGCACAAACTGTTTGCAACTCACGTAACAAAACGGCCTGCGGTGGTGCTTCCATACCCAGACGCTCGCAACCTATTGCAAGGCGGTCCATATGCTCTTGCCACAACCTTGGCCTGCCCTGAATAACCGCAATCGTTTCAAAAACGCCATCGCCATAATTCAGACCGCGATCTGAAGCCGGTACGAATTTTAATATTTCACCATTGACCAGACATTCAATCATTTGTTTGCTCCAGGGCCCTTAGTACCCCTTTCGCTTTATTGACTGTTTCGGCGAGTTCCCGTTCCGGCACTGAATCTGCAACAATCCCGGCACCGGTGCGAAGACTCACACTATCGCCCTCCACCAGCATGCTACGAATCAGTATGTTCAAGTCCATTTGTCCATCAAGGCTGATGTACCCCATCGAGCCTGTGTAAAAACCCCGTCCCGTCTGCTCAAGTTCAGCGATAATTTCCATGCACCGCACTTTCGGACAGCCGGTAATGGTCCCACCGGGAAATACTGCTCTAATCACATCGGCCGGACCAACATTATCGCTCAATCGCCCTTTCACATTCGACACAATATGATGGACGTGTGCGTATGACTCGAGCACCATCAATTCACTAACCTCAACCGAACCGATTTCACAAACACGGCCAAGGTCATTTCGTTCCAGGTCGATCAACATGATGTGCTCTGCGCGTTCTTTAGGGTGCGCGAGCATATCTTTTGCCAGGGCCAGGTCGGTTGCCTTGTCGTGCCCTCGTGGATAAGTACCTGCAATTGGCCTGGTTTGCACTTCACGATCATGCAATTCAACCAGACGCTCTGGCGAAGAACTCAACAGGGTTGAATCACCCCAGCGCATGAGTCCGGCAAACGGTGCCGGATTTGCCTTGCGTAATCTGCTGTATAACTCGATCGCATTAACCGGTTCATCAAATGATCCGCTCCAGGCACGTGACAGGTTGACCTGAAACACGTCGCCGTCTTCAAGATAGCGGTGAATTTTATTTACTGCTAAGGTGAAATCCTCATTGGGGTCAGGAGCAAGGCTATTGATTCTGGAAATCGTTTGCACCGGTCGCGCCGGAAAATAACTCAATTCTTCCTTCATTTGTTGAAGAACCGTCTCATTTTCAGCAACAATATACGCTCTTTCAACTTCGCCATGCTCGACAATCACTGCACCCTTGCAACGAACGGCCAGGGCCACTGGCAGGCCGCCCTTGGCTGCAGGCAGGTCAAGTTTTGGTTCAATTTCCGCTGCCAGCTCATAAGCCAAAAACACAAACCACCCCCCACAGAACGGCCAGGGACTTTGTTGTGTATCCGGGAATGATTCATCCAATTGCCATTGTTTCAAGCGATCAAGAAATCTGCCGGTGTCTCCGGGACCATCGATACTACCGTCTGCTGACAGGCTGAGATGTTCTTTTCCTGCACGCAACAAAAGGCTATAGCGCCCAAGTGGTCCCGGTGCTGCTGAATCGAGCAAAAAAGGAAATTGCTGTGGATAGGCTGCGACTAAGTCGAGCAACTCAGGGATATGGTCAAGTTCGAAACTGAAGGTTTCAGTCACCAGCAGCCTTCGCCTGCCAATTTTCAGTCATTAAGTTGCTCAAAAACCAGAGTGCCGTTGGTGCCGCCAAATCCGAAGGAATTTGAAATTGCTCTGCTGATGACGACTTCCCTGGCATTATTGGGTGTGTAATCCAGATCACAACCCTCACCAGGATTATCCAGATTGATCGTGGGAGGAATAACGTTGTCTCTGATAGACAACAGGCTAAATATTGCTTCAACGCCACCAGCAGCCCCCAGCAGGTGGCCAGTCATGGATTTTGTTGAACTGACAGCTACTTTATAGGCGTGATCGCCAAATGTCGTTTTAATGGCATCGGATTCGGCGCGGTCGCCAAGCGGTGTCGATGTCCCGTGCGCATTAATATACTCAATATCAGAACTGTTCAGACCGGCATCAGCGACGGCAATTCTCATGCAACGTGCTGCGCCTTCCCCGTCTGCCGGTGGGGCAGTCATATGATGTGCGTCACCACTCATTCCAAATCCGGTAATTTCACCATAGATGAGTGCGCCCCTGGATTTGGCATGCTCCAGTTCTTCCAACACCATCACTCCGGCGCCGTTGGAAAGTACGAACCCGTCACGCTCAGCGTCCCAGGGCCTGCTGGCAAGTTCAGGTTCTTCATTGCGGGTGGTCATGGCCCGAGCTGATATAAACCCGCTCATCGCTGTAGGCGAGGTGGCATATTCTGCACCTCCTGCAACCATTACTTCAGCTTCGCCGTACTGGATCATACGCATTGCGCATCCTATATTATGGGTGGCGGTTGAGCATGCCGTAACGATGGCGAAATTTGGGCCCTTAAACCCATAACGAATTGATAAATTGCCAGCGATCATATTGGCTATGGTGCCGGGAATAAAAAATGGACTGATTTTGCGCGGCCCACCTGCCATGAAAGCTTCGGTGGTTTTCTCGATTGTGGCAATTCCTCCGATGCCGGCGCCAAGTGCACAGCCAATCCGTTCGGGGTCAACGCCATGACCTTCATCTTCTAGTCCGGCATCGCGCAGAGCCTGAATGGACGCAGCCATACCGTAATGAATAAACTTGTCAGACTTACGAGCTTCTTTCAGCGGCATATAGTCCTCGACATCGAAATCCCGGATTTCACCAGCTACCCGCGTTTTGAAACCTTCAGTATCAAATTCGCTTATCCGGCCAATGCCACTTCGGCCATTACAGATCGCGTCCCAGGCCGAATTTATGGAATTACCCACCGGCGAAACAATCCCCATACCGGTGACAACTACCCGTCGCTTAGACACAGAATAATCCTCTTTTATAACGAATAACGGCCGGCATAATGCCGGCCGTAGAAATTATGCCTGACGCACCTTAGCTGTTAATGGCATTGATGTAATCAACAGCCTGCTTAACATTAGTGATTTTTTCAGCTTCCTCGTCTGGGATTTCGCATTCGAATTCTTCTTCAAGTGCCATAACCAATTCAACGGTATCAAGTGAATCTGCTCCAAGATCATCGACAAAAGATGCGTTGAGAGTCACTTCGTCTTCTTTGACACCCAGTTGCTCAACTACGATTTTCTGGACACGCGCTTCAATGCTGCTCATATTTTATAAATTCCGTTACTGAGGAAAGAGGGTCGCAATTTTAGAGAAACTCTGACCGTTCTTCCAGTAAAAAAAACATTCGTCGTTTAATGCACGTTTTATTGTGCCGTCACGACGCTCCATTTCGGACTGGTAAAAAAGCCCTGTTTCACCGCTCGAGCAATCCTCAAGCCATGAACATACCGCCATTCACATGCAGTGTCTGGCCGGTAATGTATGCTGCCTCGTGCTGTGCAAGAAAAGCCACAGCCTCAGCAATATCCTGTGCCTCACCCAATCGGGCTAGAGGAATATCCCGTAACAGCGCTTCTCTTTGGGTCTCATCCAGAGCGCGCGTCATGTCAGTATCGATAAATCCAGGGGCAACAACATTGACCGTTACACCCCTGGAACCAATTTCTTTTGCCAGCGACCGGCTGAACCCGACCATACCTGCTTTGGCTGCTGCATAATTGGTTTGACCGGCATTGCCGGTAGAGCCAACAACCGATGCGATACTGATAATCCGGCCAAAGCGAGCCTTCATCATGCCGCGTAAGCAAGCCTTACTCAGGCGAAAAACCGAACGCAGGTTGGTCTCCAAAACGATGTCCCAATCATCTTCTTTCATTCGCATTAGTAACTGATCACGCGTCACACCTGCATTGTTCACCAGAATTTGAGGAGACCCTGCACTGCTGGAAATATCGGCAAGCAACTCACTGATCGCCTCCGGGTCATTGACATCCAATACCTTGCCCTGTGACTGTGACTCAGGAGAAATAGCCGTCAAACGCGAAGATATTGAATCAGCGCCAGAACGAGTAGTTGCAGTTCCAAAAACATGGGCTCCACGTCGTGCAAATGTGTCGGCAATGGCCGCACCAATACCACGGCTTGCGCCTGTCACCAGAGCAATCTGGCCTTGAAATAATTGGCTCATAACAATTCCTGCCGGCTTAATTCGAGTGTAGATTCAATGGCTTCCGGGTCAGTCAGTGCCATTATGGCAGATTCACGACTGATCCTTCTGTTCAGGCCGGCCAAAACTTTTCCAGGCCCGCACTCTACAAACTGATCTACACCCTGTGTTTTAAGATGTTCTATGGTTGCCGTCCACTGTACCGGTTGCCAGAGCTGACGCGATAAAGAGTCAATGATCTCTGCTGCATTCTCATAAGCCATAACGTCTGCGTTCTGCACCACCGGGACTTGCGAATCGCTAAAGTGCAGTGTACTTAAAGTGGCATGAAGTTTTTCGGCTGCAGGTTTCATCAAAGCACAATGGGACGGCACGCTGACCGGCAACATAATCGCCCTTCTCGCACCTGCGGCTGATGCCAACTCGCAAACCTGCTCTACCGCAGAAATATTGCCGGCGATAACCACCTGGCCAGGTGAATTAAAATTCGCACAAGAAACCACTTCAGACCCTTTATATTCCTCGCAAATTCCAATTAAAATCTCGTCATCCAGTCCCAGAATTGCCGCCATCGCACCAACACCGGCAGGCGTTGCTTCCTGCATCAACCGGCCACGAAGGGCTACCGTTTTTATTGCCTCTTCAAAATCCAAAACCCCGGATGCCACCAACGCACTGTATTCCCCCAGACTGTGACCAGCCATGATCTGTGGAACTGCCCCACCACTCTGCGTCCAGCATCGGTAACTGGCTATTCCAGCGGCGAGCATGGCGGGTTGTGTAGTCTCGGTTTGATTAAGTTTTTGTTCGGGACCGGTCTGGCAAATTTTCCATAAATCGTAATTCAATACTTCTGAAGCCTGTTCAAAAGTCGTAATAACGACCGGAAAACGCTCCGCCAGGGTAGCCAACATGCCAACGGATTGTGAACCCTGGCCTGGAAACAGAAATGCAGTTTTAGACATGAATCTTAATCATCAGTAACGAATGAGGGCTGAGCCCCAGGTAAATCCACCGCCAAAAGCTTCAAGCAATAGCGTTTCGCCGCGTTTTACCCGACCGGACCTTACTGCCTCATCCAATGCCAAAGGAACCGAAGCCGCCGAAGTGTTTCCATGTCGATCAACAGTGATAATAACGTTGTCGTTAGTCATCCCCAGCTTACGGGCGGTCGCATTAATAATCCGAAGATTTGCCTGATGTGGAATCAGCCAGTCGATTTCACTTTTGTCCATTTTATTCGCTTCAAGCGTTTCATCAACGATACGACCCAATGTTCGCACCGCAAGCTTAAACACTTCATTGCCTTTCATCTCGATATTCATTCCGCCGCCCGGCTCCAGGGAATCAAAACCAACTGACACACCTCCTCTGCTGCAGAGTAAAGGTGCATATTCACCATTTGAACTGATATGAGTAGACATGATTCCTGGTTCGTCACTTGCCTCAATCACCACCGCTCCGGCACCATCACCAAACAATATGCAAGTACCCCTGTCACTCCAGTCCACCAGTCGGCTTAGTGTCTCTGCACCGATAACCAATGCCTTTTTAGCATCTCCCACTTTGATGAATT
>JBLHGQ010000042.1:0-21080 GCA_047614505.1 Rhodothermales bacterium | reverse complement strand
TTGCGAAGTGCTACCGTTTCAAATGATCCATCACCCAGGTCGCGCACGGTGGTGAAACCGGCATCTAGCGTAATACGTGCAAAATGTGCAGCCTTTAGTGTGTAGTCGGCTTCGCTTTGTACAAAGCGCTTGATGTAGTGATTTTGGGAGTTCTCATGCCGTAAATGCACATGCATATCCATCAAGCCGGGCAGGCACGTTTCCAACTCCAGTTCAGAGTCGGGTGCTGCACCATCAAGCACTTTGTCAATATCGCTCCTGGAGCCGACAGCTGTTATTCGGTTTCCTTCAACCAGCACCGTTTGATTGCTGCGGGCTTTGCCTGCTGCAACATCTATCAACTCATTGCATTCAAGAACCGTGGTGCCTGCAGTGACGTTAAACGAAGCCACGAGCAAAATTGCAGGGGTGATCATGCGTTTCATAGAGTTTCCTTAAGTGCCAATTAGTTGGGCCAGACGTCCGGTCAAGATGGCCAAATAGTTACCCAGTGCATAGCCGATCAGCGCCATCAGGATAGAGGCTGGTACCAATGATTCACGGTGGTGTGCTGCAACGATCGGCGCCGAAGCCGCGCCGCCAATGTTCGCTGCTGAGGCAATCGCAACTGTGTGCAAATCTACCCGGAACATCCATGCACCTGCCAGAATGAAAAGGCCATGAATTGTGATCCAAACGTATGCCATACCAACAAAACCGGCTGTTTGATTCCAGTCAATCTCACCCAGGTTCATGGTTGCTCCAACGCGGGCAACATAAATATAAATAATGGCCATTGCGATGGGTTGGGCTGCTGGTAGCCTTCTTGCAGGTGTCATTGAAGCAAACAAAGACAAGGTAGTAACAATCAGAATCAACCATGTAGATGCGCTGATCACAGTCGCGCCGTCAATAACTATCGGGGGAAGCAGATCAGCAAGCCCGAGTGAAATCCAGGTAAAGCCAAGCGCCAGCAATGCCAGGTACAACAACTGCATCATGCTCGGCGCCGACTCGGTATTATCAAATTCCGCCGCTGCCTGATCCATCTGTGCCAGCCTGCCATCGGGCACGCGTGCCCAGCGATTAAATTTATTAGCGAAGGCTTTGCAGCCTAGTAAAATAGGAAGCCATACCAGGTAAACCATCTGGTCTGCTGCGGCAGCCATAGTCAGGTCGACGCCGGAACCTTCCAGCGCAGCATGCGCGGCTGTCATATTGCCGGTACCGCCAATCCAACTGCCGGCCAGTGTGCCAAATGCCTTCCAGCTTTCAACCGCCAGTGGCAGGAAGTTACCCAAATCAAGATTTTGACCCAACCAGTACGCAAGCACACCACCCAGTACCACACCGACACTGCCCAGTAACATGACCAGCACACCTTTGCCCATGATGCGGATCGCGCTGAGCACATCGACTTTGATCAGCATCAACACAATGAATACCGGTAAGCCGTATTGGCGTAGGAAGTCGTAGGCTTCACTTTTGAAGGGGATGATGCCGAAATTTGAAAGAAGGACCGGAGAGGCGTAAATGAAAACCAGTGGCGGCAGGAATTCAAATATTTTCCATTTCGAAGTTTTTTCCAGCCAGAACCAGAAAGACACAACGGCGGTTAATGCTGCGAGTACGCCGATAGGCGATGTGATGAGTACGGAATTCATAAATTCTCCGGCGACTTCTCGGTGTTGGTTCGATGTCCGTCCAGCAGCTTACAGGCTAATTCAAGGCTATCCAACAATCGAGGCGTTGCCCGGTTAATTTTGTCGGCATCAAGATAGTGTAGCGCACCGGTGCGTACAGCTTTAAGCCGGGGCCAGCTTCTCCAATGCCCGAGCGGGTCTTCTTCCCCTTCAATGCGGGGCGCCAGCAGAACATCCGGGTCAGCCTGTATCACCGATTCGCGGGTAATTTGTGGTGCAAGCACAGGCTCCTGGGCAAAAATGTTTACACCGCCGCACAGCGACAGCCCCTGACTCACAATATGTACGCCATTCAATGTAAAAAGCGGCCGCTCAGTCACCTGGTAAAAATAGCGCTGCGGTGATCTTCCAGCGTATTTTTCTGAAAGTGCTCTTAATCTGCTGCGAACTTCATCTGCTGCCTGCTTGCCCAAATCTCCTGTTCCTGTTGCCAGAGAAATGCTTTCCAGCAGGCCAGCGATGTCCAGTGGGTTACGTAGTTCAGTGCGCCAAACTTTCAGGCCAAGGTCTTCGAGGCGCGCAAGCGCGGATGCCGGATTGCCTGAGCTCCAGGCAATAACAAGATCTGGCTGCAGGGCCATAATCTGCTCCAGATCAAAGCGGAAAGCATCACCAATTCTGGGTAGACGTGCAGCCGCATCCGGAAAATTACTGTATTCAACGGTGGCAAGTAATTTCGCGCCGGCTCCGGCGTCAAACATCATTTCAGCAAGATTGGGTGCCAGTGTAATGACGCGACTTGCAGGAGAATCAAGGCTTAAGGTAGAGCCGTCTGATTGAGGGAGGATAATATCTGCCGGGGTGCTGACAGAGAACAAAAATAGAATCAAAACCAGGCAACCGGTGAGAATTCCGGTCAGGGGCCTGGTAGGGTGTTTCATGCAATAACGTCAATCAACAGCAACAAGGCTAAAGCAAAAGACCAAACGCCCAGAATCCTCCAAATGAGGTCCATGGCCTGTTTCAGGCAAGCTAACGGGCCACTGAGTTGATCTGCATAACCATCCCGCGCAGCGTGACCGGTGGTTACAATTTCCTTGGCGCTGGCCAGGAGAAAACCATTGTCGCCTTCAAATAAGCCATTACCCTGTTCGTTGTGATATTTCTTCCATGCTCTGTAGACAGAATCAAAGTCAGTGGCGATGGCCAAGGCTAAAGTCATTAACTGCGCTACCGGCCAATCCATGATTTGGCGTAGCCGGGTGAACAACTGGTGTTGCTCTTCTTCCAGCTTCAAGTCACCTTCGGTCAATCGGTCTGCAAGCCGGTACATCAGTGCGCCATAAATGCCGAGCAGCACAAACCAGAAAATGGTTCCAAACCAGCGTTGCAGCGATTCGCGAAATACGTATTCCACGGCGTTCGACTGGCAGACGTCCTCATCTGCATTGGCGTCATTCCCAAGCAGTGCCTTGAGTGCTTTCCCCTGGGCTTCATCGTCATCTGCATGAATGATGGAATCAATGTCGGCATCAAGGTCATGTGGACCGAAAGTGTAAATCAAAACCGTGATTGCCAGAAGTACACTGCCGAGCGTCCCCAATGAGGTGAAAAGCACAAGGTTGAGAAGGCCAATGACGAGAAGTGGTAACCCAAAATAAAACAGGAAGCCCGTAACACCGGACCAACCGGGAATATTTTTGCATTTTTCGTTACATTTGCTTGTGGCACCCTTAAGCCATTCGAACCGCCTCAGTTTTCCAAGGTCGCGAATAAAGTAGCAAAGTGCAAAGGCAATAATTAAGGAAATAATGGTCATCTAACAATGTCCCCGTGGCGCAAGGGTGATTCTATCAGCATGAGGGCCTTTGGTTCAGCTTGGTATGCAATATTTATCGGTGATGACGATATTTTCTGCACAAGGCCTCCAGGTCGCCGCCGCCCTGATTTTTGAACCAGTCTGCCAGCAAGCGAAACGCGATTGAGACCGGCGGTGACAACAATACGGAGCCATCAATCACAGCAGTCGTTAACTCTTGCGTGGTAAACCACTGCACTTCCTCGATTTCATCTGATACCACGCATTCGCGGCTGATAGCCTCTGCATAAAAGCCACACATGGACGAGGCCGGGAATGGCCAGGGCTGGGATGAAACATATTTGATGCTACCCAGTTGCACTCGGACTTCCTCATATACTTCCCTGACAACTGCATCTTCGAGGCTTTCGCCTGGTTCTACAAAGCCGGCAAGTGTCGAAAATCGACGTTTTGGCCAATTGGGGTTTCTGCCCAATAAACAGGCGTCCTTATGGGTCACCAGCACAATTATGGCTGGATCGATTCGCGGAAATGATTCCCGTGCGCATTCTTCATTAGAGCAAACCAGCTTGTGTCCCGAAGAAAGTAACCGGTTAGCTTCTCCACATACGCCACAAAACAAATGCCGGTGCTGCCAGTAATGCAGGGCTTTGGCATAGGCCAGAATGCCAGCGTGCTTGGCATCCATGTCTATTGACGCACCGCGTAAGTCGGTGAATTTGGCCTCAGGGTGTGATTTTAGTACTTCGTCGCGCTGCCGGTCGGTTATCGAAACCGCGAAATAGGTACGTTTGTGGTCAGTACCAAGCAGAGTAGGGGGTTGGATCAGGTCATTTTCAGGCAGGTCTTCAGGTCTAAGGTAAACCGCTAGTGTTCCGGACTCATCCTTTTGTAACAGGCTTCGGCTACGCCAAAGAGGAATATAGTGGGCGTCATCAGCTTTCAAAGCCTTACTGACCCATTGACTGTCTTCACGGTATTCAACCAGGCGGTCGAGACGTACTGAGGTAAAACGGTTTTTATTCGACCTGGAAAGTTGATCGATACTCAGCTTCACAAGCTTATACTGAAAATGATGAGCCGCAACCGCAGGTTGTGGAAGCGTTAGGATTGCGAATAACAAATTGAGCGCCCTGAAGGCTCTCTGTGTAATCGACTTCAGCACCCATCAAATACTGAAAGCTCAGCGGGTCGACAAGTAATGTAACCCCGTCGTTGGTAATTCTAATATCATCATCAGCCATGGACTCATCAAACATGAATCCGTACTGGAATCCTGAACAACCACCCCCGGAGATATACACGCGCAATTTAAGGTCCGGATTGCGCTCTTCCAGAATTAATTCGAGTGTCTTATGTGCGGCAGCGGTGGTAAATACCATGCTGCTTGAAAGAGAGGATTGCTCGGTGCTTTGTTCCATAGCTCAATAATGGTGTTTATTGGTGCGGAATTCAATCTCGATCTGAATAGGCCGCAAACAAAAAAGCGGCCGAAGCCGCTGAGTTCCTCACATTTTTATTGATTTTCTTATTTTATTATTATAGTTTTCGTCAAGACCCCCATAATTGGGTTGAGGAGTTTATACTCCTCGGTGGCGAACGCGTCAAGCCGACATCCGGCCAGGCAACGGAGACCTTAGTACATGTTGTGGCTCAAATCTTTTCATATTATTTTCATGGTGACCTGGTTCGCTGGGCTGTTTTATTTGCCGAGATTGTTTGTTTACCACGCCATGTCAGAAGATGAATCTGTTCGTAATACGCTGTGCGTCATGCAAAGAAAACTAATGATCATGACGCATATTGGTGGAGCACTAACCTGGATTTTCGGGCTGTTGTTAATCATGCAGGTTCCGGCTTTTTTGAGCATGGGTTGGATGCATGCCAAGCTGGCCCTGGTGTTGGTGCTTACCGGCTACCATTTTTATTGCATGAAACTGGTTCAGGCATTCGCAACGCGGCAAAACGACCGATCTCACAAGTGGTTTCGCTGGTTCAACGAAATCCCGACCGTAATTTTGATTGCAGTGGTACTGCTGGTGGTGTTGAAGCCCTACTGAGACGCACAAAAAAACCCGAAGGCATGCACCTTCGGGTTTTTTTTACGTGAAAATTTTATGCGTTTAAACGGCGCCTGTAAAAAATAGCGGTTATCGCTATCAGTCCCAGAAGGAAAATAACGCCTGCCAAAGATAAAGTGGGCACAGATATAGAAGCATCCTCATTTCCTCCAACAGTTTGACTGGTTAATGTTAAAACGCCCGAACCAGTACCGAGGGAATTAAAGATGTCGGAAGTACCACAAGTGGTACCACAAGAGAAGGAATAGTCTCCAGCCTGCAGGCCAGCAAAGGTTACACCCTGCCAGATGATTACAGGGCCACTACGAATTGGGTCTGCCAGTAAGGTGCAATCAACTAAATTCGCGATGGTTACATAGCAGTTGTTTGTGCCATCGACAAGCCCTGCTGGTTTCACATTGACTGAAGGAATGTTAAATGCCAATTCAGTCGGACCATACACAGTACCGTTGATTCCAGTCAGAGTCAGGGTGCCTTCGTTAACACCAACATTAGGATGATAGGAGCCAGTATAAAATATGACTTCACCTTGATTCGCTCCAGGAGTGAATCCAATGGATGTGGTGTGGGCATAGGCGATACTCGCGCACAGTACGGTAACAAGGCAAATAGCATTTATTGATAATTTCTTGAGGATATTCATGTCACTCCCTAGGACTTTAGACTTGTTTATGTTTTTCACGCGCGTTTCTGCAAGTTGTAGTTTTGTACTACAAACATCAGACCATGTGAGTATAGTCGATCCTCTTGACAGAATAAAGCCGGGTCAATCATTTCACTAACCAGGCGGCTACACCAAGCAATCATTGGGGCCAGGCTGACCGTTAGCATCGGTTCAGTCAGCTGCCATCAGGCGTGGCCAGTCACGTCCGGTGTCGCCAAACACAAGGAAATAAGGGTTAAGCAGGCTGTCTTTGCGGTTGTAGGGCAGGGTTTTGCCGTCCAGGGTGGTTACGCGCCCGCCAGCGGCTTCAACAACTGCCTGCGCGGCAGCGGTATCCCATTCGGATGTCAGCCCCAGGCGGGGATAAAAATCAGCTTTGCCCTCTGCAATCAGGCAGAACTTCAGGGAACTGCCCATGCTGACCAGTTCGTACTGGCCAATAGTGCTTAATCTCTTTTCCAGATCGGGATTGGCATGTGAACGGCTGCCAACCACCACCAGCGGTGTTGCTGCCGGTTGACGTGTAGAAATCTCAACTGCATTTGTGTCGCCATCACGCCGAAAAGCACCAATTCCTCTGGCACTAAAGTAAGTCCGGCCGGTGACCGGCACATGAACCACACCCATGACCGGTGCATGATCCAGTATCAGGGCGATGTTGACCGTAAACTCGCCATTACGATTGACGAACTCTTTGGTGCCGTCAAGCGGATCGACAAGCCAGTACTCGTTCCACTGGCTACGTTGTGAAAACGGAATTTCGGCAGACTCTTCTGAGAGTACAGGCGTATCGGGGTCAAGCTCAGCCAGGCCCTGGCAAATTATCCGGTGAGCGGCCAGATCGGCCTGTGTCAGGGGGGAAGCATCGGCTTTGTGTTCTACTTCAAAGTCCTGCTTATAAACTTCCAGAATAGCCTGGCCCGCCTTTCGCGAGAGGGTGACAAGTTGATTTAAGCGTTCTCTTGTAATGTTGGAACTCATTTTGAATCCTGTGAGGCAAGATAATCACGCGCAATATACAACGCGGCAATAGTTCGGCCTTCGGTACAATCGGGTCGGGCAACCAGCTCATCAAGCTTTGCCAATGGCCAGGGAATCACTTCCAGTTCCTCAGGTTCATCACCCTCGAGTTTACTGGGATAAAGATCCCGGGCCAGAACTACATGTGTCACGTGGGTCATGTAACCCGGCGCAAGACTAAGAGCAGTCAGTTCTTGCAGGTCATTTGCCCCCACACCAGCCTCCTCCTGTAATTCTCGCTGCGCACCTTCAAGAATACTCTCGTCGGATTCCAGTCGGCCTTTGACCAGCCCCATTTCGTACTGGTGCAGACCGCAGGCGTATTCACGAACCAGCAGTACCGTTTCGTCATCCTGCATGGGCACAACAATGACTGCACCCAGGCCACGGCTGATTAGCCGCTCATAGATTCTTCGTTCACCATTAGAAAACTCAAGATCCAATTGCTCAACGGTGAACAGGTTTCCGGGGTCGCGATTTATGCGATTGTGAATCTTGGGCAGGCGGGTCATTTAGGTGGCCAGCTTTTTCAACAAACTGGCATGTAGCTCAGGTGTCGCAGCCAATACAGAGGTGATCTCAAGTCCGACCGCGCCACCCGATAAATCAGTGAAAATACCGCCAGCTTCTTCAATGATCAGGCTTAAGGCCGCGATATCCAGAATATTAACGTCGGATTCGATCACCGCATCGAGTTGGCCGGCCGCGAGACGATGATAATGATAGTAGTCGCCATAGCCTCGTCCCCTGTTTGCCTTTGAAATGATTTCACCCAAAGCCTGCCAACGGTCCGAGCGGGCAAGTGTTCCGAGGTTGCCGGTTGATATGCTGGCATCGCTGAGTTCGCTCACGGCACTGACAACAATGGCCTCTCCATCAAGGAAGGCTCCGCCCCCTCGAATGGCCCAGGCCATCTCTCCGGTCAAGGGCGCATTTGATACACCAACCACAATCTCATTGCGGTACATCAGCGCTATCTGCGTTGAGAACATACCGTAGCCACGTACGAAACTCTTGGTGCCGTCAATCGGGTCTATCAGCCACAGATAATCCGAGTTGCGATCACTGCGGCCATACTCTTCACCAAAAATGCCGTGGTCAGGGTAACGTCCGCGAATGATCTTGCGGATGACCTGCTCGGCCTCCCTGTCAGCGATTGTGACCGGCGTTTGATCAGATTTAGTTTCGACTTCAAACCCGCCATGAAAATATTCCAATATGGGAATACTGGCGGCAGTTACTGCTTCAATGGCGGTTTCAAGAAATTGTTTCATTTATCATTCTTTATGTACTTTTCAGGGGTTTGCTTGCATGGCTGGAAAGTCCGTTCCATGATACCAGACTAGCCGGAAACCAAGATGCCCGGGAGAGCATGATCGCTGTATGAATGATTCCACCAGCAATGAGCAATTGAGGAAACGTGACCTTGCCGTCATGTGGCACCCAACAACACAGATGAAAGATCATGAATGGCTGCCACTATTGCCGGTACGCAGCGGTCAGGGCGTGTGGCTGGAGGATATGGATGGCAATCGATACATAGACGCGATCAGTTCCTGGTGGGTGAATCTCTTCGGCCATGCCAACCCCAAAATCTCTGAAGCGGTCAGCCGGCAGGCCAAAACGCTTGAGCACGTCATTCTGGCCGGTGTGACCCACGAACCGGCGGTTTTGCTGGCCGAAAAACTGGTTGCTATCACTCAGCAGGGCCTCGACCGTGTCTTTTATGCAGACAGTGGATCAAACGCGGTTGAAATTTCGATGAAGATGAGTTTCCACTACTGGGCGAATCTGGGCCAGCCCGGCCGGACCCGTTTTGTCACACTGTCGAACTCATACCACGGAGAAACCATCGGTACACTCGGAGTAGGTGATGCCGGTTTATTTAAGCAGACTTATGCACCATTACTCGCTGAACCACTGATTGCCCCCAGCCCGGATTGTTTTGGTTTGGAGTGTTCTGAATGGGACGCTCATGCATCCAGCATGCTGGATGAGATGAATCAGTTACTTGAGCGGCACCAGCATGAAATATGCGCAGTGATCGTGGAACCCCTGGTTCAGGGCGCGGGCGGTATGCGTATGTATCCGCCGTCCTACCTTGCAGGCTTGCGGGTCCTGTGTGATTCCTATGATGTACATCTAATCGCCGATGAAATTGCCGTTGGATTCGGGCGTACCGGCAGTATGTTTGCCTGCCAGCAGGCCGATATCGCGCCGGATTTCATGTGTATTTCAAAAGGCCTGACGGGTGGCTATCTACCCATGTCAGCGGTGATGACGAGCAACAAAATCTACGACGTTTTCTACGATGAATACACCTCGCTGCGCGGGTTCTTACACTCTCACAGTTACTCCGGTAATGCTCTGGCCTGCGCCGCTGCGTTGGCAACCATGGAGATATTTGAACAACAGCCTGTGCTGGAGAATAATCGCAAGACAGCAAAAATTATGCTGGATGCAGTTCAGCATCTGCATGATCACTCTCATGTTGGCGAAATCCGTCAGACCGGCATGATACTGGCAATGGAGATGGTTAAGAATCGTGCCACCATGGAAACCTATGACTGGAAGGAGCGTCGTGGCATTAAGGTTTATCAACACGCGTTGAATCACGGCGTGCTTCTTCGTCCGATTGGAAATACGGTTTACTTTATGCCGCCATATGTGATCAATGAGCATGAGATCAATTTAATGGTTGCAGCGGCCACCGCGGGAATTGATCATGCCACCAGGGACGACTAAGTTGCGAATCTCAAGAATTTACACCAAGAAGGATCTCCAACCCGATACCGGACTGAGTCTGGATGAAAAAGCCAGTCATTACGTCTCTAAAGTGTTACGGCTTCGTCTTGGCGATCCCCTGGTGATATTCAATGGTGATGGCTTCGACTATGCAGCTGAAGTGATCACAGTAGGTAAAAAGGTCACAGAATTGGCGCTGCATGCCCGCTTGCCCGCGGCCGCAGAATCCGGGCTTCAAATTACACTGGTGCAGGCGGTCAGTCGCGGCGAGCGCATGGATATTTCACTGCAAAAGGCCACGGAATTGGGTGTTTCAAACATACAATTGTTGCTTACAGATCACGTCGAAGTGCGGTTTGATGAAAAACGCCTCAATAGCCGAATGTCACATTGGAGCGGTGTGATTATTGCAGCTTGCGAACAATCCGGTCGTGCAATTGTTCCTGGGCTTTATCCACCAATATTACTTGAAGCATGGCTTTCGATGGAATCAAGTGCGCTTCGTCTGGCACTGGAGCCGGTATCTGACCATTCGCTTTCAGGCCAGAGCTTTGGGGATAAAACAGTGGAAATTCTGGTTGGTCCTGAAGGAGGGTTCAGTGATATGGAACTGAAAAAACTAAAAGTTGCAGCTGTGACAACAGTAAGCCTGGGTCCGCGCATCCTGCGTACCGAAACGGCTGGCCCGGCGGCTATAGCAGTATTGCAAGCTCTGGCAGGTGATTTTTAGTTCTTCTCTAACTGCGGTTCTACTAAACGAACGATTTCATCCAGATCTGGAATCCAAACTTGCTCGTCATTAAATGTGACTTCACTGAACAGCCCCTGCGATTTGGGCGGCTTTATTGCGTTGTTCAAACTGTCTGAGCCGACCTTCGCTAATCTGGGCACACCACTTATGAGTAAACCAAGGTAGGGTGCGCCGGATGACTCAGACAGGGATTTTACTATTAAGACCCGGCTTCGGGCGTTGGTCATCTCTTTGGCCGTGACCCCGGCCAGGATGGAGAGGCTCAATATCGGCACATGCCATTCGTTCCAGTTCATGCCACCCAAAAGCCAGTCAGGGGCATCTGTGTAGGGTTGTGGATCTGGTAAGTCAACAACTTCAGCAATGACGCTACCTGGCAGCATGATGGTGCCATCAGTCACAGGAGCGAGTAATGTCCGTATTTCAGCGATTTCTTCAGGCATGATTAAACCTCCTGGCCAAGCACTTCGCGAACCTCGGAAATCAATTCGGATTCCTTATAAGGCTTGGTCAGATACGAATTTGCTCCCACTTCAGCGGCCCGATCACGATGTTTCTGCCCGGAACGAGAAGTGATCATTATGATTGGAATATGCCTTAATCTCGGATCAGATCTTACGTAGGTAGCAAGTTCGAATCCATCCATTCTCGGCATTTCAATATCCAACAGCAGCAGGTCAGGTAAGCAATCTTGCAATTGCTCAGTAGCATCTATTCCATCTTTGGCAGTGGCAACCTCATAGTCATGACTTTCCAGAACCCGTGAAGTGACTTTGCGCATCGTAATGGAGTCATCAACGACCATTACCAAGGTCTGGCCTGGTCTTTCAATGAGCGTCGCGGGAGTGCCCGGTTTGGTGCCATGAATCATCGCATGACGTATTAATGGGCCAGAATCCAGGATCACCAACACTTTTCCGTCTGCATTAACGGTGCCTCCCAGAATGCCAGGCACACTGCTAATTTGAGGCCCAACCGGTTTGATCACAATTTCCCGATGCCCCAGTAGTTCCGGAACACGCAAAGCAGCCTGCTGATCACCCGCCTTGATCAAAAGCAGAGAAATATTATCACTGCCTAATGGATGGACAGGTTCTCCCAGCAAGGCCTCAAGCTCCAGTACGGGATATTGGTTGCCTGCAAATTCATATACCGGTTCCTGCGACTCAAGGATCTGAACGTATTCGTCCGGTGTCACTCTAGCCACACCTGCCACACTGGCCAAAGGAATCAAGTATCGGTTGTCGCCGGCCATTACACCGATTGCCTGCATTACTGCCAGAGTGAAGGGTATGCGTATAGTGAAGCAGGTTCCTTTGCCGTCCTCTGATTCTATTTCCAGTGAACCGCCAATTTGCTTGATCTCGCTATTGACGACATCCATTCCAACGCCGCGTCCTGCCAATCCTGTAACCGAACTGGATGTTGAGAACCCGCTATCAAGAATGAATTCATATAACTGCTGAGGTGCAGGATCGGCGTTCTTATCGATCATATTCAGCTCGATTGCTTTCTTGCGAATTGCAGCAAGATTGATTCCACCACCGTCATCCTTGATGCGGATGATGAATTCTGTGGCCTCTGATTCAACCGTAACTGTGATCTCGCCCTCAGGTTCTTTGTTCAGTTTTTTACGTTCAGCGGGCCTTTCGATGCCGTGAGCAATGGAGTTTCGCAACATGTGTTCGAGAGGTGCAGTTATGCGTTGCAGCACATTACGATCCAGTTGGTCACTGGTGCCGATCATCTTGAGCTGCAGGCGTGCCTTCTTACCGGTCTCCTGTGCAGCTGAACGGACCAGACGCCGTAATCTGGGTGCTACCGAGCCAAACGGCACCATGCGGGTCTTCATCAAGCCTTCCTGCAACTCAGTTGTAAACCTTGATTGCTGGGTGAGCATGTTATCTGACTGGCGTGCGGCATCTTCCAGTATTTCCTGCAGGTTCAGCAGGTCAGAGACTGATTCTGAAAGGCCTCGGGATAATTGCTGTATCGAAGAAAACCGGTCCAACTCGAGAGGATCAAAATCTTCATTACCAGCGTCGGAAGTTTCCTGGAACCGGGACCGGATTTGCGCTTCGGTTTCGATCTCCAGTTTTCTGAATTGTTCACGAAGACGGGCGATTGTGTCATCGAACTCGCCAAGGCTGGTTCTTAAATTACCAATCTGTAGCCCCATGCGGGAGCGGAAAATGCTCACTTCACCGGCGGCATTTACCAGCGAATCGAGCAGTTCTGCATCTACCCTAATTTGGCCGCTAGATTTCTCGTCGCTGCGGTTAGTTTGAGGTGCTGCAACTTCTGGCAGCGCTTTTGATTCTCGCTCTTCTTCAGCGGCAGGGGAAACTGATTGAAGTTGTACAGGCACATTAACCAAATCCTGTGAGCGTTGTTCAAACAGCTCAATTGCGCCCCCTGGCTCCGGCCGTATTCCCTGTTCAACCTGACCAACCCAGACCTGCAGTTGATCACAGCCTTTTTCCAAGGCCTGGATTGCAGAAACCGAAGGTGGAAGACTCTTTTCAGCAATCTTCTCCAGCAGCGATTCCATTTCGTGGCTCAGGTCACCCAGCACTGATAGACCAGCCATTCGAGCGCCGCCCTTAAAAGTGTGAATTTCACGTTGCAGGTTCTGAACGAGGTTAAGCTCGGCAAGGTTGTCTCGCCAGGTATTGAGCAGAGTGTCTGATCTGGCTAGAACTTCATGTGCCTCTTCCAGGAAAATTGTGACTATTTCACCAGTAAGCTCTTCCTCATCAGCGGGCCACTCTTCGGTCACAGAATCTTCTAATTCTGACTGTTCGAATTCGGCTTCCGCTGCTTGAATGTCTTCTACGGACTTTTGTTCCTCAAGTTGCTGGTCTTTCTCATTGCCGGCTTCTGTAAAAGGTGGCTCGAACACCGGCATTTCATCGTCCGGCAGTCGAAATGATTCCAACTCGACGGTTAAAGCAAGAATCTGGTTTATCAATCCCTGCTCGTCTTCGGGCGCTAATGCGGTTGAATCACCTTCCAAACGGTTGAGTCTTGCCTGCAAATGCTCGATCGCACTACCCAGCGCCCAGATTGCCTCTATCCCAAACGGAAGGCCGGAATTACTTTGCGCATCAAGCATGCCCTCCAGCGCCTTCGCGATGCCTGCCTGCAAACCCTCCGGGGCCATAGACAAAGCACCTGCAATCGTGTGAATCGCCCGCAAGTGCTCCCGCAATACGCGGCTATCGCGATCGCTTGAGACCTGGTCCAGCAATGAATTCAGATGAGCAAGGTTCTCGGCCAAATCTTTGAGAAGGCTTGCATGCAATTTCTCATCAACATTCTTTGACCGGGCAGGGATTGGTGATCGAGCGAGCGTTGGATCAGGTGCTCCGGGCACCATTCCGGCGAGGAATGCCGGCAATTGTTGGTGGAGCGAAGTCCAGTCCGCATCTTCACCCCTGGTGAGGCGCTCAGCGTGCTTTCCGATGGCGACAATTGCTTCCTGGCTCAAGCCAACTTTTTGCTGCATCAGACGCTGTTTCAAAGCTGGCAGAGCAGCCTGGGCAAGTCGGACCATGACAGCAACATCGGCGTACTTTGAAATTTTCTTTTCCATCAAAGAATTGAGAAGGTTCTCAATCTGCCAGCAGAAATCACCCATTTCATGAGCCCCGACCATGTGGCCGCTGCCTTTGAGCGTGTGGAAGCCACGCCGGATTTCTTTCATATGTTCGCTGTTATCGAGTCTTTCCAACCACATTGGAATCTGGTGATTCAGAGATTCAGCTACAGACTCATATTCTTCCAGGAAAACTTCCAGTAATTCTGTGTCCATTTCCGGAGGCAAGTGGTCTCCGGCGCCGGGCTCTGCTTCCACCGTTTCAATTAAGCTTGGTGGCCTGTTGGCACGCTCTTGTTTTTCTGCAGCGGCAAGCTCTGCAGCTTTTATAGCCAGGTGTTCAGCGGTTTCATCCGATTCGGGCAAGGCATCAAGGCTTTCCTTCAATATGTGGACAAATCTTTCGCGATTGCTCTGTTGGTCCCTGCAAGCGGCAAGAAAAATTTCCAACGCGGCAACCGCATTGGTGAATGATTCAAGGTATGCGGGCGTAACAGCCGATTCTGAAAAAGCATGCCTAAGCAGAAATGCGGTGATATTTGCGAGACGAATGGTGAGATTTGCCGTCTCCTGCTCGTCGATCATATGCAGCGCGCCTGCAACTTGTTGCAAAGGCTCATTCAAATCAGCTTTGGCGTCACCACTAAAACGCGCTTTCACTGCTTCCTGAAACTCATGAAGACTGACAACCATTTCTTCCAGCAGCCGGTCCCGGATTCTTCTTTGCGCATGCGGTGGCAGGTCAATGAAGCCCTTGTCTTCTTCCTCTTGCAAGGGTTCACCCAGGGTTTCAATCTGTTCCTTGAGTGCAGATTCAATCATAAGCAATTGACTTGCGAGCGACATCAGTGACGATTCGCGTACTTCTGCATCAGCGTTCTCGCTTTCCACAAATGCAGGTAATAACTCTTCTAAAGCCCTGGCAGGGCCAATCAGGCCCAGCATTTTCAATGCATCCTGCAAACGGGACAGGGCATCTGTGCTGTTTGCGCGTCGCGTTGCATCGATTTGGCCAGTGCGCAGTTCCAGGTCCAAAGCATCCTTTACCAGTGACAACTCATCTTCTAAAGCACTTCCAAGAGAGGTGTACATGTCGCGGTCCCGGCCCGTTACAGAACCTTTTGCGCGTAAAAGTTCTTCCTGGTCGGGAACCAGATCCGCAAGCTGGTAGTGCTCTTTAAGCAGATCTATACCTGCGTTACCAGCACGGGAATGAGCCACATGAAACAGAAAAGCCTTGGTTAGTGAATTAGCGGCGCGCGAATCAGTGACTTCCTCTCCACCTTCAGACAGCGCTTTAAGATTCAAGTGAAGTCGGGCAAACAGACGACGCAAATGGACATCATTCTTCGCATATCCCTCAACCAAGCCGCCAATGACTTCTGATGCCACCCACCAAAGCCTGCGTTGTTCTTCTTTAACGCAGCGATGCAGAAGGGTTTCACATATCCCTTGCAGAGGTGATAAATGTGCAACAACGTCCTGTTCCTGCAACCAATTCAGTAGCGCATTTTCATATTGTTGGCGCATGCGCTGAGCAAAATCACTGAATGGCTCTTCTCGCGTTGACTGCTGATCGTCTACCTTCAGTTCTGGCAGTTCGACATCCAGATCAGGCGCGAAAACAGTGCTTTCCTGAAGCAGCGATGCGTTATGTGCGGTTCTCAATTCATTGATCACCGGCAATAACAAAATCGGCAAATCCTGATGGCCGGCCTGAAGCCGGTCAAGATAAGAAGGGATCACCACAATTGCATCCATTAAGGCGGAAAATGCATTTTGTTTGCTATCGACACGGTAGTGTTTGATTCGGTCACACAGAGTCATCATTTCATCTGCCACCATTGCCGCACCATTCAAAGTCAACGCTTCAAACGTAAACTTTAAAAATTCGATGTGACTGGCAGTTTCGCCGATTGCCTCGTTGCTGACATTTGGGTTTCTGGCAACGTTTTCCACTTGCGAACGAACCTGATCAACGTGCTTGTCAAGGTCCTCACGAACCCATCTCAAAGCAGTGCTGGAATTTGAGCCCTCGATGATCATTAAGCGGCTATTCAGACTCTGGCAATTTGAAATCAGCTACTGATTCACGTAGTTCCAAAACCAAGTCAGCAAGGTTTTCCACCGCGCTCGCAGTCTGTTGACTACCGGTTGATGTCTGAATTGAAATGTCTCTGATGCTTTGAATAATCTCAGAAATTTTTGTTGCTTCTACAGATTGTTCATGTGCCTCTGCTGCGATTCCCTGGATTAGCATGGAAAGCTGGTTAGATTCATTTTCAACTTGTACTAGTGCTGTGCCGGCATCACCCGCCAACCGGGTCCCATTGACGACTTCAGTGGTAGTAGATTCCATGGAGGCTACTGCTTCGGATGTATCGGCCTGAATGGTTTGTACCAGAGTTTCGATGCGTTTAGTTGCATTGGTTGCACTCTCTGCAAGCTGTTGTACTTCATCTGCAACAACAGCGAATCCCTTGCCTGCACCTCCGGCAGTGGCGGCCTGAATCGCTGCGTTGAGCGCCAGCACATTTGTTTGTTCCGCAATTCCATTAATCAGACTGACAATATCTCCGATTTCCTGCGTTGATTCGCCAAGTCGTTTTATTCGTTTTGACGTTTCTTGAATTTGTTCTCTTATATTATCCATGCCGGAAATGGTTTCCCGTACTTTTTTAGCGCCGCTATGAGCTATATCTACTGAGCGGCTCGCTGCTTCACTTGATTCACCAGATCGCACTGCCATTACTTCGAATGATTGGGCCATTTGCTTAATGGACTCGGTGGCGGTATCCATTTGAGCTGCCTGCTGCCCGGCAGCTTCTGCCAGCTTTGAAGAAAAGGTGCGGGTTTGTTGTGCGCTTGCTGCGACAGAGTTGGCCGTCAGATTAATACCCATCACCAATTCACGTAAACGCTCCACTGCATAGTTAATTGCATCAGCGATCGCCCCGGTTACCTCATTACTTACCGTTGCGTGAACGGTGAGATCACCGTCTGCCAAAGAGCCCAGTTCATCCAGCAGTGTAATAATTGCACGCTGGTTGTGACGGTTACTGCTGGTGGCGACAGTTGCCCTGCGACGTTCTGCAGATATGACCGATCCAATCAGCATCGCAACGATTCCAATCATGATGGCCAGTGCCAAACCAGCACTTTTTATTGAAGGCCATAGACGGGAACGTGGCAGATCTGCAATGGCGTCAGACAGTGATGCAGCCTGTTCAAACACAGCCCGGCTGTCGAGGAAAATTTCATCAGCCGCGCCCCTGACATTGAACAAGCCTGAAGATGAATCAAGAATGGTTTGCAAATGTGGTCTGGTATCCCGAAACTGCTTACGCATTTCTCCCAGAGTGACCAATGCCTGTTGGTTGCGAACCTGGGGAATGCCAAGACTTTGGTTGCCGGCCAACAAAGCCGACAATACCTGATCGAACAACTTCACTTCCTCGCCCAGACTGCTGGCTGCTTTGACGGCGTTGCTACCGCCTAGAAGAATTTCGTTGACGTGCCTGAGCATCCTGTCCGCCAGCACCAATTGTCTGCTGGCAGCAAATACCTGCTGATTGGGCGCGCCACTTTCAGTCAATTGTCGTGCGACCCGATCTGTGCTTTCCTGAAGGGGCCGTATCTGTCCGGTAAATTCACCATTTGCTTCTGCCAGCGAAAGCAGCAGACTTTCGTGTTGGGTGATGTTGTTTGCATCTGCGCTCATGCGACCCCAGCTTGTGCTGAGTTGAAACAACTGAGTTGCAACTTCCGGTGGCAGTGGTGGCAGATCCATGCTGGCGTTGCCGCTATTCAGTGCGCTCATGGCGCTTGTCATACGTTGAAGTGTAGTGGACAGTTCTGTAAATGCCTCGAGGTTCCCGGATGCCGCTTCACCCGCCAACTTGGCCAGTTGTTGTGATGAAACCTGCACTTCGGTGGCGAGAGAAATCCATTCCTGCTCGAACTTGGCATTTCGAATCAGTTGGAAAAATGTCGCTGCTACAAAAGCCATTGAGATGATAAGCAGTGCGGTAAGCAGCAGCACCATCCATGATCGCCCTTTGGTTTTTTTGTCTGTTTTTTGGTTCATAGGATTAAATTAAACCCTCAGGCTGCGCCATTGAGAAAATCGGGTGTGCTGAACAGGGCATCCAGATCCAATACCTGCCAGATCTCTTGGTGTGTCTTGTACTGTTTGTTAATGAATGCGTGCAAAGGTGAAGTTTCGGATATATTCGGTTGAGCGGCCTCATCACTGGTAAAGCTGCGTTGGCCAAATACTTCATCCACCAGCAATCCAACCGGGCGTCCGCGAAGGCTTGCGGCAAGCAATCTGGAACGAACCGTTATTGCCGTACGCTCACCGTCCAGATAGTGGGATAAATCAACAATTGTAATGAGGTCGCCCCTGACATTGGCCAGGCCTAAAATCCAGGGTTTGGTACCAGGCACCCTGGTAACCGGTGGAGGGGGAAGGAATTCATGAACCCGATCGACGCTGCAAGCCAGCCTGGTTTCACCTAATGAGAAAGTGACGCCAGCCCATTCACCACGCCGCTTGACGCCTTCACCCTTGTCAGGCTGGAAACCAGGTGCTCGCCGCTCATAATCAAGCAGCTTATTAAATGAATCTATGGGTTTGCTCACTGTTTAAGCCCTTTCTCCGCTTTAACATCAAGATGCATGTTGCCTGACGGCCGACAATAATTCCTCGCGTGTAAAAGGCTTTGTTAAATAGAGGTCAGATCCCACGACACGCCCCCGTGCTTTATCGAACAGGCCATCTTTACTGGTCAGCATGATTACCGGAGTATTTCGGAATTCCGCGTTATTTTTTATTATCGCAGTCGTTTGATAGCCATCAAGTCTTGGCATCATGATGTCGACAAAAATAATATCAGGGCGATTACGGGTAATTTTAGATAATGCTTCAAAGCCATTTTCTGCTGTGACAACTTTGAAACCCTCGTTTGCAAGCATGGTTTCCGCTGAACGCCGAATGGTTGCGCTATCATCTACGACAAGTACGCAGAGTTGCTGGCTCGTGGCTTCCCCTTCTTCACTTCCTTCAGCCTGATTGGATGTGTCGTTATTGTCCATTTTCTGTCCTTGTTTATGAGGTCACAACGTGTCCCTACGTTGAACCAGACTCCCTTTATTAACCCGAGCGGGATACCACCATGAGTTAACGTGGTCTAGTCTACCCTCCATTAACCCTTGGTTCCAGCCTCCGGTAGCGTCCTAAGAATGTCTCACATACCTTTGACGATACAAGAGTTTCAGTGAAAGAACATTAAAGAAGCTGGAACCAAATCACCGCTGGAAGGATAATAGAAGAAATTGATGATGGAATTGGATATGACGGCTGGAAATCCGCCTGAAACCGGAGCAATCATGACCGGAGTTGTAATGGACCCGATTGCTGATATTAATATTAAGAAAGATTCGACTTTCGCAATGCTTTTAGAGGCCCAGGCGAGAGGCCATATTCTGTACTACATGGAGCCTGCAGATCTGACGGTCGAGGATGGCGAGGCTATTGCTTCAATGCGGGTTCTGAATGTTAATGACGACCCAAATGATTGGTATACGCTGGCAGCAAGGGAAGTACTGCCTTTACAGGATCTGGATATCATCCTGATGCGGCGTGATCCGCCATTTGAACTGGATTACATCTACCTTACTTATATTCTGGAACTTGCGGAAAGAGCAGGTGTGCTTGTTGTTAACAGGCCCGGTGCTTTACGTGATGCGAACGAAAAATTCTTTATCAGCCACTTTCCACAATGTTGTGTGCCAATGGTGATTACGAGAAATGCCGCAGACATTCGCGCATTTGTTTCAAAGAATGGAAAATCGGTGGTCAAACCTTTAGATGGAATGGGTGGTGATTCTATCTTTCAGTTGCACCCCGGGGATCAAAACACCAATGTGATTCTTGAAAGTATTACCAAGAACGGAACTGAACTTGTAATGGCACAGCAATACATCGAGGAGATTAGCGCAGGTGATAAAAGAATTCTGATGATCAATGGCCGGCCTGTTCCATATGCTTTGGCTCGATTTCCTGGCGCGGGCGACTTTCGGGGTAACCTTGCAAAAGGCGGCCATGGGGAAGGCGTTGCATTAAGTGATCGTGACTACTGGATTTGTGAGCAAGTGGGACCGGAACTTGAGAGGCGTGGAATTCTGTTTGCAGGCCTGGATGTGATTGGGGACTGGCTATCAGAAGTGAATGTTACAAGCCCGACATGTATTCGTGAATTGGATGCCCAATATGGATTGAATATTGCCGGACAGATGTTTGATGCGGTGGAGGGCAGGTTAGTGGGGGGCAGGTTAAAGTAGTTGTGATCGACAGGCATTTAATGAATGACAGTTTTGCCGTGGCCTTGATGCTTGCATTAAGCCTTCACGCGGCTATTTTGCTGGTTCTTAGTTTTGCTTTTGATATTAATCCCCTACAAAAGGCGGTTGAAACACTGGACGTTGTGCTGGTTAACTGGCGATCAGAGAAAGCCCCGGAGGAAGCTGATTATCTTGCTCAGGCCTCTCAAATTGGGGGCGGCGAGTCAAACGAGGCAAGCAAGCCATCGCAAAACTTTTCCAGTGCAATTCCCACTGCAGGTGAAGGGGATATGCCTGAACAATTAGAATCACAATTGCCGTCAGAGACTTTGGAAAGCATGCCTGAGGTGATCAGTGCCAACCCGGATAGCCGACCCGTGCAACAAGTTACACGCGTAGAACAGGAAGAAAAAGACCTACCCAGCGCGGCCGAGT
>JBLHGQ010000041.1:0-21103 GCA_047614505.1 Rhodothermales bacterium | reverse complement strand
TTCTAAAGGCTATACCAAATGCTCGGGTAGCCTCCAGTTTTGAATCTGACAGAAGAGTGTATCCAAGGTCCGGTTCATCAATGCTTTCAGCCAGCACTCCCGGCTTATCCATAGAAACAAACCAGACCTCAAAGCCCATCTCAATGAGTTTTGCCTGGGCGTGGCGCATTTCCGATAAATGCAGATTACAGAAAGGACACCAGCCACCGCGATAAAAAGACATAACCAAAGGCTTTTGCATTTCGGCAGGGTCGTATTGGAAATCATTTCCGTGGACGTCCTGTACCTTGAAAACCGGCGCTTTCATACCGGACATTAACGGTTGTGCCTGTTCTGCAGAAGCATGGATATCTTCGCGCACTTCTCCAGCTTCAACAGGTACACAAATCGCCATAAGAACACATAGAGCACTAGCAACTAAAAACTTAATCATCATCGAACTCCCAAAATCAGTCTGATTATTATTAGACCGTCATTAAGTAAAACGACTTACAAAAAACCCGGCTTTCGCCGGGTTTTAAGCAGAACTATGAAGAACTAAAAGTTACTTTCTTCTAATAATGGCAGGTCCGAAACGCCAACCAAAAAGCATCAACAAGCTAGCGAGTAACGCCAACGCCCAGACACTATTCACCGGAACCGGAACGGACGGTTGTGGTGGAAGCGTAGTGGTCGTGGTCGTTGTCGTCGTTGTAGTTGTAGTTGTAGTTGTAGTTGTAGTTGTAGTTGTTGTCGTCGTTGTGGTCGTTGTTGGCGGCGGAATTACCACAGTAATGACGGTATCATCAACCGGTGGATTGGTGTCGTCCGAATCGCCGGTGCCGGTATTGGTGACATTTCCAGCATTAACATCGGCCTGGGTCACCATGTAGGTTCCAACCAAAGTACAGGTCGCACCAACTGCCACCGATGCACACGGCGTGGTTCCACCGGTTGGAGTAATCAGATTGTCGGTAACCACTACGTTCGCCAAGGTCACGTTACCGGTGTTGGTCACCGTGATGGTAAAGGTCAAGGTATCACCCAATGTAACGGTATTGGACATATCTTCATCAGCATTTGAGGTAAGTAACTTTTCCGTATCCAATGCTGGTGCTTGCGCAACCTGCAGGGCAGCTGCTGATTGGGTCGGACCGGTTTCATCCGAATCAGCAGTAGCAATATTGTCTACGATATCCGAATCCATTTCTGCTTGGGTAATGGTATGAGTCGCTGTATAGGTGCAGGTTTCACCAATCTGCAATACACCATCATTGGAAGCAGTACATGAAACAAGTGTTGGGTTTGCATCGGGCTGGTCATCAACCAGCGTAATATTGGTTAAATCCTGGTCGCCCGTGTTAATCACGTCATAGCTATAAGACACTACCTGACCCGCTGCAGTGGCTGGATCAACCGTGGGAGCAACGATGGATTTTACAAGATCCAGGCCCGGGACTAGAATAATTTCAATGTTCAGACCGGTCAACAGGGAAATATCACACTTCGGCTTGTTGGAGGGCGAGAGGCCGTCGGCATTCGCTATTCCGCAGTCTATCGTTCCTGAATTTTGAGCCCAGGTAATCAGGGCGAATACATCGGCTTCACCATCTGGTACCGCTATCGGATCACCACCGCCGTCCAATCCAAAATTATCCACACAGGTAAATGGCACATCGTAGAAATATTGCGCGATCTCAGCAACGTCGTTTCCGACATCCAGGCAGGCGTCTCCGTCCTGATCACTGATGCTTGCCTCAACCGGGTCATTAGGGAGTGATGAAATATGGCAGAGCGCATTTGTATCGGTGTCACGCGGGTCATTGCCCTGCTGGCCAAACCAGGCGAGTGAATCATAGCGCTGGGTGGCATTCAGTCCCGTAGTCAGCTTGACATCAATGGTCCCGGTGTCATCACCTTCTGTACAACTTGTAACTTCGGGACTGCCACCTTCACCAACCGTCATTTGTGAAACATCATTGATCACGATATCGTTTGATGTACAGCTAAGGCCAGAGACAATCGTACCGGCACACTGCGTGTTAGTTAAAACTTCTTGTGCCGCTAATGGAGCAGAAACCAGCATAAAGGCTGCCAGGCTTAGAAATGTGCTTGTTAATATTTTAGATGAAGCGCTCTTTAGTGTAGAAATTTGATTCGAAACGAAATTTTTAACGGAACTCATGCGATAACTCCCCCACGCAGTTAGTCGTCAGCAGCACTCCAAGTACCAATGACAAACATATGACTTATCAGCATATAAAAGCGGTAATCTCTCGCCTTCCGTGGCCAAACACCTAGCATTTCAGACCGTTCCGTGGTCGTTCTAAACTTTTATTGCTTTTAAGTTATTTGGAAAACATTTTATGGACACTCACGCCCACTGAAACAAGTTTGCACTTTTTGTGGATGTTTTGTCAATGAAAGAAGCCATATTGTGACTGATCAATTTTACTAGATTTTTCCTGAATTTAACGTCGATATCTTTATCCAGAATTAATGAAAGCCGAAATTAGTTCAGGCTTGGTTTTCAGTATTATGATTGGAGATGGTGCCGGCACCAAGATTCGAACTCGGGACCTATTGATTACAAATCAATTGCTCTACCAACTGAGCTATACCGGCATGGAACAGGCTAGACATTTTATAGGATTAAAGCCAAGATGCGAAGCACCGTGGCACCAAGATTACTCGCCCCATCCCTGGGTCTCGCCCTTCAGGTTCGTCGCTTCGCGACTTCATTCAAATTCGCTCCCGGCGAATTGGTCAAACTCGGGACCTATTGATTACAAATCAATTGCTCTCGACAATTGCTCCTGCATTGCTCTACCTTCACCCATCCCTGGGCTCGTACCAACTGAGCTATACCGGCATGGAACAGGCTAGGCATTTTATAGGATTAAAGCCAAGATGCGAAGCACTGAGGCACCAAGATTACTCGCCCCATCCCTGGGTCTCGCCCTTCGGATTCGTCGCTTCGCGACTTCATTCAAATTCGCTCCCGGCGAATTGGTCGAACTCGGGACCTATTGATTACAAATCAATTGCTCTCGACAATTGCTCCTGCATTGCTCTACCTTCGCCCATCCATGGGCTCGTACCAACTGAGCTATACCGGCATATTAGGCAAGGCGGCATATTCTAATCGAAGAGGAGCCTGGTGCGAAGCACACATTGCAATGAATTTTGAATCAGGGCGATGTAATTTCGTTTTCCGGCAGAATATTATCAACTGCACAGGCAGTCGGGTGGTGCAATTGCGACGGAATCAGGTCATCCAGAAGTCTGGAGGCATACTCATCGCCGGATTGCTGTTTATAGTCTACCCAGTACCTGAACTCATCATCGCGTTGAATCCGAAATTCTGCTGGAAATCCCAGGTCCCGGATTCGATCCCGATGTTGAGCAGCGTTCGATTGATTAATGAAATAGCCCAACGACACCGAGTTATTCCATTCGCCGTTATTAATCAAAGCCACATCATCCAGACCAACGCCATACAGTGATTCCACCGCCTTACGCGCTGATCGTCTGTCATCATATGGTGGAAGGAACACCCAGTAACCCCGATCTACGAATGCCTCGGTTTGCCTCGACCTGGCACTGGAAGAATATTCCTTCAACATTTCAACAATTGCATCGACCGTAGCCTTGGTCTCAAATGGACCGACAGTGAAGCACTGACTATCGTCAGAATCATCTGCATCGGAGGACAATTCGCTGAGCAAGCGCAAAGCAGGTAAATCCTGCCGTTGAGCAATATTAACTCGCCCGGGAGCAGTAGGCTCCTCCATCGGACGTTTGCTCGCTTCAAGCCCCAGCAACAAGATATTGCCGGTGAACATAACGAGAATGATAAGTTTCAGTTTACTCACGCACGGATCCCTGCCTGCAAATGCTTACTTCCCCAGCCAGATATTCTCCCACACCGGACTGGGATTGGAGCACTAATGCCCCGCTGGTGCTGATACCAAGCGCAATCCCTTTGATGGTTGTACCGGTCAATTTCAGCTCGATTTCTTTGCCGGCCAAGGCATCCCGCGTTTTCCACTCGTGCTGGAACGGTCTGAAACCATCGGCGGCAAAAATTCCCAAACGAACCAGAAGTGAATCCAATAGAAAAGCTGCCAACTGGTTTCTGGAAACTTTTTCAACATGACTTGAAACATCAGTCCACGGTTGATCAATGGTATCGGCACCCGGTGTGGATTCGCTCATTCCAACATTAATACCGATGCCCATCACAGCCCGGCAAGGTCCGCTCACATCGCCCTGCACTTCCACCAGGCATCCTCCCAGTTTGCGGCCCTTCATAAGGATGTCATTGGGCCATTTAATTAAGTGGCCTTTCAGGCCTACCCGATCCAGAGCATCGCATGCCGACAAAGCCAGCAACAATGGCAGGCAGGCCAACTCACCTACACCACAATCAAATTCCCAGCCCAGACTGGCATAAATGTTCCTGCCAAAAGGCGAAACCCAGTTTTGTCCCCTCCTGCCCCGGCCGGCACTCTGACATTCCGCCAGCACGGCAACTCCCGATTGTTCTGCTACCGGCAATGCTTGTAGAAAGCTATTGGTAGAATCGGTGGAGGCCAGGATCACGAGCTTTCGCAGTTTCGATTCTGAACTCTTTTTAAGCTGCTCGATAATCAAAGACTTATTCAACAACTCGAGTGGTTCACGCAGCTTGTAACCCTGACCGGCTACTGCATCAATCAAAATACCCTGGGCTCTAAGTGCTTCGATATGCTTCCACACCGCAGTCCTGCTGCAGCAAAGCTCTGCTGCTATTGCCTCTCCAGAGCGGGTTTCAACAGCGGACAGGAAATTGACCAGTCTGGAATCAAAATCCTGATTGATCAATTCAGAACTAGTCACGAAACCAACGGCTAAAGCGCGCTTTTTCAAAGCGGTTTTCAGTGCCGTATTTGAGCCGTGACAGATTACTACGATGAGTAAATGTCATAAATATCGCGATAGCCACAGTGAATAGGATGATTGGAGTCGAGCTATCAAAATACATGGCGGCAGGTATAAGGCTAAGTCCTGCAAGCACTGTAGCCAACCCGACGAAACCCGAAATGCCCAACACCAATAGCCAGGTAATGATCATGGGAATTAACAGGACGGGTTTAATGATAATTAATGCACCTACCGCTGTTGCCGCGCCCTTGCCCCCTCTGAAACCATGAAATATCGGGTAGCAATGTCCAACAACTACGCAGAACCCGGATAACAACATCAGGGTTTCAATACCAATCTCCGCGTCTGCCACTGGCATCGCTAAGGGTGCAATTACTGCAACGGCGATCACCGCCTTTCCAAGGTCAATAATGATCGCGGCCAGGGCAAATAAAAAGCCCTGGGTTCTAAATGCGTTGGTACCACCCGCGTTACCGCTGCCCATGGTGCGGATATCTACATTTTTGATTCGACCCATCAGCATGCTGCCGGAGACCGAGCCCAGCAAATAGGAAAGAACTAATTTGACTGTCACTTCAATCATGTTGTCAACACCGCCGGCTGTGGCAGGAAGCCAACGATGATGCCTCCCCTTCCAAGATGAACACCCAATGCGGGGCCTGCATCTGCAATATGACATGAATGAATCAAAGGATGTTTCTCCAAAATGAACTTTCGTACAGCGTGTGCTCCTTGAGCATTGTCGACATGTGCGACCAGGACACGATAAACACAGTCTTTTTTCATCCGGCCGACAATGTTCTTTGCCAGAGTTTTCGTATCAATGCCCTTTCCAAGACTGACGCCACCAATCGCCATTTTGCCCTTCCTGGCCATCAAAACCGGCATGATATGAAGTGTGTCTGATATCTTTTTTACCCAGGCCGGGACACGGCCTCCCCGCACCACGGGGCCAAGATCATCGGGCACTGCTATGGTCTGAGTCTGAGGCGCAAGTTCTAAAAGCATTGACTCAACTTCATCCGCTGACATTCCCTGGCTAGCTCCTTCGGCCGCCACTATGGCCAACAACCCCTGCCCGCTGCTGCAATTAAGCGTGTCAAAAACTCGTATATCGGCACCCTGCATCTGCTCTGCTGCTTTTCTCGCTGCCTGTGTTGTTCCACTAAGGATTCCCGACAACCCGACTGAGAGTACCTGATAGCCATGGCTATCCAGCAGAGTGTAAACACGCTTGAAATCCCTCGTCGGTGGCTGTGAAGTCTGCGGTAGTTCATCGCTTTCATCCAGCATTCGATAAAACTCTTCCGGCTTGATCGAGACACCATCAATGTATTCGCGATCGCCAAAACTTAATCTTACCGGCACTACATGTATGGCCAGTCGCTCGATTTCACTGAGCGGCAAATCCGCACCGGAATCAACAACAATTGCCAGTTTGCCCTTTTGATTCAAAAGACCGTGCTGACGTTTCATATCATCCGCTTTTTGCTGGGTAATCTCGCCAAAACCCTCACAGACTAAAAATACATCGGCCGGATTATTTACGTGAATATGCACCCTCACCCGGTCGCTACTTCCGGCAACGACCAGCGAACTACTGTCCAGTTCTGACAAGCTTCGCATGATAGCAATGCGATCGAGCTTGCTTCCATCGATCATGCATTCCGTGCAGAAACGGTGGTCCCCAATATCAAGATCAATATCAAACTCGACCGAATCCAGATCCGACATATGGTCTGACAGTTCATCAATCTCGCCCTTGTCGGTATATGCCCAGATGCCTTCGAGCAAATCAACAAACCCCTGGCCACCGGCATCAACCACACCCGCCTGTTTGAGCACCGCTAACTGGTTCGGTGTATTGGCAAGTGAGCGCCTTGCTGCCTCAAGCCCTGATTTCAAAATCACCCTGATATCCCGCACACCATTGTCTGTTTGACGGACCAGTTCGCTGGCAAAGTCATCCATCACCGTTGGAAGCGTGCCCGGAACCGGTTCTGCCATGGCCAGCCAGGCCTGTTCTGCACCCTGCTTGCAAGCCAGGGACAGGCTGGATGCGGTTAATAGTTTCGCATCGAGTGTGGCATCACGAAATCCCTGAAAAAATTGCGCCATGATCGCTCCGGAGTTGCCTCGTGCCCCATCGATTGCACTGTCTGCCACCGATTGGATTATATCCGAGAGCGTCTTGCCATCTTGCCGGCTAACTGCATCGAGTATGGCTTTAAATGTAAATGCCATATTGGTACCCGTATCACCATCCGGTACAGGAAAAACATTAATCTTGTTAATGTAGTCACGCCGAAGGAACAGATGATGAATACCCGCCCTAAAGCCGCGCATAAATCGGCGGCCATCGAGATAGGCGATTGCATTGCTGCGCATTTGAGAAGCTTGTGATTCCATTAAACAGGGAGACTACCGGAGCAGGCCCCCGGAGCAAAGTGCCAAGCATTCCAGATGTTGGTGAAATTTCCCTAAGCATGGCAAATTTTGCCAGCCCTGATCACCACGTCGAAGGCCATTTGAATTGCAGAAAGACAAATTGTGCAAAATACATTTGGTGAAGGTTTGCCGATCAGAATGTGCCAGATATGAATATTCAGATTTTTTCTTGTTATGTATCAATTAGATATGAATTTTACTATCATTTAATTGCAACCACAAACAGACAAGTTTCATAATCATCATATGGCTTCCGGCACATCTGGCACAGAATCTGCATCAGTACAATGTATCTGGATCAGAATTTTATGTGGGGAAATATCATGAGCACTGAGAACTTGTTTGAAAGCATCAAGGAAAACCTGAACGGAAGTGAAGGGCAACCAATTGTGCTGGGCGTTTGCAGCGTATTGTCAAAACGTTTTGAACAGGAAGTCTGGGTTTTTCGGGCTGCTGCAATCGTTCTGGGCGTCTTTTTTACCTTTGCAACATTGGTTGCTTACATTCTCATGGGTTTGTTCATGAAGGAAACTGAAGAACGCACCAGAGGCCTGTTCAAAGGGCTCGGTATCTGGGCGCAGGAAGCCTGTGATAAATGCATTGCCGTGTGCCGCGATTTATTCGGCCATTCTTCACATCGTGACGGGACTTCTTCGAACTGACATTAGAAGTATTTGGTCCCGTTTTGCATCGGCATTCTACGGTGAGTCTGGTTTTCCGAACCTGATACGAATTACGCGATCCGTCACTTCCTGTCCGGCTAACATCCCTCCAATGAGCTAATACCAGTCATCGGCAAAAAGCAATCCACGGTGATCCATCGTCTGAATACTCAATCCGCACGCCATCGCACACCAGCATACGATCTTCAAACATTCCTCCGGCATGACCGAAAACAGCTTCACCGGGATATGGTGTAGCTTGTGCCCAGCTCATGGTCTGGATATCAAGCACCTGAACCAGGTTTACATTTCCCAGATCATGCCAGCCACTTGTCAGGTAAATATAGCGGTCCCGATAAACAAAGGCGGTCATATCATCCACCGGCACCGGCATACTGCTTACCTGTTCGAGCTGGCCGTTGTCTTGCAGCTTGAATACTTCCGGGGTGGATTTTTCGCTGCCATCAAGTGCCACGGTATATCCACCAAACAGCCAGGCCATTCCACCGGCTGATACCGCAACACCTGCCAGCCGACCTTTTTCAGCAGGCACGGCCTTCTGTTCTTCCCAACGGGGAGCATCTGGCTTTAGTGCCCAGACCTTATTGTGAATGCCGTTCTGGGTTTTGCCTGATGCCAGCCCCTGAAAAGAAAACAAAGTGACACCTTCTTTGCTTTTAATGAGGCTCACAGCGTTATTGCTTACAGGTTCCGGAAGCGATGGTAACAATTCAACTTCTATTGCTTGTGCATAACAGACCATGGGTAGCAAGCACACAAGAAGGAGGTAAAACTGTCTTTTCATGCCTCACCCTTCAGAAAGCAGGCCAGTCCAGACTCGTCAAATGGCCAACCCAATTCGGCACCATTATCAAGCCTTTGCAGTACGGGAATGGAAAGTCGATAGCGATCCAGCAATCTCAACTCATCCTCAATATTGACCTTTTCCAGGTCTACTATTTCGCCACAGTTTTTTACCAACGCGATCGCCACGTCACAAAGGTGACAATCAGGGCGGGAAAAAAGCCTTAGTTTATACATATTTTTGACACTCTTTTTTGCAGATACAGGATACACTTTCATATTGCATAAGCGGTAAGTCACATGTCTGTCAGCGTATTTGAATTGTTCAAAATAGGTATCGGCCCATCCAGTTCTCACACAGTGGGGCCAATGCGAGCTGCGCACACGTTTGTGGAACGCCTAATCGAATCAGAGGTTCTTGATCAAACAGATCGTATTCAAGTAACGCTGTTTGGCTCACTTGCCCATACCGGGCGTGGTCATGGAACGGATAATGCAGTGATGCTGGGTTTGCAGGGGAACCTGCCGGATCAAATAGACCCGGATGATATCCCAGACATGTTGATGGAGATTGAGAGCAAGCAGAGAATCAATCTATTCGGCAGGCAAATGGTCAGTTTTATTGCAAAGAGTGATCTGCTTTTCAATAAACGTAAAAGCCTGCCCTATCACCCCAATGGCATGCAGTTTCAAGCATATGACAATTCCGGAACTTTAATTTCTGAGCGCCATTTTTACTCAGTTGGAGGTGGGTTCGTCGTTAACCAGGACGAAGCCGCGCAAGACCGGATCGTGAGGGATGAATCTGTTCAAGCTTTCCCTTTCACAACCGGCGACGAGTTACTCGAACAATGCCAGAGGCACGACCTGAGCATTGCTGAACTGATGATGGCCAATGAAACCAGTTGGCGATCGGAGCAAGAGGTTTATCAGGGGTTGTTGAGCATCTGGGCGGCAATGCGCTCTTGCATTGAACGTGGCCGCAACAGTCCAGGTATATTACCTGGTGGACTGAAAGTGAAGCGCCGTGCACCGTCTTTGTACCGGCGCCTGATGACAGAGGATCCAGATCACAATGATCCCCTGAGCGTGCTTGACTGGGTCAATCTCTATGCCCTTGCGGTTAACGAGGAGAACGCCTCGGGAGGCAGAGTAGTAACAGCTCCAACCAATGGAGCAGCAGGAATTATTCCGGCCGTACTCAACTATTACATAGAGTTTTATCCTCATGCGAATGAAAAAGGCATTGTGGATTTCCTGCTCACCGCCGGCGCGATTGGAATCCTTTATCTACTCAACGCTTCAATTTCAGGTGCCGAAGTGGGTTGCCAGGGCGAGGTTGGAGTTGCATGTTCGATGGCGGCCGGGGGTCTGACGGCGGCAATGGGTGGTTCGGTTCTACAAGTCGAAAACGCGGCCGAAATTGGTATGGAGCACAACCTGGGTCTCACCTGTGATCCGGTCGGCGGACTGGTACAAATTCCATGTATCGAACGCAATGCAATGGGATCGGTCAAAGCGATCAATGCCCAGCGCCTGGCCATGACCGGCGAAGGTCAACAAAAAGTTTCGCTCGACGAAGTGATCAAGACCATGCGCGAAACGGGTGCTGATATGAAAAACCAATACAAGGAAACTTCCCGTGGCGGTCTTGCTGTCAATGTAATTGAATGCTAAGTACTAGCCCGCATATTGCACCAGTCAGCCTCAGCCCACCAGGTAAGCAACTGATTTACAGTAACAATATGACATTTTTTTCAACAAGTTCAAATGTACAGTTTGTCCCCGGCCCGAGTCCTATCCCGGCCCTGACTTGTCCATGCACACCTGGGCTTGAACTTCCTTCCACCCATAGCTACGGCTATGGTTCTCAGTCCAGCCCGGCGTCCAGCCGCGCCTGCCCTTCGCCATCATCCGGGATACTGGTGCAATATGCGGACTAGCCGAAAATTGATATTTGCCCTTCTGTTTACCTTCCTGCCATTGATTGCGATGGCAGGTGATCTATACAAATGGCAGGACGAGGAAGGCAACTGGCACTTTAGTGACAGACCTCCAGTAGACGGGTCGCAGTTCGATTTCGTCGAGTTACCGGCCGAACCCAAAGCCATGGCTTCGATGCGAAAAACCGGCAGCAAGCAGAATCCGTCATACGAGTTCTTCAACCACTACCATGGGCCAGCGGAACTTGAGGTCAGATTAAAAATTGCTGACAACATCGCCAGCGAACCACCGCTACCAACCAGGACCATTCTTCCCGGCCAGACCGAGGTTAGGGTTGTGACATTTTCTGCGGACGATCCTGAACAAGGCTTTCGTTTTCAGATGGCCTATACCCTGGTTCCCGGAAGACCACTGCTAAACCTGCCGGACGATATCAATTTTTATCCTCCTTTCCCCTCTGGAAGTGAGTTTCCCATCAGTCAGGGATTCGACGGTGAGTCGACCCATACCGATGCCGGTAACCGCTACGCGGTGGACATTGTGATGCCGGTTGGAACTCCGATTTTGGCCGCGCGTGGTGGCATCGTTATGGAAATTGAAGATGACTTTCACGGCGGTGACAAAAAACCAAAATACCTAAACCGCGCCAACCGCATTCGCATCATGCACAATGACGGAAGCATGGCGGTTTATGCCCATCTCCAACCAAATAGTGCAAAAATCTATCCGGGAGCAAGGGTTCCTGCAGGGATGTGGATAGCAAATTCCGGAAACACCGGCTATAGCGGCGGACCGCATCTTCATTTCGTTATTCAAATCAATGCCGGTCTGGCACTCGAATCCCTGCCATTCCAATTCAGGCAACCTGCCGGTACATTCATGACGCCAGAAGATGTTGGCATCATCAACGGCGTTCTGCCCAAGCCTTGATTCAAGCAACCGCACCATCGCTCCTACAAGCAATCGCACCATCGCTACTACAAGCAAGTGCGCCATCACTCCTACGCTTCTGGTAGAATTGCGCGCCGCCAAATGACCTGAGATCAATGTCAGAAATAGAATCACAAGACCAGCAAATACAGATACAAAAAAGGCGTACTTTTGCCATCATCTCTCATCCGGATGCCGGCAAAACCACGCTTACTGAAAAACTTCTGTTGTTTGGTGGCGCCATCAAGATGGCGGGCGCTGTGAAGGCAAAAAAAGCAGCACGGCATGCTACTTCTGACTGGATGAAGCTCGAACAGGAGCGTGGAATCTCAGTAACCAGTTCAGTGATGCAATTCAACTACTCGGGCTTCATCGTCAACCTGCTCGATACACCCGGTCACGCCGACTTCTCGGAAGATACCTACCGTACATTAACCGCGGTGGATTCAGCCCTGATGGTCATTGACTGTGCCAAAGGCGTCGAGGTGCGCACGATCAAGTTAATGGAGGTTTGCCGCCTGCGACAGACACCAATTTGTACATTTATTAACAAATTGGATCGCGAAGGGCGCGAGCCAATTGACCTTCTGGATGAAGTTGAATCAGTATTGGGCATAGAGTGCGCACCGGTGACCTGGCCAATTGGTATGGGCCAGCGTCTTAAAGGTGTTTATCACATGCTTACAGACGAGATACATCTGTATGAAGCCAGCAAGAACTATGTCACCCAGCAAGCGGAAATCATTCACGGTATAAATAATCCTCTGCTTGATGAGAAGCTGGGTTCCCACGCTTTGGAATTGCGCGAAGAGATTGAACTGGTTAAAGGCGCCAGTCATCTATTCGACCCGGTTGCTTACCTTGCGGGTACGCAAACTCCGGTATTTTTCGGCTCTGCGATCAATAATTTTGGTGTGACACCTTTGCTGGAAGCATTTGTGCAGCATGCGCCTGCCCCTGGGGTGAGGGCCACAACCAGTCGACTCGTCAAGCCTGAAGAGACTGCATTGAGTGGATTTGTATTCAAAATTCAGGCAAATATGGACCCCATGCATCGTGATCGCGTGGCATTTATGCGCATTTGCTCGGGACGATTTACCCAGGGTATGAAAATGCGGCATGTGCGCCTCGGCAAGGATATTAAAATCGCCAATGCACATACCTTTATGGCGCAAGACCGGGGACACGTCGAAGAGGCCTGGCCGGGCGATATCATTGGTCTGCACAACCACGGCACTATATCAATTGGTGACAGTTTCACCGAAGGCGAATCGCTTCAATTCACCGGCATCCCAAATTTCGCGCCGGAACTTTTCCGTCGCGCGCGCCTCAGGGATCCGCTTAAACTCAAAGCCCTGCAAAAAGGTCTGTTACAACTCTCAGAAGAAGGTGCCACACAGTTCTTTCGTCCACTAATGGGTAACGATCTGATTCTTGGAGCTGTGGGTATTTTGCAATTTGATGTCGTTACCTATCGCCTTAAAAATGAATACAGCGTGGACTCAGCGTTTGAAAACGTTAATATTCAGACCGCCAGATGGGTAAAGTGTAATGATGAAAAAATGCTCGCTGATTTTCGTAAACAATTACACAACAATCTGGCGATAGATGCAGCCAATCAGTTGGTTTACCTGGCACCGACGAGGGTGAATCTGCAGTTGACCGAGGAACGGTGGCCGGAAATTCAATTTTCCCCAACTCGCGAGAGCCTGCTCTATGCCGACTAATCCAGTAACGATTTTTTTATGACAGCACGCTTGCTGGCATTTATCCCCGACATAGATCGACGCAAGGCGATCTGGGTCATAGCCCTGCCCATCATGGGTGGGATGATGTCGCAAAACATTCTGAATCTAGTCGATATCGGAATGGTTGGCAGGCTGGGAGATACCGCCCTGGCAGCAACCGGTTTCGGCAGCTTTTCCAATTACATGGCCATTGCATTCATCATTGGCCTTTCTGCCAGTGTCCAGGCAATGGCTGCCAGGCGCCTTGGGGAAGGTAAACATTCCGAAACAGCAATACCGCTCAACGGTGGCCTGATGCTGGCCCTGTTGATCGGCATCCCCATGTGCGCGATCCTTTATCTTGCAGCACCCTGGGCGTTCGGATTTTTAACCGACGACCCGGCAGTGGCAGAACAGGGTGTTCCGTATCTGCAGGTCCGCATGCTCAGCATGGTGGCAGTCGGCATGAATTTTTCGTTCCGGGGATACTGGAGCGCAATCCACATGACCGGAATTTATCTGCGTACCCTGATCATCATGCATGTGATCAATATCTTCCTGAACTGGGTATTGATTTTCGGAAACCTGGGGGCACCGGAACTGGGTGTGTATGGCGCCGGTCTTGGCACCACCATCGCTTTGTATTGCGGCACCATCCTGTATTTCATTTTTGCCTGGCGTCACGCCCGGGATAAAGGGTTTCTGGAAAGAATTCCATCACGCAGTACTTTGTGGCAGCAATTCAAAATTGCCTTGCCCTCGAGCCTGCAGCAACTGTTTTTTGCGGCAGGGCTGGTTACGCTGGTATGGATCGTAGGACAAATCGGCACGGCGGAAGTGGCCGCCGTTAATGTGTTGATGACCTTTCATATCACAGCCATTTTGCCAGTATTCGGTATCGCCCTGGCGACCACCACATTGGTTGGCAACGCGCTGGGACGCAAAGATGTTGACGATGCCGCACGCTGGGGTTGGGACGGTGCAGTGCTCACTTTTGTTTATGGTGTCATCCTCAGTTTGATCCTGATACCTTTTGCCAAACCCATTCTGAGTATTTTCCTGACCAACCCTGAAACCCTGGACCTTGCGTATTTGCCGATGATCTTGTGGGCTCTGATGATTAGTTTTGACACGCTTGGCATGGTACTGATGAATGCACTGATTGGCGCAGGTGATACGAAGCGCAGCATGTGGATCAGCGTGATTGCGCAATGGGCGTTTTTTCTCCCCATCGCTTATGTTGTAGGTCCAATGCTGGGTTACGGTCTGGTCGGCGTGTGGATCGTCAATGGCTTTTACCGGATGGGGCAGGCATTGGTTAGCGTCCAACAATGGCATGGTCGGAAATGGGCTGCAATAGACTTATAGCGAACATCTATTTGCCACAACCTCCCAAAGCCATTACATTGCTTAGAATTAAAAACCAACCAGGCAGAACCCAATATGATCGGCAGTATTCTTTTCGGTGTCTTCGGGTTGGCAGTTTTACTGTCCATCGCATTCGCATTTTCTCTGGATAGAAAGAACACCAACTGGAAACTGGTCGCATCGGGTATTGGCCTGCAACTGGCTTTCGCAATCATCGTTATTCTGGTTCCGGGCGGCCGTGAGGTTTTCAACTTTCTAAGCGGTATTTTCGTCAAAGTGATCGGCTTCGCGATGGTCGGCTCTGAGTTCATATTTGGCGACCTCGCCAGAGCTGATGCCTTTGGTTTTGTTTTCGCATTCCAGGTGCTTCCAACGATTATTTTCTTCGCCTCTTTGATGGGCGTGCTTTATCATCTCGGAGCCATGCAGAAAGTGGTCCAGGCCATGGCATGGGTGATGCAGAAACTGATGAATGTCAGTGGCTCTGAATCGCTTGCTGTCGCGGCCAATGTTTTCGTTGGCCAGACCGAGGCACCACTGGTGGTACGACCTTACATTGCTCGCATGACGGAATCCGAATTACTCACGATGATGATCGGAGGCATGGCAACCATTGCCGGCGCTGTGCTTGCAGCCTATGTCGCCATGCTCGGCGGTCCTGATCCGGAGCAGCAGTTGTTTTACGCCCGACACCTGCTTGCAGCCAGCTTAATGGCGGCACCTGCGACCATAGTGATTGCGAAGGTTTTGCGGCCGGAAGTTGAAAAATCAATGACCATGGGCAATGTCAAACTGAACGTTGAGAAATCAGCAGGAAATCCCATCGAGGCCGCAGCCAATGGAGCCGCTGACGGCGTCAAGTTGGCCCTGAACGTTGGCGGTATGTTGCTGGCTTTTCTGGCACTGCTCGCCATGATCGACTGGCCCCTGGGTTGGATCGGACAGGTAACGGGCCTCGAAGCCGCGATGGGGCAACCACTCGGGCTGGTCTCGATCCTCGGTTACATTCTTTCGCCGCTGGCCTGGGTCATCGGTGTACCCTGGGAGGAAGCAAGAATTGTCGGCGGCCTGATTGGCGAAAAAGCAATTGCTACTGAATTTGTCGCCTATTTACACCTCAATGAGATCAAGGACACTCTCTCTCCTCAAGCAGTGCTCATCTCGACCTATGCCTTGTGTGGCTTTGCCAATTTTGCTTCGATCGCAATCCAGATCGGTGGCATAGGCGGTCTGGCACCTGAAAGGCGACCTGACATTGCCCGACTGGGCTTACGAGCACTTTTGGGAGGTACGCTTGCAACCATGATGACCGCGACTATTGCGGGTGTGCTAACAAACATTGCATAGTTAATCAGGCAATTCGGAGACCGGTGCCCGATCACTCACAATTTAAGCTGTTCCGCACATCGCGTTTCATGCCTCTTTTTATCACCCAGGCACTGGGTGCGCTCAACGATAATATTTTCAAAAATGCACTGATTGCGCTGGTGGTATTTCAGGGCAGCAGCATGGCTGGTCTTAACACCGATCAGGTAGTTAATTTCAGCGCGCTGATTTTTATCCTGCCATTTTTCCTGTTCTCGGCCCTGTTCGGCCAGTTTGCTGACAAGTACGAAAAGTCCATGCAGATCCGCCGCATTAAGCTGTTTGAATTGGTGATTATGCTGGCGGCAACATTGGGTTTTTGGCTTAACTACCTGCCGTTGCTGCTCTTGGTACTGTTTCTTCTTGGCTTCCAATCCACTATTTTTGGCCCGATTAAGTACGGCATACTCCCGCAGGTTCTCAAACCATACGAATTGATAGGTGGAAATGCCCTGATAGAGATGGGTACCTTTGCCGCCATTCTTGCCGGCACCATTGCCGGGCCTTTGCTGGCAGCGGTTGATTCCAAATGGCCGGTTTGGGTGAGTTCTGTTTGCCTTCTAGTGGCTGTTGCCGGTTACGTATATAGCCGAAAGATTCCGCAGGCAGCAGCAGTAGCGCCGGACTTGAAGATCAATTGGAACATCTTCAGCGAGTCGATGCGCAATATCCGCTATATCAGGCAAAACCGGACGGTATTGCACAGCGTATTGGGAATTTCCTGGTTCTGGTTCTTCGGCGCAACATTCCTGATTCAGATTCCCAGCTACTCACAAAACGTCCTCGGCGGGGATGAGACTTTGATGTCGGCTTTACTGGCCATGTTCATTATCGGCATCAGTGCCGGGTCGTTATTTTGCGAAAAGTTATCCGGACGTCAAGTGGAGATAGGTCTCGTTCCATTTGGAGCAATCGGACTCACCATTTTTGGTTTTGATATCTATCTGGCCAGTCCGGAAGTTGTGAAACAAGGTGTGAGTGTTGCCGGGTTTTTCTCAACTGCCGCCAACTGGAGAATAGGTATTGACCTACTCATGATTGGTATATTCGGCGGATTTTTCATTGTTCCTCTGTATGCACTGGTACAACAACGATCTGAAGAATCACATCGATCCAGAGTGATTGCCGGCAATAACATTCTCAACGCCTTGTTCATGGTGATTGCAGCGGTTTTTGCTATGTTGTTATTGGGCAGCGTTGGTCTCTCGATTCCTGAGTTGTTCATGGTTACCGCAATCCTTAATGCGGTTGTTGCCATCTACATCTTTACCCTGGTACCTGAATTTTTGATGCGGTTTCTTGTGTGGATATTGATCCACACCATTTACAGGGTTCAAACATCCGGACTGGACAAAATCCCCGAGCGTGGTGCCCTGATCATCGCTGCAAATCATGTGAGCTTTGTTGATCCGTTGATTATTGCAGGCCTGGTTCGCCGGCCGATCCGGTTCGTTGCCTATTACAAGATTTATCAAATTCCTGTGCTGAAATTTATATTCAAAACCGGAAAAGCAATCCCCATTGCCGGACGCAGTGAAAATCCAGATATTCTCGAAAATGCGTATCGACAGATACACAAAACACTGGACGAAAGACAAGTTCTGGGCATCTTCCCCGAAGGGTCCATTACCAACGATGGCGAAATCCAGACTTTTAAAAAGGGAGTCGATAAAATTATCTCGGAAAGGCCGGTACCCGTTATCCCCGTGGCGCTTTGCCATTTGTGGGGCTCGCTATTCAGCCGCCGTGACCCATTACACAAAAGGCGGCCCTACAAACTATGGTCGCGCATTGAGCTCAGAGTGGGCGAACCAATCCCTGCCAATGAAGTAACTTCAGAACGGCTTGAGCAGGAAGTCAGAAAACTGCGTGGGGAGGATCGTTAGCGTCTAATGCCGTAATGACGTTCTACCCAAGCATCTACTCTTTACTTGTACCTTAGTACCAAGCCAACAAATTGACGAATATGTCATGCTTTTCTGGCGACCAAAAGCACATTCTTTCCAATCGGTGGTTTCAAGAACCCTTCAATAGTTCGCATTACCGGCACCACCAAATTGTCGTACAGAGCAACACTCCGACCGCCTATTGTGTTCTTTAGCAGCACAAAATTGATATACCAGGGAATGATGCCCGCTATATCGAAATATCGTGCATCGACAATATCAAAGCCGGATCTGCGTGTAAGCTCTATGAGGTCTTTTTTAACATATCGGCGGAAGTGCCCTAATTGCCTATCGAGATTGCTGTACAACCAAGGTAATGCGGGAACGAAAACGACTAAATGGCCATTCGGTTTGAGCGCTTGTCGTGCCATAGAAAGCTCAGCTTCGTCATCTTCAATATGTTCAAGTACGTTTAAGTACAGAACGGAATCAAATCTCTCAACGACATCTTTTCCTTCAAAGAAACCGTTAATCGCTTTGGCTCTAGCATCCTGGCAAAGGGCTTCTTCCAATAAGGGATACATGTTTTGAGACGGCTCAAAAGATTGCAGACTTTCTATCTCGGTATCCAGGATTAGTTTTGAGAAATCACCTATACCTGCTCCAACTTCGGCAACCGAGTTACCGAGATAAGGTCGGATACTAGCCATGATCCATTTATGGTAATTAGCCGCAAAAGACATGGCTTCCAGGTCTTTACCAAAGTATTCGGAAAATTTTTCTGGCGATGTAGTCATAAATTTGTTCCAAACAGCCTGGGGTCTAAACTCAAAGGGCAATAACGTGCGAAATACCACTACTGCCTTTCTTTCAAATGAGCCCTTAAGTCAAACCAGATTTTCAAGCCAATCACGACGATTAACACTGGAGTTGCTTCACCTAGTATAAGGGTTAATCCACCGCCGAAAATCAATACCATGTGCATGGCCACAATCCGGACATATGGATCTCCCATCTGTCCCTTGAGCTTGCGTAGGGAATATTCTTTGCGACCCAAAAAATTATTGAAGAAAGAAAACGCATGGCTGGCAAACAAAGCGGTCAGTGCTGGCCACAAACCGATAAACATCTGCGCAACCTCCTGCAGATCTCCGCCTGAACTACCCTCCATGCCTTCCACAAATATTCCATAAATAAACATGAAATGAACCGCCATAAATGCACCGAAATGTGCGATAAAAAATGGCCCGGCAAGTAAAGCAAACCAGCGACCGATTACAACAATTTTGCACACATTAAAAAACCCGATGACTGCGCTTTCAGCCCAATACAGAACCATCACCGTACCCAGATTCCATTCCAGAAACGCTGCGCCGAACAGAGGAATCAGGTTGGCAAGGATTAACGTAATAGTTGATAAGGAGCCCATTGTGACTGGATCTTTTTCCACAACCGGATCGAAAGATACCGGCTCGACAGGAGCCTCATGATCTTCCCAAACTTCTGGCTCCCAATCTCCTTTCAATTCACTTATTTTGGCATCGCCGGCTCTGATTGATGTTCCACCGACGACAGCAATACTATTTTTTATCGCTGCAAAATTCTCCTCGTTGATATTCGAACCAAATTGGCCGGAATTTGCTCCATAGTCAAAGCTTATATGAGAGCCTCTCCATGAATGCCTTGAGCTCTTGATCGGCAGGTCCAGACTCAAATTTCTCATCTTCGAGATGTCGTATTCAGCTTTGAGACCAATGCCAGGCAAGCCAAGAATGATTTGAAATTTATCGTGGCTAAGCTTGATCACTTCCCGGCCAAATAACAGCAATGCCAGAATCGTGGTCATCAATAGCGGAGCAATTGACCAGCCCAGCAACCAGGCACTAAGAAACAATGCAGAAACAAGATCAAACAGGTCGTCGAACTTTCCCCATTCGCTTGCCGCCTGCTGAAAAGTTGTGACAGCCGGAATACTGAATGCAATATCAAAAGCCAGCAGAATGCCGATCGCCAGCCAGGAACGACGAAAGGGCAACACCTTGCGATAACCGCCCTCTTCCCGCCCAAAATCCAGGGCAAGCCTGAAACCTGGTCGAAGTCCCTTTCTGATCATTGCTTGTTTAGATTTTCTCCACTTTGCGGTGTGTACTACATTTCCAACATTGAGTGAAAACCCCATCAACCACGGCATCGCACTCAGCGCAGGTCCATTCGGGTTCATCCTGCGCATTGTTGGAAAGGAGTTGCTCAATTAATGCATGCGCAGCCGCAAAATCTTCATCGTTCAATATCCACAGCTCCGGCACCGCACTGACAAAGGGAATCTCTCCCAGTGCTCCAGCCATAAACTGGTTTTTCAGATGTGTTTGAATCCCTTCAGACTCCAAAACTGACTGGTACTGCCCAACTGTAGCCAGTTCATAATTTTGAAATACTTTAATCATGACGATGCTGTCCTTTGCCTCGTATAAGGATACCGTACAATGCGCTTTCCCACAGAGCAGGATACGCATGGCCAAGGTTCGACAATTACAGGGTGGTTGTTTTGTGATCGATCAGCCCGATCTGGATTTGCGCAAGAGTGGTAACATCAGCTGGGCCCAGGTGATTGGAAACGGGGACCTTTCTCACGCACTTTCATTGTTCTATCTTGAAGCAGGTCCGGGAAAAAGCCCGGCAATAAATGCAGCGCTTAATGAGGCTGTTCTTTACCTGCAAGAAGGCAAATGCGAAATCTCAATTTGCGATCGGCAATTTGCAGTTGAGGCCGGTTCCGGCGTACATGTACGGCCAGGTGAAAGTTTCTCATTCCACAATCAGGGAAAAGAAAACACTCGGTGGGTAGTCAGTGTTTGCCCACGGGTAGAGGCACTGGATTTCAATATTGAGGAAACCTCATTCAATGATAAATATCCGCATCGAATCGTTTCCGGTGCAGACCGTCAGATGCAGGCAACCAGCGACCGCTTTTATAAACTGCTGATAGGCCCGACTGTGGGCTCGGAAGCAGTCACTCAATTTATTGGCCGGATTCCGCTTTCAAAAGCTCCCGAACATTTTCACC
>JBLHGQ010000040.1:0-22294 GCA_047614505.1 Rhodothermales bacterium | reverse complement strand
GTTTTGGCAACAAAGTGCCGGTTCGAGTCCAATGCACATGGATGTGCAGGTGCCGCGTAGGCCAGGGATGGCCGAGAGCGGCCATTGTGCATGGAGAAGGAGAGACCGGGAACCGGTCGAGAGGCTGGCCTGGGCCATGTGCAGGTGCCGCGTAGGCCATGGAAGGCCGGGAGCGGCCATTGTGCATGGATGCACCGGTGTCGCGAAGGACAGGATGTCCGAGAGTGACCGACCTTCGGCACCACTTTATTTCTGCGGCATTTCTAACCAGTATTCCAGCAGGTCCAGTCTTTCAAGGAAAGTCTGCCAGCGCGGGTCTGAATGAACGCTTTGGAACGCTGTTTCGCCCAATATTTCGGTTGCGTAATAGTCGCCGTTTTCCAGCATTTGATTAAGCCATTCAAAGGTTTTATCAAGGTCACCACGGTATCCATAAATTCTTGCTATCGAATAGGTAGTACGATCCTCATTATTTTCAATTAACTCAGCAAGATACTCATCGGCCTTTGCTGCATCGCCTAGCGCATAATGAGTAATCGCAAGGGGGGATTTGGGGTAGTTTAGGGTTTCTGCCTCTGCCAGGGCGGCTTCTAACTCGCCCTTTAAGTACAACGTCTCCCAGAGGTCCCAATTTCCTGTGTCAGACGGACTCAAATCTATCATTTTTCTGAATGACGCCTCTGCTTCATCATAACGCCCGGAACTTCGGTAGGCCTTTCCAAGAAAATAATGAAATTCAGGCACCACCGGCTCCAGAGCCAGTGCCGCCTGAAACTGGGAAATTGCGAGGTCAAATTGTCCTGTGACATACGCACCTTTACCGACACCAGCTACTATAAAAGCGTTGTCAGGATCCAGCTTTAGCGCATATTTAAAATCTTCGATCCCTTCTTTGAATTTGTTTTTGGTAAAAACCCACGATATACCACGGACATAATAGGCGAACGCGTAGTCCGGGTCGGTGCTGATGGCTGTTTGAATGGCCCTATCAGCAAGGATTGCTCTCTCCTCACGGGAAAATTTGTTTGAACTCCAAACCCATATGTAAGTATCGGCCAACTCCGCCAATGCCGGAACATAGGCAGGATCGATCTCAATCGCTTTTTTGAAGGCTTCAATGGCTTTTAGCAATGAGCCCTCTGTAATCTGGCGCTTCAGGTATTGTCCTTCCAGAAAAAATTGATAGGCTGCAGGGTCAGTAATTCGTATTTTGGGTGCCTCACCTAACAAGGTGATTTTCAAAGCTTCGACAACCGCAACCGCTATCTCTTCCTGTATCTGGAAAACATTGTCCAGTTGCCTGTCATAGGTTTCTGACCAAAGATGATAGCCATTATCTGCCTGGATCAGCTGTGCAGTGATACGTAACTGGTTACCGTGTTTGCGTACACTGCCTTCGAGCACATGGGCTACTTTCAGGCGGGAAGCAATTTCTGGTATTTCGAGGTTTTTTCCCTTGAAAGAGAAAGAAGAAGTACGTGCCGCGACGTGCAGTTCAGGGATTTTTGCAAGCAGGTTCAATAGCTCTTCAGACAGCCCGTCGGAAAAATACTCCTGCTCTTCATCAGAGCTCATATTGACAAAAGGCAGCACAGCAATTGAGTTATCAGCTTTTACTGATTCAGTTTCGGCAGCCTGCGCCCGGGCATCCTGAACAGCTGTTGCTGTTTCGGCAGCATCCCGACCTGGATCAAGCACGACCTTATCAAAAACAAAATAGCCCAGTGCGAGCACCAACGCAGCAAGGATTGCGTGATTTAACGTCTTGCCGGCTCTTTCGTGTATGGGCACTGTTGGGTCGTTTTTCGTTTCTCTCTTCAAGCCTTGGGGTGTCAATTCAAACGCCCAGGCAAAGATGATTGCAACGGGAAAACCAAGAATCAGAAGGAAAGCCACAGCAGAAATAAACCATTCCGGTAAATATAGTGCCGGGCCCAGAGTGGCGGAAACCTGCAGTAGCAGCCAGGCGACGGCAGAGTAGACAATGGCTACCTTAAATACATTCCTGCGTTTTAATTCAGCATAGAAACTCAAGTAACGGATCCTTTCTTCATTTAGCCAGATTGTACGTTGTTAGAGGTGGATAGGAAGTTTAAACCACCTTTTTCAGCAGTAAAGCCATTATCGGTGATGTTAACTGACCTTGGATCGGATATTGGTACTTGAAGTTCGGCGCGAACACAACATGGAAACTTGCTTCAAATGTTGATTTTTTACTCTACAAGATCTGCTGAGCCTGTTAGCCATTTGTAAAGAACTTGCAAAGTCAATTTTCTGTCACGTATATATTTGTTTTTCATACAATTATTAACACGCACTTATTTCAAAATCCCGTTTTGGCAACAAAGTGCCGGTTCGAGTCCGATGTGCATGAAGAAGGAGAGACCGGGAACCGGTCGAGATGGACTTCCCCCGATAATCAGACACTCCGGGCCCTCAAAATGAGGCATGTTCAATCATTTTGTTGGACCTGGACTGGAATTGTAGATTCTCTCGGCACTCATTCCGGAGTGCTTTCGACCTTATCAGGACTTGCTCTACGCCTCCTTAGTTGGATGTTAAGCATTTCAACTAATACAGCGAATGCCATTGCAAAGTAAACATAGCCCTTGGGAACATGGTGATTAAAGCCGTCAGCTATCAATACAACTCCAATTACTATTAAGAAAGCCAGTGCGAGCACCTTTATTGATGGGTGAGCAGAGATGAAACGTCCTATCCCGCCAGCAAAAACCATCATAAGTAGCACTGAGGCGACAACAGCTGCAATCATTATCTCAATATGGTCGACCATTCCCACAGCCGTGATTATTGAGTCGAGAGAAAATACGAGATCTACTATGGCGATCTGAGTAATTACTGAAGCAAATGTGACAGGAATTAATTTTTTTTCATCATTTTTGTCTCCCTCAATTAGGTGATGAATTTCTCTAGTGCTTTTCCAAAGAAGGAAAAGACCACCTCCTATCAGAATTAAGTCCCGGCCTGAAAATTCGTTTCCAAATAATGCTATGAGTGGTTTTGTTAGACCAACGATCCAGTAGATCAGAAATAAGAGCCCTAGTCGCATAATCATGGCAAGGGACAACCCAATTTTGCGAGCTAGCTCGCGTTGTTCTTCCTTTAGCCTGTCAACAAGAATGGAGATAAAAACAATATTATCGATGCCAAGTACAAGTTCAAGAGCGGTAAGTGTAAGAAACGCAACCCAAACCTGAGGATCGGAGATTAGTTCAATCATGTGGGCTCTGCTACAGCCAAACTTCTTCGTGATTTGGTGCGTTGTTTAAAGGCACATTTATCATCGCAACATTTGTATTGAGGCCACTTTTATCTTTGCGAAACTGCTCTGTCTGGCTGCCACTGATAAGACTTCTCACACCTAGGACAAATGCTCGTTAGACTCTGGAAAGGAACTTGATTCGTCTGTACCATAGCACCCTCTGCTTCATAACAATAGGAACAAAAGGCTGCTCCGATTACCTCACCCGCCTCATCCACTTAATAATATGCTTCACCTTCTCTCACGACCTTTCGCCGATTCATAAGAGCCTTTTTGAGAATCACTAGTTCACTCTCTTTATCAGCCAAAAATATTTCAACCCTTTTGAGTTGGATTTGTGATTCCGCAAGCGTCATCATCAGATCAGTGCACTTGAGTTTCCTTTCATTCTTGGTAAGACTTGCCTCAAGTTGTCTAATATCCGCTGCAATCTCTATGGCCGTTTTAACGCTTGTAATTACAGCGGCCAGATTCGTTCTATCTTGCACAATTTTTTCCTTGAGTAAGTCGCTAAACTGGTAGGGGATTTACTCTAAATTGATAATTTGAGGAATTTATGTCAATTCATTAAACATGACTAAGATATCATGCTTTGAATTTCATATGTCTAGTTGCCCAAGGAATTTTAATCATGAATGAGTCCACATCTTCTTGGCATTTCTTAAGTAACCACGCACATATCTTGATTTGCCTTGCGACTAATCCACAAGAACGCATGCGGGATGTTGCGGTCAGTGTCGGCATAACAGAGCGCGCTGCGATGCGAATCGTTGCTCAACTTGAAGAAGCTGGTGTTTTGACTCGGCACAAAGAAGGACGTCGAAATCGGTATGAAATTAACGGAGACCAGCATCTGAGGCACTCTCTTGAGTCTCATTGCAAAATTGGTTCCCTTTTATCGCTCGTGGTACAAGATCCAAAACTTACATAGACTGAAATCGGAAAATCGAAAAATACAAGTGAATACTAAAATGAAGACCGTAGTCTCATGGCGACTTGCATTGTCTGCTTTCACTATGAAGGCAACACTGTTGTTAGTGATTGGAATTCCACTGGCATTAGTGCCTGGAGCCGTTGTCGCAGTTGAGACTGGAACTATATTACTTGCTGAAAGCTGGATCGGAGTCGTTTCTTTAATTCTGTTTGCTTTTGCATACCTACTTGTGATTTTGGAGGAATACACACACCTCAAGAAGTCCAAGCCAGTTTTGCTCGCCGCTGGCCTCATTTGGCGAGAACGCAATTTATGGTGAACTTGCTTCAATGGAAATTCATTTCGTTCACGCCGATGAAGGAGGAAACCTGGCTGTCGTTGCTGTTATGGTCAATGAAAGTGAGAACAACCCCGAAATTGGAAGTTTGTGGGCAAATATACCCCAAAAGGTACACGTAAAACTTGCATTAGCTGAAAGTGCAAATGCGCAGTTACTTCTTCCAGAAAACGAAGAATACTACCGTTTTAATGGATCACTCACCACTCCACCTTGCTCAGAAGGTGTTACCTGGATAGTTATGAAACAGCCTATTTTTGCATCCAGTAGCCAGATTGATAGGGCTGACAATAATGTTGATTGGAGTTACTTTCGCAGGTTCTATAATTTTCTATTCACTTGGGCAAAACATGCTGTTCTTTGTTAGTCCCAGTGATATCGAAGAACAAAGTCTTCCTTTGGATCATGAGTTTCGCCTTGGTGGCTTGGTTGAACTTGGCAGTGTGACCCGTGCCGAAGATGGTCTTGCCGTGGCATTTAGCGTAACTGACGGAATTGATTCAGTGACCGTAAATTTCGACGGGATACTGCCAGACATGTTCAAAGAAGGAAAGGGTGTGATTGCCCGTGGACAACTGGAATCTTCGGAACTGTTCATAGCAAGTGAAGTGCTAGCGAAGCATGATGAAAATTACATGCCCAAAGAAGTTGCTGAAGCGTTAGAGGAAAACGGCATACACATTGAGTCTACTGCAGAAGAGGGGTGAAAACAGTCATTTTTATGCGTGCATGTTGATGCTGACCTCCGCCACCATCTCTTATCTGCAGAATTGGACATCCTCAGCAACTGCTCCTGCGTTGCTCTCGACGAATGCTCCTGCAATGTTCTCGACAAATGCTCCTGCAATGTTCTACCTTCGCGCATCACTGGGCTCGCACCACCTGCATGGCCCAGGCCAGCCTCTCGACCAATTCTCGGTCTCACCTTCTCCCTGCAGTCGTGCCCAATCGGCGAAGATGCAATTTTGGGGAGACGGTCGGGTTCTAGTCAGTTCCCAATTCCTGGTTAGCTTTGCCTTTTTTTGGCAATGACAAATGAAGTACCAACAGACCAAGCGCGGCGCTGAGCAAGGAACCGAACATGACCCCAAGTTTCACCGCCGCATCGAGTTCAAAATCGCCATGTTCAAAAGCCAGCGAACCAATGAATAAACTCATGGTAAACCCGACACCGCAGATGATCGAAACTGCGTAAAGCTGCGGGAGAGTTGTTCCCTCAGGACGACGCGCCAGGCCAAAACTCAGAGCCAATGTGATCATGCCGAATATACCCAGTTGTTTGCCGAAAAATAAGCCCAGCCAAATACCCAGCGAAACGCCTCCGGATAGCATTCCTACGCCTACTCCGTGAAGTGACACACCCGCATTGCAGAACGCAAAAATCGGCAGAATGGCAAACGCAATCCAGGGGTGCAGACTATGCTCAAGATGGCGTGCAGGAGAATGGGCATCGCCTGACTTCAATGGAATAAAAGCGGCTACAGCCACACCGGCCAGAGTGGCGTGTACACCTGATTTGAGCACCATAAGCCAGACCATTATTCCGACCAAAATGTAGGCTGCCAACCGCTGAACATGCATGCGATTCAGGAAGAATAACAACACAATTCCAAACCCGGCGGCGCTCAGTGCCTGCCAGCTTAGATCGCTTGTGTAAAAAACTGCGATGACGAGGATTGCGGCAAGATCGTCCAAAATGGCGATAGTGGTCAGAAATATTTTCAGCGATACCGGCACCCGATCACCCAGTAATGATAGAACGGCAAGTGCAAATGCGATGTCTGTCGCGGTCGGGATGGCCCAACCGTTCATGGCGTAAGGATCATCACGGTTAATCAACCAGAAAATGGCTGCAGGAACCACAAGACCGCCCACAGCCGCCAGAGCCGGCAATACAATCTGATCTCTGCTCGATAGTTGTCCTTCAATCACCTCTCGTTTCAATTCCAGTCCGACCAGCAGAAAAAATATGGCCATTAAACCGTCATTCACCCAGAGAATCAGCGGTTTATCAACACCGAAACCACCCAGGGTAACTGCTAAATGGGTTTGCAGGATGCCTTCGTACCAATGGCTGATTTGGGAATTGGCAATGCCCACAGCTGCAAGTGCCGCCGCAACCAATAACACTCCGCTGGCTGATTCCAGTTTGAGAAACTCACTGAGGGCTTTCACCGCTGATTTGGATGCAGTTTTTATCATAATTTGAATTGCATTATATCTATACCAGTGAAACAACCAGACTTTGTTTCTGAGCCCGGCTCATCTTCTTGATCTGTGCTTCACGCCGGCACGCGCTCGCCCGGCTTTGTGCGCCCTCAGTGAAAACAATACAGTTGGGCTGGCAACCGCGAAAATAGCGGGCTCCCTCAGGGCCTGAAGCAGGTTCTCCAAAACGCCGTTGTACATCCCTTGTGACACCGGTATACCAGCTACCGTCGTCGGCTTCGATGATACAAACAAACCATTGATTCGGTTCTTTTAAGTATGTGAATCGAATATTCTTAAACCATTCTTAACAAAGTCATGGCAAACTTGTAAGACCACCATTGCGGTAAATCCTGACTCTATGCCGAAAAAACGAATAGTCGTTGTTGAAGATGAAGGCGATATCCTTGAAGTATTGAGTTACAACCTCATGCGCGAAGGTTATGACGTGTTCGCCGCATCAGATGGAGTTGAAGGCCTGCAAAAGATTCAGCAGATTTTGCCCGACCTTGTGCTGCTGGATTTGATGCTACCTGGAATGGACGGCCTTGAAATTTGTCGTCAAATGCGAAGCTCTGACCAGACTCAAAATATCCCTATCATCATGGTCACTGCCAAGGGTGAGGAAAGTGATGTGGTTCTCGGACTGGGTATAGGTGCAGACGATTATGTTGCCAAGCCATTTAGCCCGAAGGAGCTGATCGCCAGGGTGAGCGCTGTTTTGCGACGTCAGACGAATGTTAACCCTTACAGCAAGAACGAGCGGATCATAGTAAATGACCTGGAAATCGACGCGCTGAAACACAAAGTCCGAGTTGATGGCATCGAAGTACAATTGACTGCAACTGAATTCCGGCTTTTGCATTATCTGGCCAGTCAACCTGGTCGGGCATTCACCCGCGAACAGCTCCTCGATCGCTCGCTTGGAAACGATACAGAGGTGGTTGACCGGAATATTGATGTACATATTCGGGCCATTCGAAAAAAATTGGGTGAAGAACGCCATTTTATTGAAACTATTCGTGGTGTAGGTTATCGGTTTGTTGAACCTGATTCACGGAACTAAAGAAACCTGATGTTTCGCTCGCAATTGTTATGGCGGCTGTATGCAGGCTATGTCGTCATCATTCTGATTTCGATGCTTATTGTGGGCACCCTGGTGGGCCGTCAGGTGACCCAAAGCGGGCTTGAAGAAATTCATAACTCGCTGGCAGTTCGTTCTGAACTCCTTGCAGAGATTGCAAAACGATCTCTCAATGAGACCACACAGGATACGCAGAACAACATATTGCAACAGACGGTCGTACGTTTGGGTAACAACATCAAAAGCCGTCTCACTGTAATTGACAGAAATGGCGTTGTGGTTGCTGATTCTCAGGAACTTCCCCAAAACATGGACAATCACCTTCAGCGTCCCGAAATCATAGATGCGATCGAAAACGGTTCTGCAATTACTTCGCGTTTCAGTCAAACCTTGCAACAACAAATGATCTACCGGGCGCTTAAGGTTACTGAGAATCAAGAGACCATTGGTATTGTGAGAGTTTCATTGTCACGGACCATTATTGACAACAAGTTGGCACAACTTCGTTTGATTGTACTTTTTGGAACTGGCGTGTCCGCCATCGCCGCTTTGCTGTTGGGCTTCTACTTTGTTAAGCGCTTTTCGGATCCCTTGACCAGAATGACAAAGATTGCCGAAGCAATTTCGCAAGGAGATTTCGACCGCCGAATTAACATTCAACAACAAGATGAGATAGGCAAATTGGCAGATGCTGTTAATCGGATGGCAAGGAATTCAGCTGAACGAATGACTGAATTAACCAGTGACAGGAACCGTCTGGCGATGATTTTCACCGGTATGGTTGAAGGGGTAATTGCAGTTGATCAGAAACAGAGAATTATTCACATCAATCAGGCTGCGGCCACTTTGTTGAACGTGTCTATGACAAGCTGCATAAACTCGCTTGTCTGGGAGGAGGTACGAATTCCGGAGATTACCAATGCCTTACAACAAGCTATGGACACTAAAGGCGTAGTGAAAGCACGTTTGCGAAGCATTCCGGGCACTGATGATTTGAATGTGGATATCTACACAGCCGCTTTACTAAATGATGATAATGATTCGGTTGGGGCTGTTATCGTTTTAAACGACACTTCAGAGCTTGATAATCTCTCAAGGGTAAGGCGCGATTTTGTTGCCAACGCTTCGCACGAATTGAAAACCCCCATCACTGCGATTCGTGGACTGACTGAAACCATTCTTGATGATCCTGAAATGGAGGAACAAACGCGAATTCGATTCACTGAAAAAATTCATACTCAAAGCTTGCGTTTATCAACTCTTGTTACCGATCTGATGACAATTTCCCGATTGGAATCCGATCGAGTCGAACAGCATTTCGAGCCATTTAATCTGGTAGAAGTTGTGCGGCGTTCGATAGGTACAGCCAGCGCAGCTTGCAAGGATAAACAACTTTCTCTGGAAGCCGATCTTCATGAAAATGAATTGACCATTGATGGAGACATGCAGGCTATTAATCAACTGATCGACAACCTGATTGACAACGCCATCAAATACACACCGTCAGGCGGCGAAATTAAAGTCAGTCTTTCAAGAGACAACTCAAATGCAATACTGAAAATTTCAGATACTGGCGTAGGTATCAATCCTGAGCATCATCAACGAATATTTGAACGTTTTTATCGAGTAGATAAAGCCCGCTCGAGAGACCTGGGAGGAACTGGCCTGGGCCTGTCAATTGTTAAAAATATCGTTGACCAGCATGGAGGCTCAGTATCACTTGAAAGCCTGGAGGGTAGCGGAACAACATTCATTGTCGTGCTACCCCTGTTTGGCTGATTTAGCTGTTCATTTCCTTAACACCTAAACATATTTTATTGAAGATTTAACTTATCTTTATCGTCTCTTAATAAGCAAGCCTCAAAATTCCCCTCATGCTCTGCCTGGCTCATCCAAGGCTCGCAGGCAGGCAAACCAATTTGACCGGGGAAAGACGAGATGAAAACAATCAATTTGTCAGTAATGTCCGTTGCACTGCTTGCCGCAGTGATTAGCACGGATGTGAATTCCAATGAAAGCGAGTCGTTCGAGCAAAAACTCATAGCCCAAATTGAGGCTTTGACGAAACGTGTAAATGAACTCGAAGCAGCAAGTGGTCATCAGAAAGCAGATAGTGACGAAGCAGCCAAATCCATTTCAAACATCATTGAGACACATGACAAGATGAGCTGGGCAGAGCGCATCAGTTTCAAGGGTGATTTCAGATACCGCTACGAGAACATCGACGAAGAATTTAAAGCCCGTGATCGCAACCGGTCAAGGATACGCGCACGCATAGAAGCCCAGGCCAGGATTAATGATGACTTTAAGGTTGGAGTTGGACTTGCATCAGGCGGCGATGACCCTGTGTCATCTAACCAGACCTTGGGCGGGGGTGGAACCTCCAAAGACATCAAACTCGACACTGCGTATTTTGATTGGTCAGGAATGCGCAATACCCATGTCATCGGTGGCAAATTCAAAAACCCGTTTTTCATTCCCGCCTCTCACGGCCTGTTATGGGACGGGGATTATCGTCCTGAGGGTATGGCGATTAAATTTGACAACGATCGATTCTTTGCCAATGGCCTGGTGCTTCAGTTAGAGAGCGACAACAAAGCCGGTTCTCAAGATGCCGAATCTGCCTGGGCTGGCCAATTTGGTTTTTACAAGGAATTATCTGACGGCGCACAGATCATTCTGGGCGCAAGTTATTACAACATCCCGGTTGCCGGCAGTAAGCCATTCTTTGATGACAACGCTTTTGGAAACACCTTGGTATCAAATGGCTCTAACCAGGTTTACAAGTACAACTACGAAGAACTGGAGCTGTTTGGGATGGTGAACTTCCAACTGGCTGGATTACCCGCATCAGTATTTGCCGATTGGGTAGAAAATCAGGATGCCCAAGAAAATGAAAATGGCTGGGCTGCCGGTATGCAATTAGGCAAGGCAAAAGCGCCTGGTAGCTGGCAACTCGCATACATTTATCAGGATCTGGAAGCAGATGCAGTCTTCGGTCTCACCACGGATTCAGATTTTGCAGGTGGTGGTACCAACTCAAGCGGTCACGTGATCAAAGCGGCTTACGCATCTCACAATAACACTTCTTTTGCACTTTCCTATTTTATTAACGAGCGCGGCGATCACAAAACTGATTATGACCGTTTGATGTTGGATCTGAATTTTAAATACTAGGTGCGAAGTGAACTTAAACTTTTCATAACACAAAGAGGCAAGAGTTAAATCATGAACCATTCAATCAAGACTAAAAACAAATCGTTATCGATTATCAAATTTGCAGGTTTGATAATGGGCTTCACTGCAATTGCAGCATTGGTCATTACGAATCAGACGATGGCAGCTGAAAAACTGAGGGGAACTGTTTCACTCGATGGCTCCAGTACGGTATTTCCAATTTCCGAGGCCGTGGCAGAAGAATTTCTTGCAGTTCAACCCCGGGTTCGAGTCACAGTGGGTGTTTCAGGAACAGGCGGGGGCTTTAAAAAATTTCTGGCTGGTGAAATAGATATCAATGACGCTTCCCGTCCAATCAAGGCTTCAGAGCAAAAACTTGCTGAAGAAGGTGGCATTGAATTTCTTGAAATCCCGGTCGCCTATGATGGTCTTTCTGTCATCGTCAATAAAGAGAACACCTGGATAGATCACTTGAGTATTGCCGAGTTACAAAAAATCTGGCAACCGGGAAGCACTGTAAAATTGTGGAGCGATATAAGGCCCGAATGGCCGAACCAGCCCATTCGTTTATATGGCCCTGGCACTGATTCCGGCACGTTCGATTACTTCTCTGAAACCATTAACGGGACATCAGGAGCTTCCAGACCGGACTACACTGCCAGCGAGGACGACAACGCGTTGGTAATGGGAATAAGCGGTGATGTTGGCGCTCTTGGCTACTTTGGCTTTGCTTATTATGCAGCCAACAAGGACAAGCTGAAGCTGGTACCAATCGATGGCGGCACTGGACCGGTTACACCGTCGCCTAAAACCATAAATGACGGCAGTTATTCGCCTTTGTCACGACCGATATTTATCTATATCCGCAAAGATGCGCTTCAACGTGAGGAGGTCAGAGCGTTTGCTGATTTCTACATCACAAATGCTTCGCAATTGGCCACTGAAGTTGGATATATCCCTCTTCAGGATCGCGCTTATCAGCGCGCATTGGCCAGAGTTAAGAATGGTGAGTCCGGATCTTCCTACGCCGGTGATCAAGGTAAATTGGCTCTCAACCTGCTTTCTACCCATTAGAAAGAGGTTACCTCACTTGACTCACATGTCACATAGCATCAGTCGCAAGGGGAGCACCCGCTGGGGCGAGTCTTTGATTCAATCAGGGCTCGCCCTTTGCGCCCTGTTATCGATTGTCACAACTGTGGCCATCATCTTTGTGCTGGCCAGTGAGTCTTTCGGTTTTTTTCAACAAGTTTCACCTGCAGAATTCTTGTTCGGCACCAGTTGGGTACCACTGTTCGAACCCAGCTCGTATGGAGTATTGCCTCTTCTTTGGGGAACAATGATAGTAACCATCGGTGCGGCGCTTATCGCGATACCTGCAGGACTAGCCAGTGCCACTTATTTGAGTGAATACGCATCCCCAAAAGTGCGAACTGTGGTCAAGCCTGTATTGGAGTTGCTTGCAGGCATACCGACGGTTGTGTACGGATATTTTGCACTAACCTTTGTCACCCCTGTACTCAAAATATTGATTCCTGAAATCCAGGTGTTCAACGCTTTGAGTGGTGCAATTGTCGTAGGCATTATGATTCTGCCAATGATCGCCACACTCAGCGACAATGCCCTACGTGCAGTACCCGATACCTTGCGACAAGCCGCCTATGCAATGGGCGCAACTTCCTATGAAGTGACATCCCAGGTCGTGGTACCTGCCGCCTTATCTGGCGTTATGGCGTCATTTCTCTTGGCAATTTCCCGCGCAATCGGTGAAACCATGGCTGTAACATTGGCCGCCGGGGCCACCCCGAATTTGTCCTTAAGCCTGACCGAGAGTATCCAGACTATGACGGCCTATATTGTTCAGGTGAGTATGGGAGACACACCCGCAGGCGGGATTGCGTACCAAACACTTTTTGCTGTGGCCGCACTGCTATTTGTCATCACATTGCTCATTAATATCTGCTCGCAATGGCTTTTGAATCGATATCGCGAGGTATACGATTAATGAGCACTCTTGAAAGGCTCAATATGCACTCTGGGGTAGCTAAACCACCAGTAATGCAGGTGACGGTCAACCCTCTTCATAGCAATCAGCTTGAAAGCCGGCATCGAAAAGCCAGACTGTTTGCATTTTTTTGCGCAACCGTTACGTGGCTGGGAGCGTTGCTGCTTGTCGTTTTAGTGTTCCAAATTTGCATCAATGGTTTTAAATGGATTGATTTTCAGTTCCTCACAAGTTTCCCTTCAAGATTCCCGGAAAAAGCCGGCATCAAATCTGCACTGGCAGGCACATTATGGTTGATCAGTATGGTCGCGATAATTTCAATCCCTGTTGGTGTCGCCAGTGCTCTTTACCTTGAAGAATTCAGCATGAAAGGCAGGCTTAATCGATTTATAGAAATCAACATCGCTAATCTGGCTGGTGTGCCCTCAATTGTTTACGGAATTATTGGTCTTGCGGTTTTCGTGCGCGGAATGGGATTGGAACGCAGCTTGATATCGGGTGCCATGACCATGAGTCTGCTCATTCTGCCTGTGATCATTATTGCCAGTAGAGAGGCAATCAAGGTGGTGCCCACCAGCATACGACACGCAGCTTTCGCCCTGGGTGCAACACGCTGGCAAACCACACGGTCACATGTGCTGCCAGCTGCTTTTCCGGGAATTCTTACCGGTGTAATTTTGGCCTTATCTCGCGCTATTGGAGAAACAGCACCGCTGATTATGATTGGTGCGCTGACTTATGTTGCATTCCTGCCGGAAGGTCCTATGGATGCGTTTACAGCCTTGCCCATTCAAATATTCAACTGGGTATCCCGGCCCCAACAGGAGTTTCATGAGCTTGCCGCAGGTGCCATTATTGTCCTTTTGCTTGTGCTGGTAATGATGAACGCCACCGCCATATTTATTCGCCACAAAACAGAGAAAAAACTAAGTTGAACTCATCCCAATTGAGCTACAAGAATCAAGCGCCGGAAGCACTGCCCCCTATTCTGGAGTTGCAGCATGTAACCATCAGTTATTCCGGAAAGGCCGCTGTAAAAGATGTTTCTTTTCCAATTGCAAAAAACCAGATTACTTCTGTTATCGGCCCTTCCGGATGTGGAAAAAGCACCTTGTTGCGATCTCTGAACCGGATGAATGACCTCGTGCCCGGCGTCACTACCGAAGGAAAGCTTTCGTACAACGGTCTGGACCTCTACGCAAGAGATGTGGACCCGGTAGCTGTACGGAGTCGCATCGGAATGGTTTTTCAGAAACCTAACCCCTTCCCGAAATCAATTTACAAAAATGTCGCCTGGGGACCGGGAATCAACAAATATGATGGTGCCATGGAAGAATTAGTAGAACAATCGCTAAAACAAGCGGCGCTTTGGGATGAGGTGAAGGACCGTCTTCATGAATCCGCTCTGAGCCTTTCAGGGGGGCAGCAACAACGCCTTTGCATAGCCAGAGCACTGGCAATGGCTCCCGATATTCTTCTTATGGACGAGCCGTGTTCTGCTCTGGACCCCATCTCGACAGCACGAATTGAGGATTTACTTTTCGACCTTAAAGCCCGCTACACCATTGTCATCGTCACACACAATATGCAACAGGCTGCCCGAATCTCGGATTTCACGGCCTTTATGGAAATGGGTGATCTGATTGAATTTGGTGTTACCGACAAAATATTCACCAACCCTGAGAAAACCCGGACAGAGCAGTACGTTACTGGCCGGTTTGGATAAAAGCCGAGGACAATATGTCGCTACATTTACAAAGAGATCTGGATCTGCTGAAAAAGGAAATTCTTGAATTAGGCAGTATGGTTGAACGCGCTACCAATAACGCCATACTGGCGTTGAACGAGCGTCGCCCGGAATTGGCAGAAGGGGTTTTCAGTGCGGAGTTACTGATAAATGAAAAAGAAGTATTAATCGAAGAAGAATGTCTTAAAATTCTCGCGCTTCACCAGCCTGTCGCAGGTGATCTTCGATTTATTGTTGTGGTCTTAAAGGTCAATAATGACCTTGAGCGCATGGGTGATTTCGCTATTAATATTGCGAAAATGGCTGTGTTCCTTTCCAAACAGGACCCTATTCCTTTCCCGCCCGGATTCTCCGGGGTCATGCTAAAAAGCATTCGCATTATGGTTCATGACAGTCTGGAAGCACTGGTGAAGCTGGATGTTGAATTAGCACGAACTGTGATCGAAATGGATAACGATGTGGATGATGTGCATCGTCAAATGTTCACCGATATGCAGACGCTAATGGAGAGTGATACAAACACTATTCAAAGAGCGGTTGGTCTTCTATCCACATCAAGGTACCTGGAGCGAATTGCCGACATGGCAACCAACATCGCTGAAGATGTCATTTTTATGGTCGAGGGTAATGTGATACGCCATCAGGTGGGTGACTAGTGACCAGTGACCAGTAATTTATTTCTGATTTTTTTCCTTCAAGTGTTCACAATAGACTTATGAACAGATCCATAAACTTCAAAAAAGTCACAGCCCTGGTTTTAGCTTCAAGCCTTTCATTTCCTGCCATATGCGGAGCATGGGGTGCAGAAGGCCACCGCATTGTTGGTGCGATCGGCCTGGATTATCTGGACAAGGGTGCGCTCAATGAGCTGCACAAAATCATGGGTAGCAATGACACCGATACTCTGGTTGAGTGGTGCAATTGGCCGGACGAGTACCGGGCTACCGAGGAAGGCAGTTGGAGTGAGCCAAAGCATTACATCAATATGGTGCCCGGCGAATCACTGTACGTAATGGAGCGAGATTGCCCAACCGGTATGTGCGTTACTGAAGCAATTGGCGAGTATGCGAAAGAACTGGGAAACGCAGATATATCGCTTGAGAAGCGCCAACAGGCTTTTGGCTGGGTCTGCCATCTGGTGGGTGATTTACACCAGCCCCTGCATGCCGGATTCGGCAAGGACCGGGGCGGTAATGACGTCAATGTCGTTTTCAATGAAGAAGAGATCAATCTTCACAGCTTTTGGGATAGCAGGCTAATTCGTGACCGCAGTGATTCCTGGATGAGTCTTTATGATCAACTCAGCGAGCGCAGCGGGGCCAATCCATCCGCAAACTGGCAGGCCTCTGAGGTTGTTTCATGGACGAATGAATCACATGCATTTGCCGAGACACGATCTTACCCCGGCACTTTGGAAATCTCTGATGAATTTGCAGACAACAGCTGGATATCCGTGCAGGATCAATTGAAAAAGGGGGGCTTCCGGCTCGCGTGGGTAATAAATACTGTCCTGGCCGGGAATGCGAGTCAGCCCGTGGCAAAACAGGAAAAATCAGGAAAACATCACTGCAAATCTAAAAAACGTTCATAAATCCCGGGCGATTCTCATTCCTACCCTTGGGCCATGCAAATTGGCGGCTGCTGACAGTCTGGATGCAGAGCGTGCCTGGTCTGAAGCACCAGCCCAATAACCCCCTCTTACCACCCGCCTTTGGCATCCAGGGTTCACCCATGCAGTTCCATCAGCGGGCGCCAATGAATAAGTCTGATGCCAACAATCTTCAACCCATTCACTGACATTTCCAGCCAGATCAAAGATTCCCAATGAATTTATCATGAATGATGCCACTGGTGCAGGGCCCCAGTAACCGTCTTCATATCTCCGGAACCCCGCAGTCCAGCGCCGACCGCTGACCGACTCGTCTTCAGAACCGGTCAGGTTTTCCACCAGTTGCTCTGGACGATCGTCGCCCCACCAATACTGGGTGACCGAACCGGCACGTATCGCATACTCAAATTCAGATTCGGTTGGAAGCCGGTATTTTTTGCCGGTTTGCTCCGACAACCAATCGGCGTACGCTTGCGAGTCATACCAGTCAATATGAATCACCGGATCATTATCACGCGCAGGTTTACCCTGGTAATCATGAGCCCAGCTAACATTTTCTCGACTGGCGATACGTGCTGATTGCTCATTGTACACTCTGGAATTGCCGACAGTTTCCGCCTGCGTACGGAAGCGGGTTGCTTCAACAAACGTCCGAAATTCAGAAACAGTAACTTCATGCAAACCTAAGGCAAAGCCACGCTCCAAAGTTACCCGATGTTGTGGACCCTCGCTTTCACTCCGCCCGGCTTCAGATTCCGGAGACCCCATCAAAAAGCTACCGGACTTGATCACCACAACCGCTGGTGCCGTGCCCTCAGCATTTTTTAAGGCATCTCGAATCACTTCCCCCGGGGAATATTGTCCATACCTTTTAGCGGCGCCAAGTCGGGATCGTAATGCCTGAACCCGCGCGTCATTGCCCACCAGCGCAATGAGGTCAATCATGTCGAACTCAGCCTTATCAAAATCATTTTCCGCGATCGCAGCAAATATGTTCTGCTCGATTTTATCTACTTGCCTGGCCTGGTATGCCGCAACCTGTTGACCGGCTTCCTCAACCAGGTCCTGGGGCCCTCTGACCAGAGATGATTCATAAAGCCACTCTTCAGCTTGTTCGAAATCAAGTTCCCGTGCCGATTGCAGTGCCCTGTCTATAAGAATGGTCTGAACCTTTAACAATTCTGTCTGAACCCTTTCGTTTTCGGGATCCACTGCCAGAACCCGATCGAGGAAATACAGGGTACTGCTGCCTTCCGGTTCAATGATCATTCCTGCATTCATGGCTTGCGAGGCTGCCAACAACCAGCCGTCAACATTGCGCAAATTCTGTAAATGATTGAATGCTTCCTCCAGGCCTGCTTTGCGCAAGTTGATGTAGCGAATAATGCCCAGCAACTGCTCCATATCATCCAGGCTGCCCAGGCCTGCCAGTTCATCTGCTTGCAGTAGCACTTCACTTAAAAGTGCATCGAGATTATCCATGTCTTTACGATTGCCAGGATTGGTCGCAAGCGATGACAAAAGCTGTTGTAAGCGGGCATTTTGTTCCGCATCGGGAAGGTCATATTGAGAGTTTTGTTCCTGACCCGTTGGTCCGCTTGGAATACTTAAGTCCATCTTCCATTCATCGGATTCAACATCACCCAAACGCCGCACTCGTCTGGATCCGTCTTCGTTTGAATCCCCTTCGTTAGAAGAAGGTGTAGCCGACCCGGAATCCTCTTCCTGAGCCAACAATGTCGACGACACAGGTAGAATAAACGCAATGAGCGCTATACATATCCAGTGATGTAGTGAAGACGTAATTTTCATGCAATTTCCTTTGCATCCGGCAAACCCATGTTAAGGTTGCCGCAGGTTCATCCTGGTCCGGGAAAACAGGCAAACACAATAACCCAGAACAGGTGTTGCAACAAGTTTGTAAAAACCCGATAAATCCTTTGTGTAACAATAGTTACAAAGCTTTTGAGAGAAAATATATCAAGCAAAAGATGAATAATTCCAATGCCATTGAGACAGCAATGGAGGCCGCAAATTCAGCCTTATTGCTAAACACTGAAGCACAAATTTCGCGTGCCTCAAAAGCCTGGAAACGCTGCTCGTTTCTTGGACTTGATACAGAGTTTGTCAGGGAACGTACTTTCTATGCCAATATTGGGCTCGTTCAACTATCGGATGGGCATACGGTATGGCTGGTTGACCCCCTGGTAAAGGGGGCAGTGGAGCCTTTACGCGAGTTGCTGGAGGATCCTTCCATCAGCAAAATTATCCATAGCCCTTCAGAAGATCTTGACGTTCTTAGCTCTGCAATTGGTGCGCTTCCAGAACCGATGATAGATACGCAATTGGCTTGCGCACTTTTGGGAAAGCCGCTTCAGTCAGGCTACCATACAGCTGCCGAATGGCTGATCGGTGTAGCTATTGACAAGGATCAGACCCGATCGAACTGGTGTGCACGCCCGCTAAGGCAGGTACAACTCAAATATGCCGCCCTGGATGTATGTCTGTTGCCATTGATGTGGGAAATACTCAAGTCGAGGCTCGAGGAAAAAAACAGACTAAGTTGGTTTGAGGAAGATTGTCAGAAGCAGCTGGATAAAGCACGCTTTAGCGGTGATCAGGATATTTTTTGGCAGCGTATCCGTGGAATTGGACGTCTGGATGGAGAAAGCCTGGCGATTTTGCAGTCCTTGTCACAATGGCGTGAAAAAGAGGCCCGCGAGCGTAATCGACCCCGCGGTTTTGTGGTCCCTGATCCGATTTTACTTTCCATCTCCAGAAGTAAGATGACGTCTATTGAGTCCTTAAAGACTATTGATGATTTTCACTCTCAAGCCATAGAACGGCACGGGGAAAAGCTGATTGAACGGGTAAAAAACACTCTTTCTTCAGGTCATCAACTTCCAATGATTGAAGAACCGACCCCCGCCGAACGAAAAATGCTTACAGATATGCGTGCGGTAATTAAAAAGAAAGCCGATGAAATGGGCGTCGAATCGACCGTTCTAGCATCCAAAAAAGACCTGGAGAGTCTAATTCAAAATGGCGAAAATGAGTGGCCACTGAAATTACAAGGTTGGCGGCAAAATGAATTTGGAAGCGATTTGCTAAGCATACTTGGGAGATAACGATGCCTTCTGAACGAGTGACACTGCCGGTTTTGTTTTTTATTGGCATTCTCACGATGTCATTCAAAGCAAATGCGCAAGGATTACCACTTACATCGATCTGGTTAACCGAGATTGACGATGGAATAGCCAGCGAACTGACATTAATCAGTTCTGCCGAACGCTATAACAATCAACCAATGTTCTCCCTGGATGGAAGGACGGTTTACTTTACCGCAGAGCAGACAGACGGCCAGACTGACATTGCCCGCTTTGATGTAGAAAGCAGGAGTTTAAGCCTCGTCAACCACTCTCCAGAAAGTGAGTACTCCCCTACCCCGGTTCCAGGCCTGGATGTGGTTTCCGTTATCAGGGTTGAGCTGCCAGATCAGTTACAACGCTTATGGAGTATTTCAGTTTCAAGTGGTGAGGCCAAGTTGTTGATGCCCAATGTCGAACCGGTGGGCTATCAAAGCTGGCTTGATTCAGAAACCGTCGCAGTATTCATCCTTGGTGACAGCTTTACTTTGCACAAAGCAACTGTTGGGGACCAGCCATCACAGTTGCTCGCAACAAATGTCGGTCGCACATTACGCAAGCACCCGCAAACCGGGCACATACTTTTCGTCGACAAGAACTCTGAACCCTGGTCCATTGCTTCTTTTGATGCTGAGAATATGGTTCAAACTAAGGTGATGGACTTGTTTCCCGGCATAGAGGATTTTGAAGTGGATTCAAGCGGAGGTTACTGGATGGGGTCCGGCAGCAAGCTTTATCGCAGAGCGGCGAATGAATCTTCCTGGGCACTAAACGCCGATTTTCAGGAATTCGGGATTGCCAATATCACCCGCTTAGCCAGCAGCCCTGATGGAGATTATCTTGCCATTGTGGGAAGTCGCTAGTTACATAGCGAAGGAATAAGTGAGGAGGCTCCTTAAACAAAATGATTGAAACTGAACCGACCGGGCATCAAAACAAAACAAATCCCATTTCGGTAAGCCAGCAAGCTATCGCGGATGAAATTCGTATTGTGCAATCGGTGCAGGCGCATAATTATATGCCTGCACTTTTATTCGGCAATGCCTACCCCGTAATTGCCATTGTATTTATTACCTGGCCTGTAGCTCTAACCACCGGTGCGATATACAGCTTCGCAGCGGTGCTAATTTTGTTGTTACCCATGATATACAGTTATTTTCGCATTAGAGGCAAGCACCGCCCTGAAAGTGTCAGTAAACGCCGCATCCTAACCATCACTTATTACTCATTTTTCCTGGGCTTTGCATGGGCAGTTACTTTTTACCTGATGAGTACAGAAATAAACCAGGTAGATGGTATATCCATGATTGTTGTGATGTATCTTTTAATCTACGGCTCGGTGTCCATGATGCCAAGTGTACCGAGTGCATCAATTGCCTATATGAGCCCAATTGTTGTGGCAAGTTTCTTCTCCGCTTACTGGAATAATCTACTTACTTTACCCTGGCTGGTTTTGATGTATTTTGGGGCTATGTCTGCAGTCGCTCTTTCCATGTGGCAAAACTGGCATGACCTAAAGAGATCCGTTCGTCTGAGGCTTGAAAATCTCCAGGCTCAACAGATAACTGAAGAATCCAGGAGCACACTGGAGCGGGTTTCCAGTCAGTTGGCCAAATACGTTTCACCCCAACTTTACCGGGTTGTTCTCGAAGGAAAAGAACAGGTGGCTATTGCTTCGCAGCGTAAAAAACTGACGGTGTTCTTCTCTGACATTGCAGGTTTCACAGAGACTACAGACCAACTGGAATCAGAAGAGCTAACCGCTTTGCTCAATCAATATCTGACCGAAATGGTCAAGATCGCTCAAGATTATGGTGCTAACTTCGACAAGTTTATTGGGGACGCCATTGTTCTTTATTTTGGAGATCCTGATACCAGGGGCGTAAAGGAAGATGCTTCAGCCTGTGTGCACATGGCAATTGCGATGCAGCGTCGCATGCGTGAACTTCAAGCCGAATGGCTAAATGCTGGTCTGGAGCGACCACTCGAAATTCGCATTGGCATCAACACCGGTTACTGCACAGTGGGAAACTTCGGCAGCGAAAATCGAATGGACTACACAATTATTGGTGGTGAAGTGAATCTCGCCGCACGACTGGAACGAGAATCCGAAGTCGGTGGTATTTTACTGGCTCATGAAACCTATTCGCTGGTCAAGGATTGGGTTGAGGCCAACGAAGCGGAGTCAATTTCGGTCAGAGGTTATTCCAGGCCAGTGACCACTTACAGGGTTAAGGAAATTCATGCTCAAGATGGGAATGAGAGCACGATCACCCATCTGGAACAAGATGGTATAACGCTTACGATTGATCAAAAGCGAATGAAAGTCAGTGCCCTTGATAAAGCCATCGAAGCGCTTCACAAGGCACGGGAAGTATTGGATAAATAAGACCTGCTTGGTAATTACTCGGTTAAAATACCATTCCTGTTTTTAAGGCGCCCGTAGCTCAGCAGAATAGAGCACCCTGTTGCGAGGCAGTATCCTCGCAATTTATTAGGTCGCGAAGCGACTCTGAATAAAGGCACAGGAAGTGCCGGCAAGAACTTATACATGGCAATTCGTTATTAGATCTATTTTCTGCGCCCGTAGCTCAGCAGGATAGAGCACCAGATTCCTAATCTGGGGGTCACAGGTTCGAATCCTGTCGGGCGCGCCAAACAGCAAAACCACCCAACGGGTGGTTTTTTTGTTTGATGTATTCAGCAGGGTTCGAACCGGTTCGACAAAATTGTCGGGAACAATTTTGAATGAGACTTCGCGCAG
>JBLHGQ010000039.1:0-22572 GCA_047614505.1 Rhodothermales bacterium | reverse complement strand
CACGTGCTCGTTCTTCAATCGCATCCCAATCCGAGTTCGCCATAAAAACCGGGTCAAATAGCGGCACTACAAAGCCCACGGCGAATGCACCTGCTTTAATCCATTCGCCGGCATTGAACTGATCTGCACCATTGGTGGGTACAATTTTGAGGAAGGGCAGTGGTCCCAGAATGGCTTTCACGTAATTCGGGCCTGTACTTGGTGCGGGGAACAGTTTACAAAAAGTTGCTCCGTAATTATGGGCTTGCAGCATTTCTGTTGCAGTCTGAGTTCCTGGAAGACTGGCCACCCCCATTTCGCTGGCACTGCGAATGACGGCTTCGTCCACCACCGGAGATACCAGAAATTTTGCTCCTGCTTCCACTGACTTTCTGGCCTCTTCAGTATTAAGCACCGTACCAGCGCCGACAACCACATCTCCGCGTTTCGAGAAATCTTGAATCAATTCGAAAGCACCCGGAATGGTCAATGTGAATTCTATGATTTTGAATCCACCACGAATCGCAGCTTCCATAGCCAAAGCTGCTTTTTGCTGGTTATCAGTACGCAGGATCGCTGTACCTTTTTCCTGCCCCAGTAGTTCGACAAACTGTTCAATTTTCATTCCACAAGTCTCTCAATGAAATGAATCCGTGGCAAGCGATAGAATCCTTGGAACTAACACTTGTGACCTGAGGTATTTCACCCCGACAATAGGGCAGCTATGAACCTCTCTTCTGATCAACAAGAACTGCTTGCCGGAAATCACGGCGAAGCTGCCGCTATGGCGATGCGTGTTTTGCTTGATATGGCACATGTCGAAGGTGTATCTGAGTTTGTTTCCGTTACTTCCGTGCATGTTGATGGTTGCTTGATGCACGGTGCAACGGGCTGTTATTACGCGGAGAAACTCAAAGAGGGAGGGGGCAGGGTACGTGTTCCAACGTCCCTTAATGTCGGTGCAATGGATCTTGTGCGCCCTGAAAATGTTTTGCTGAAGGGTGAAATGCGTGATCTGGCCATTCGCCAGATGAATGCTTATGTTGCGATGGGATGTACCCCTTCGTGGACCTGTGCTCCATATCAGGCGGGTTTCCGTCCAGCCTTAGGGGAACAGGTTGCCTGGGCGGAGAGCAATGCCGTTGTTTTCGCCAATTCGGTGCTGGGCGCGCGAACCAATCGCTACAGTGATTTCCTGGACATATGCTGCGCACTGACCGGCTATGCCCCGAAAAGTGGCATGCACATCAAAGAAAACCGTTTCGCAACAATACTGATCGACACTTCATCTATTCCCGAAAGCTTGAAGCAAAGAGATGATTTCTATCCGGTGCTTGGCGGCTGCTTAGGTAGGGAAGTCGGATCTGAAATTGCCGTAATTAAAGGCCTTCCAACTGATGTTTCTGAAGATAAATTGAAGTCTCTTGGCGCTGCTGCCGCATCAACTGGCGCGGTAGCGCTTTTTCATGTTGCCGGCGTTACGCCTGAAGCCAGAACGGTAAAAGAAGCAACTGGTGGACGCCGGGTTAATAAGTTAATTGAACTCAAGCCTGAAATGTTGATGGCAGAACATCGCAGAATGAACTCCGCCGTTGGTGATCAGCTCGATGTGGTTGCACTGGGTAGCCCACATTTTTCCTTAACCGAATTCGAATCACTGTTTGCCCTGATGGCAGGGCGCAAATTCAAAGTGCCGGTTTACGTGTGCACAGGTAGACATGTGCTCGGGGAACTTGAACAACGAAATTGGCTGCAGGTATTTGAAAAAGGAAATGTCCGGCTAATTTTGGACACCTGCGTAGTGGTGACACCGGTAATAGAGGCCAAGGGTGGGGTGCTAATGACGAACTCCGGAAAGTTTGCCCACTATAGTTCCTCACTTATCGGCCATGACGTGGTATTTGGCAGCCTGTCTGAATGCGTCGAAAGTGCGGTTGCCGGTCGGGTGATAAGAGATCCTTCAGCATGGGGTTTGGCATGAGTATTCATTCAGGCCGTGTACTGGTTGCGGGCAGTGCAACGGGAGAGGCACTGCATCTACAACAGGATTTGAGTTTCTGGGGTGCGGTGGATCCGCTGGAAGGGCGCATCATTGATAGTAGACATCCACAATTTGGTATATCAATAGAAGGTAAAATTCTCTTAATGCACCGATCAATCGGTTCCAGTTCAGGCAGCGCAATATTGCTTGAAACTTTATACAGAGGGTGCGGACCGGCAGGAATTATCTTGGGTGAAGCAGATCAGATTTTAACCTTAGGTGCTGTTATTGCTCGTGAAATGGGCTATGCAACAATTCCGGTTATTCAGTTTGATGTCTCCAGATTTGGAGACCTGCAGGGCCAAATTACCATCTTGTCAGATGGCAATGTTAAAACCAATGAAGCGCAGTGTTGAAGGACTCTGCTCCTTACGGCACAATGCGTTTCCCGTTTGCTGGCAGTTGTCGGCAACGGCTCTATGGTGGCCCTTGCCAGTCACCCCGCAGCGATGAGTTGTGAACCCCGTCAGACCCGGAAGGGAGCAGCGGCAGCAGTGAAATCGGGTGCCGGGGAGCGGCGGGCAGGGGCTGCCACTCACCATCTGTTATAGTGCATTATTGCTTAATTGATAGAATTTAAACGTTGATCGAGACTAAATGAGCTACCAGGTACTGGCGCGTAAATGGCGTCCCAAATTTTTCAAAGACTTGGTCGGACAGGAAGCTGTAGTCCGCGCCCTGGTTAATGGTCTGGATAATGACCGCGTCCATCATGCCTTCTTGTTCACGGGCACCCGTGGTGTCGGTAAAACCACTCTTGCTCGAATTCTGGCCAAATGCCTTAACTGTGAAAATGGTGTTTCTTCAACGCCATGTGGCGAATGCGGCAGTTGTGTTGATGTTGATGAAGGCAGGTTCCACGATATGCTTGAAATCGACGCGGCCTCACGAACCAAAGTTGATGATACTCGCGAGCTATTGGATACCGTGCAATTTGCACCTTCGCGTGGCCGCTATAAGGTCTACATCATCGATGAAGTTCACATGTTGTCGACCAGCAGTTTTAATGCATTGCTTAAAACACTGGAAGAGCCACCTGCCCACGTAAAGTTTGTCCTTGCAACGACTGATGCGCAAAAAATTCCGGTAACCATTCTTTCGCGGTGCTTACGTTTCAATTTGAGGCGTTTACTACCGGACCAGATTGGTGATTATCTAAAAATGATTTTGAAATCCGAGTCAATAGAGGCCGACGATGCTGCTGTTGCGCGGATTTCACGTGCTGCAGATGGCAGCATGCGTGATGGGTTGAGCCTGCTGGATCAGGCCATAGCGTACGGTGGTGGCAAACTGATCGATGATGAAGTTGCCAACATGATGGGCAGTGTTGATCACGCACATGTTGCAACAATTCTCGAAGGTATCGCGACAGGTGATACACCTGCCATTCTGGAAATTGTCAGTGAACTGGCCGCTCAAGCCAGGGATTTGGAATCCGTATTGACTGAAATTGCCGAAGTATTGCATCGTGTTTGTCTGGTGCAGATCGCACCTTCCTACAAAGATCCGGAAAGAAGTGATTGGGATTCCGTTGTAAAGCTTTCTGAAATGTTTTCGCCGGAAGATTCCCAACTGTTTTATCAAATCGCAATTCAGGGTGGGCGGGATCTGGGCATCGCGCCAAATCCACGGACCGGTCTAGAGATGACTTTAATGCGAATGCTGGCTTTTCGCCCGGCCACAGTGGGTTCTGCGGGAGCTGCCGGAAGCAGTGGGGGAGGCACTAAAGCTGTTAGTCCCCCTAAGAAAGTAGCATCAGCTGCTTCACCTGTTCCGGCAAAAACTGCTTCCGCCAGCACTATTGTCGAGGATCAAAAAGACCCCGAGGATTGGAATGGCCTTCTTCCACGGCTCAAACTTGAAGGGCCAGTGAAAGAACTTGCACGAAATATACAGCTTGAGTCCAAGTCAGGTGATAAATGGCAGTTCCTCATTCCCGATAACGTTCGTCACCTGGGGTCGGAAAACATGGTGCTGAAATTACAGTCGGCTTTGTCTTCACAGTTGGGTCATGACATTAATCTGGCCTTACACTCAGCCAGTGAGGCGATTATTACGCCGGCGGTAATTGGTGAAAACGCCAGCCTACAGCTGATGAATGAAGCAGAACGAGCTATTGACCAGGATCCTAATGTCAGAGAGCTTAAAGAACGTTTTGGAGCAGAAATTGTTACGGATTCGATTCAGCCGCTGCAATAACGGCAGCAGAACAACTCAGGAGTACAAGCCTTGAAAGGAAATATTGCAGGCCTGATGCAACAGGCACAAAAAATGCAGCAGGAAATGATGAAGGCACAGGAAGAGCTCGCCAAGCTTGAAGTGACCGGACAGTCCGGTGGTGGAATGGTTGAAATATTCATGAATGGCAAACACGCGGTCAAGAAAGTGAAAATTGATCCGGTTTTGAATGATGACCTTGAAATGCTTGAAGATCTGCTCACTGCAGCAATCAATGATGCGGTAAACAAGGTCGCCGAGACTACTCAGGAACAAATGGCTGGAATGACGCAAGGCCTGCAACTTCCACCCGGTATGAAGCTTCCCTTTTAATTGTTTGTTCAAGTCTGAATAATTCCAATATGAGTAATCAAACATTGCTTGAACGCTTGATTGATGGACTGCGCTGTTTACCCGGTGTTGGGCAGAAAACAGCTCAGCGAATGGCGCTACATTTGTTGGAAAGAAATCGCGAAGGCGGACAACAGCTTTCTGTAGTTCTGGGCGAGGCGATGGAAAGGATTGGCCGTTGCACGAAATGCCGGGATCTTACCGAACATGAACTGTGCAGTATTTGCACGAACCCGGCGCGTGACCGTAGCTTGCTATGTATTGTTGAATCACCGGTTGATGTGCTGGCGCTAGAGCAGGCTACTGCCTTCCGAGGTGTTTACTTCGTACTGCTTGGCAGACTGAGCCCCCTGGATGGAATGGGTCCAGCTGAATTAGGACTCGATGACCTGGCGAAAAGACTCGAGGATGAGCCACCAAAAGAAATGATCATTGCCACCAACCCGACAGTTGAAGGCGAGGCAACTGCGTATTATTTACAGCGCATGGCCCAAAAACTGAATATCAGTGTATCCATGATTGCACATGGCGTGCCACTGGGTGGTGAACTTGAATATACCGATCAAACCACTTTGGCTCATGCTTTTGGTAGCAGGCAATTTCTACCCGATAATTCTGGGTAAGCAATAGCCGGTTAGCCAGGATTTTCCGGGCTGAAAACCAACCCGGAAAACCAAATACCCCAAATGACTACTTTTCGCCGGATGCCAATTCGTTCTCACCCTTTAAGGTGATGACTTCACGATTCAGGTCAACGGTGCGAATGCCAATGCCTTTGACATTGACGAGTTCATCAATGTGCATGAATGTACCGTTTATCTCGCGATAGACCACGATGGCCTCTGCTTTCGACATCCCGACACCTTTTAATGCCGATGCGATTTCTTCAGCGCTGGCCGTGTTGATATTCACGGCTGTAGCGGCCCAGCTAGCAATACTAAAAATTAGTGTCAAAACAAGTGTAATAAAAGATTTCATTTGTAATCCCCTTCTTCAGCTAATGTTGCCCCGGAACTGGCCGGGAATGCCTATCCAGCGTATGGCATCTTTCAGGACAGGAAACTGGGCTTCCTGACTGACTGTATGTAGGTAAATTTGGTAAAGGTTTGTAGTCCAAATTTGCTCTCATGTTTTGAGAAAGCAATGGGTTTTAATACACTCATCAATTTGTAGGAGCAAGACAATGAGTTCAAAAATCAACCTGGTTGGAAAAACCATATCCGGCATCGTTGCAGTTCAGGATCAGGAGTCAGATCCGATTGGGATTTGGATGATGCAGTTTTCTGACGGTACTCATGTTGAGTTCGTTTCTCCAGTTGCTCGTCGTCGCCTTCTGAACACTACTGCAGGCAGAAAATCAGGCAAAAAAAGGTATGTTCCTGAAGCACAGTTAGCACTGAATGTTGCTTGAAAATGTTATCCACAAAACCTGTGGATAACATTGTGTGTAAAAGTGCTGGGCGAGAGTCTGGGTGGGCTTGAGTATAGATTGGTCAAAAAATGACCACATATAAATTTAAGAATAAAAACAATAACTTATAAATAAATAGATAAATAATTCATGCTGAAGGGCGGTATTGGATGATGTCACTACGACAATCAACCACTTGTGCATAAAGTGTCGAATCAAGTCTAGATTGTGGTGCTAAGTGCTTGATTATTTTTCTGCTAAAGTTCCCTTCACTGCGTTCATATTTGAAGCTCTTGCGCAAGTCCTTGATACCATGAATCAAGTTGATCAAGAATCCGATTTTCATGCGGGTCATTGCCGGATTTCAACTTTAAAAGTTTTACCTCATTATGCAATTCTTCCAGACCGGGTTTGCCATGTACCGGCGGATGAGTTGCTCTGTATTTTCGGTCTACAAGCCACTTTTCAGCTTCCTGGCTTGACATAGTCTCCGGGAAATTTCGTGCCCGATAGCGAAAAAGCATAGCCGCCAGCCGTTTGTCCTGGAAAGGGAGGGCCAAAGAGGCCAAATCTACCGGTTTTGTCAACAATATTTTGTTCATTAGTGCCCGATCATGTGAGCTGAAAAAGTCACCGCTGTAGAGCATCAAATCCGGGTCATCAGAATTTTCTCCATAAGAACGGGTAAAAACCTCCATGACTTTCATTCGAATACTTTCAAGGTGGCCGAGAATACGATCTGCATTTTTATTGCAAAGCTCGGGATCGAGAGCGATTCTATTTGTATCGACACCTTTGAGCGTACTGCTTGGGGCCAGCATTGGAAGCTTATTGCTATGAATTGCCTTCAGTGGGATTCTTTCCATGTCTTCAGGCAGTGCGTCGGCGGTGATAAATACCAGATCTGATATTTCTTCGGCAGTGCCACTGATAAGCGTATCCGGATTACTCATTAAGTCGATGGCAATAATTGACTTTGGCCTGTCGGGGTATACGGCAAGCGGTAAAAACAAACTGGTGCAGCCACGATTTGCAGGAATGCGGCTGCTGGTATGCAATACCGGTTTAGGATTAAGGACGTCAAGTAAGCGAAGTACAGCTTTTTGATCCCTTAGCCCCAGGGCCCAGTTAAATAGTTTTGGTTGCCGCTGCCTTATTAATCTAGCAAGGTCGATGGTTGCCCTCACGTCAGCAAGCGCATCGTGCGCTCCCTCGTGGCCAATGTTGTTGGCTTTGGTCAAATGTTCTAGTCTGAAACTCGGTTTTCCTTCCTCATTAAGCGGCCATTCAATTCCATCGGGGCGCAGCGCAAAACACATTCGGGCAAGGTTAATCAAATCAAAACGTGAATTTCCATTCCGCCACTCACGCTCATAAGGATCTCTAAAATTGCGGTAAAAAATGTTGCGGGAAAATTCGTCATCAAACTTCAGGCTGTTGTAGCCGACACTGCATGTACCGGGCTGCATCATTTCGGCGTGAATGTGCTTTGCAAACTTGGCTTCGGTAACGCCTTTTTCTCGGGCAGTTTGTGGTGTGATGCCAGTTATTAGACAAGCGACAGGGTGTGGAAGCAGGTCATCTGCCGGCGCACAGTACCATTCGACAGGTTCTCCAATGGCATTGAGTTCCGAGTCCGTTCGAATGGCAGCGAACTGAGCCGGCCGGTCAATTGCAGGATGCGTTCCAAAGGTTTCGTAATCGTGCCATAAAAACTGACTGGGACTGTTCATCCAAAGCTCCTGATCACTGGTACATGTGTTGTATCAAAATCGATAATGACATCCGCCCATTGTTCACATTTGGCCTGCATATGCATACAAAGACGATGATAGTGCTCCAGGAACCGGCACACATCATGTTTGTTGCTCAATAGCCCCTGATGGGCTGATTGTGCTTGCAATAGCCGCCATTCAAGGACTGAGTCCCAACCAGGGGCGTTCAGGTACCATCGTTCCTGAATAAATCTATTCAGTTCAGTAAAATAATCATACAAATTGGCATTAACCTGATTTCGCCATTCTCCATCCGGGTCATTCTCCTCTTCAAATTGATTTGCACAAGTTAATAAGTCACCACCTGATTGAGGAGGGGCTCCAACTATCCATCCTTCAATGAAAATAAATGCCGGCACAAATCCAGCTTTGATCATCTTTGGTTCCTCATTTCTGTCATCAAGTGATTTGTCGAATTGAGGCATCTCAATGTGGCCGTGATCCGGGTCCATTAATGCTTGTAAGTGCACCAGCAAAAGATCCAGCTCATGTGTTCCCGGTACACCGCGAACTTCAAAAAGAGAGTGCTCTGATCTGGCAAGCTTCAGTCTTTGCGCTTTGGGTAGGTAATAATCGTCGAGTGAAATTACCAGGCAAGTTAAGCCTGCGTCTTCGAGGGCAGCGCAGCAGGCTCCGGCCAGTGTTGACTTACCTGTGCCTGGTGGTCCGGCAATGGAAATGATTCTTTGTGATGAAGTGGGATAATCCACTAACAACGCCGGCACTATTTCCGCCAATACCCGTTGCCGGGCAAGAGGTATTACTGTGTTAGAACTTAACCATTGCTCTGCGGCTGAGATAAACTGTGACATGGCAGTGAATTTTACGCACATTAAGGAGGATAGGCTCGAATGACTGATGGCGAGCACACCATTGCAGAACTACTTGACCACATCAGGCTGGAACAGCTTGAGGTTAATTTATTCAGAGGCACCAGCCGTGACATAGGCACCGAGAGGGTTTTTGGCGGGCAGGTATTGGCACAGGCTGTTCTGGCAGCCAGTTCGACGGTGGAAGATCGTCTGATTCATTCGCTGCACGCTTATTTTCTTCGTGCCGGTGATCAGGAATCACCCATAGTCTATGACGTTGACCGAAGCAGGGATGGCAGAAGCTTCACCGCTCGCAGAGTGGTTGCGATTCAACATGGTCGTCCTATTTTTACGCTTGCAGCGTCTTTTCAGCTCGCACAGGAAGGCCTTGAACATCAATTTGAAATGCCCGATGTACCAGATCCCGATGCCACTGATAGCTCACCACTTGTATCTGCAGAGCAGCTTGAAAATGCTCCCATCAAGCTGCGTCGCTGGTTTACGCGTTTCGGGCCCTTTGAATTCCGGCCGATTGTTGATCAGGACCCTTTTAATCCTCAACCCAGGCCACCATTTAAACGTTTCTGGTTCAGGCTCAAGGGTGAACTGGACGAGGCACAGTCTATGCACAGGGCATTGCTGGCCTATGCATCGGATTTTCACCTGATTGGAACCGCAACACTACCTCATGGTCTGTCATTTATTAAAGATAACGTAATGATGGCCAGCCTTGATCATGCGATGTGGTTTCACAGGGATGTTCGTGTGGATGACTGGCTTCTATATGACTGTGACAGTCCAAATGCCTACGGTGGCAGAGGATTAGCAAGAGGAATGATATTTGACCGGTCTGGTAGTCTGGTGGCAAGTACAGCCCAGGAAGGAATGATCCGGTTAACTGAAGAAGACAAGGAATCTTAATATGAGTATTCAGAAAGCGACGTTTGGTGCAGGCTGTTTTTGGGGTGTAGAGGTGCGTTTTAGAGAAATGGCTGGAGTTGTTGATGCGGCTGTAGGTTACATGGGCGGTCATACCGACAACCCGACCTATCAACAGGTTTGTGCAAAAACGACCGGGCATGCCGAAGTGGTTGAAGTAGATTTTGATGATTCCCAGGTCACTTATCAGGAGCTGCTTGAGCTTTTTTTCAATAGCCATAATCCAACCACATTGAACCGTCAGGGTCCTGACAGAGGAAGCCAATACCGTTCGGCCATTTATTTTCGTGGGTCTGAACAGGAATTGGCCGCAAGACAGGCAATTGAGGAAATTGAAAAATCCGGCCGTTGGGCTGAGCCCGTAGTTACAGAAGTGGCTGAAGCAGGAACGTTCTGGCGTGCCGAGGAATATCACCAACAATATTTGGTCAAGAATGGCCGGGCGTTCTGTCACGTATGAAATTTCTCATTTGCTTGCTGTGCCTGCTTGTTTCGGGTTCTGTGCGGGCAGAGATATATAAATTTACCGACGCTGAGGGCATGGTGCATTACACCAACATCAAACCTGACGATGTTCGTAACTATAAAACTTTTAACTTTCCATGCTATGCCTCTGATCCCAAATGCCACAATGTCGATTGGGAACAGGTTCCACTTAACAGGATATTATTTCAGGATGAAATCAGGACTGCGGCCAGTCGTTATTCGGTTGATGAAGCTCTGATCAGGGCAATAATCCACTCGGAATCTGCCTTCCAGCCCGACGCTTTGTCACCGAAAGGTGCCCAGGGCTTGATGCAATTAATGCCTGCCATGCAAGAAGAACTTGAGGTGGTTGATCCTTTTGATCCGGCCAGCAATATTGAAGGGGGCAGTTACCATTTGTCCCGCGTAATGCAGAAATTTGACGGCGATGTTGAGTTAACTGCAGCAGCCTATAACGCAGGTCTCGGGGCAGTAAGCAAATACGGCGGCGTGCCCCCATATACTGAAACTCAGGAATATGTCAGGCGTGTGCAAATTTTATATAGAAGATATCGACTTTCCGGAAGCTAAACCGGCGCTCAGTACATAAGGCAGGCATCGCTGATTGATTCCAGTTCACCAAGTGCGGCAACCAGTTCTTCACAGGGTTTCACTTTCCATTCATTGCCAAGGGTCATACTCACTCTTGCCCGCTTGTTCCGGTATTCGACAAATACCGGGGCCTTGCCATCCTGGTAGGGTGCGAATGTGGACTCCAGATCAAGGCCCAGATCCTGCTGCGGCCCATGAATAGCAATGCGAACCCCGCGTGCATAGCTAGCCTTGGCGGTAGACAGCGACATCACCTTGGAGGCGGTCATGCGAAAGCCGCCTGAGAAATTATCAACGCTGACTTTCCCTTGCACAACAATTACCTGATCTTTGTCCAAAAGATCGGCATAAAGGCTAAAAACTTCATCATATAGAGCAACTTCAATCTGGCCCGTGTGATCTTCCATGGCAATGAAACGCCCGCGCCGGTTTCGGCGCCTCATTGCACTCACAATGCCGGCCAAAACCATATCAACGCCCTTTCTCCCATAGGTTTTTTCTTCACTAACAGGAACCAGAGCGGCAATTTTTCCAAGTTTGCAGGTGGTGAAGTTTTTAAGGTCAGGCTGATGGTACGCAATGGGATGGCCAGTCAAATACAGGCCAAGAGAATCTTTTTCCGCCTGTAAGCGCTGTAAAACGGGCCACTGTCTAATCTCCGGGCGGATTCCTGCAACACTCACGGTGGTAGATTCAATAACGCCAAACATATCGTTTTGACCGGATTCCTTGTCACGCTGCGATTGTTCGGCGGCTTGTAACACTTCCGGAAGATCATGTGAAAGCTGAGCCCGGTTGGTGTTTTCATCCAGAATGTCCATTGCGCCGGACCGGACCAGGGTTTCCATTACTCTACGATTGGTTTTTTGATGATCCATTCTGCAGCAAAAATCATCAAGACTGGTGAATGCACCGCCAGTTTCACGCTCAAGAGTGATGCAATCAATTGCCGCCCGCCCGACCCCTTTGATTGCACCCAGGCCATACAAAATATTTTGTTCGTCGACTACCGTAAATGAATGAATTGAGCGGTTGATATCAGGCGGGATTACATTCAATTTCAGGTCTCGGCACTCAAAAATCATGCTACCGACTTTGTCGGTATTGTCCATGTCGGCAGAAAGTACTGCTGCCATAAATGCAGCCGGGTAGTGCGTTTTTAGCCAGGCCGTTTGATAGGCGATAAGAGCATAAGCAGCCGAGTGGGACTTATTGAAGCCATAGCCAGCGAAGGTTTCCATCTGATCGAAAATGAAGTTGGCGTTTTCATTTGTAATTTCCCGTTCAACGGCACCCTGGACAAATACTTGACGCTGTTTGGCCATTTCTGAGGCCTTCTTCTTGCCCATTGCGCGGCGTAATATATCTGCATCGCCCAATGAATAGCCAGCCAGCTCCTGGGCAATTTGCATTACCTGTTCCTGATACAGGATGACCCCATATGTCGGGCGCAGGATATGCTCCAGCTTGGCGTGCGGGTAACTGACCTGGGAACGCCCATGTTTGCGGTCGATAAAAGACTCAACCATGCCGGACTCAAGTGGCCCTGGCCGGAAAAGGGCGACCAGTGCAACGATTTCACTAAAGCTGTCTGGCTGAAGACGCCTGATCAGGTCTTTCATGCCACGCGATTCCAACTGGAAAACTGCCGAGGTCTGGCATGAGCGAAGCAAATCAAAAGTTTTCATGTCATCCAGAGGCAGGTCTTCAAGGATGATGGGTTCTTTGCCTGACTGTTCACGCAGCCGGTTTACGGTTTGCAAGGTCCAGTCAATGATGGTTAATGTGCGTAGACCCAGGAAATCAAACTTCACCAGGCCGATGGTCTCGACATCATCCTTGTCAAACTGGGTAAGAATGCTTCCCCCAATCGATTCACAGAACAACGGTGTGAAATCAGTCAGCGCTGAGGGGGCAATTACCACGCCGCCTGCATGCTTGCCGGCATTTCGAGTGATGCCCTCAAGTGACATCGCAAGGTCAAGTAATGCCCGGGTATCTTCTTCTTCCTCGTATCGCTTTGCGAGTTCCTTTTCCTGCTCCAAAGCTTTGGGCAAAGTGATTCCCAATTCCAGTGGTACGAGCTTTGCAATACTGTCGACAAAGCCGTATCCATGCCCCAGCACGCGGCCACAGTCCCGCACAACAGCTTTGGCTGCCATGGTGCCGTAGGTAATGATCTGACTGACCTGGTCGCGCCCATATGTTTGGGCAACATAGTCAATTACACGCTCACGACCCTCGATGCAAAAATCAATATCGAAATCGGGCATGGAAATACGTTCAGGATTCAGGAATCTCTCAAAAAGCAGATCATACTCAAGCGGATCCAGGCCGGTGATACCAAGAACATAGGCCACCAGAGATCCAGCGCCAGAGCCGCGGCCTGGCCCAACCGGGATGGATTGCTTGTTTGCCCATCGAATGAAATCGGCGACGATCAGGAAATAACCCGCGAAGCCCATGCTATTAATTACACCCAGTTCCAATTGAAGCCGGTCGTGGTAATCCTGCTCAGTAAATGAGAGTTTGGTGCCATGTGCAGCAAGGCGATCTTTCAATCCTTTGATCGAAACATCTTCAAGAAACTGCTCAGCGGTTTGATTATCGGGAGTCGGGAAGGCAGGCAGGAAGTATTTTCCAAATTCCAGTTCCAGATTGCAGCGTTTCGCGATTTCAACCGTGTTTTCGAGCGCCTCGGGGATATCCGAAAATAACTCGCACATTTCTTCGGAGCTTTTCAGGTATTGCTCAGGTGAATATCGCTGCTCACGGCGTTTGTCTGACAATAAACGGCCATCATGAATACAAACACGTGCCTCATGTGACCTGAAATCGGTCTTTTCCATAAACCGGACATCATTAGTGGCAGCGACAGGGCATGCTAGTATCGATGCCAACTGAAGAGCCCTTTGTTCATACAGGGCTTCCTGTTCACGGCCGGTGCGCTGTAACTCAATATAGAACCTGTCGGGAAAGTCCCGCAGCCAGTTTTCAGCCAGTTGTCTGGCCTGGTTTGGGTGCTGATGTAAAAGAGCTTGCCCGATATCCCCCTCACGCCCGCCGGATAGTGCGATCAATCCGCTTGCATGATTACTTATCCATTCCCGGTGCAGGTATGGAACGCCCAGCTGCTGGCCTTCAAGATAGGACCGGGAGATCAACTGGCAAAGGTTCAAATAGCCCTGTTGGTTTTGGCAAAGGAGGGTTAACCGGGTAGGGTGGTCCGGATCTTCCATGCTTTGAATCAGTACATCAGCACCGGCGATGGGTTTAATACCCGAATTGACCGCAGCGCGGTAAAACTTGACCAGTGCAAACAGATTACTGTGGTCAGTAACCGCAACTGCCGGCATCCCCAGATCACGCGTGCGCTCAACCAGCTTTTTGATCCGCAGTGTGCTGTCCACCAGTGAAAACTCTGAGTGTAAATGCAGGTGGACGAAGGATTGGGACATAAAAATTGGTCGTTCGCTATATGGATTGAAATTGTCGATTCATTATACGATTAAGTCTGGCGGATGTGTGCTTGAGTGAGGCTCATTTGCATGTTATCTTGCGCGCCCCTATACAACAGACTCGTTGTATAATGCAAAAAATGGGCGCGTAGCTCAGCGGGAGAGCACTTCGTTGACATCGAAGGGGTCACTGGTTCAATCCCAGTCGTGCCCACCATTTTTTTAGTTCTGCAAGGTTGTAATGCGATACTAGGGACCGGTATTTGATTTTGGCAAAGTCGCGTGTTCAAGTGTCTGGATCAAGAAATCTTTTCGCCGCATCTCTGTTCCATCATTAACACGATCCTGGATTTGATCTGGTTCACGAGGGGGTCGAGCTCAGGAAACCCGTTGTATAAAATATTCATATTGGCGTTGGCTTCAAAAATGAGCATTTCTCCGTCTTCACCAATGCAGCAATCAATGCCAAAATAATCCAATCCCAATCTTCGATGGATTTCCTCGATCGCAGGAGCGAGTTTTGGCAACACCTCCTTTTCAATCTTTTTGGTACGCTTCAGGTAGTCTTCCCAGCTTTCATAATCGGTCATATAGTCGCGATTACTGCCATGAACGATCCAGTCCTTATTGAAAATGGCATGTCTGAGAATGACCTGTCCGTCAATGACAACCAACCTTTGCTTGTGATAGTGACCAGAGTTGTCTTTGTAATCCACATATTCAGTGAGATAGTAATCCCGACCGTCGAAAGGAAGCGCATGAAGAGCATCAAGTTTCAAACTGTCGGAAACCCGCACCATGCTCCGGCCATTATGGTCGCCACTGATTCGAATAATAAAAGGTAATTCAACACCGGATGATTTGGCGAACTGCAATGCGTCCTGAGGGGAGACCGGCCTAAATCGAAAGGTTCTGGGCATCACAACACCAGGTATCCCTTGTAACAGGATTGCCACACCATCTCGTGTGGTTTGCTGAATATTTGCCGGATGGTTTATTACTGGAGAATCGATCTGTTCGCAAAGTTTAACGCAACGCTCCAAAGCGCCACTATGGGAATCTGGATCACTTATTTGATTGAAGAATAAAGACGGTTTATTTTTAAACCGAACACCCCTTTGGCTCACCGATTTACCGCACAGTATGATGGAATTTACACGGTCCCGATTAATAGGCAATTTGCCATAAACATTGCAACTTCCATCAAGAATAGGGACAAACTTGCCTTTGCTATCAAGATCGACCTGAACCTGGGAAAGGTCATTAACTCCTCTGATAAAGTAAATGGTCATCGAGAATGCTCGCTCACATTTCCTGGCGTCGTTTTATTCCTATTTCGGAATATTTTGTGAGCATTTTTCCAATGCTTTTCTTGATCCTTTCGATCAGTTCCTCCAGTTGTTCATAACGGTTGTCCAATACATTCATGTTTGCATTAACTTCAAAAATAAGCATTGTGCCATCGGGCCTGATACTACAATCAATTCCAAAGTACTCAAGCTTGATACGTTTGCTGATTTCTTTGATGACGGGCATGTAGGTTTTCAATATTTGCTCTTCGAGTAACCGGGTTCGTTGAAGATATTCATCCCAGTGTTCCTGTTTCAACATAAAGGTTTTGCTTGGCCCATGAACATTCCACTTTTGATCGAAGAAGGCATGCCGCAAAATTGGCTCGCCATCGATCACGATAATACGAAGTTTGTGATACAGGCCCGAATCATCCTTAAAATCAATGTACTGGGTCAGGTAAAAATCGCTTCCATCGAACGGATATACATGAAGCAAATTAAGATCTTCAGGCTTCTCAATGAGGGTCATGCTAACGCCGCCATGATGTCCTGCTAAGCGAACGATATACGGAAACTCAATTCCGCCTTTCTCGGCACTTGAGAAAATATCATTTGGAGTTCGAGGCGTGCAGCGAATGGTTTTGGGCATAAAAGTAAGCGGTATGCCTTGCAGGATGGCGGAAACAGAGTCTCGAGTAGTATGGATGATCTTGTTCGGGTGATTGATGATCGGCACATTGATCATCCTGCATAAACGAGAGCACCGACGTAGCGCTCCTTGGTGAGAATCCGGATCACTGATTTCATTAAAAGCGAGATTGATGTTTGGCGGTATTTTCAGTTTGGGTTGAGGTGCCTTGTTGCCGTACAAAAAGGATAAATACTTAAACTTGGGTTTGAATTTAATTTTGCCTGAGATATTGCTGCTACCATCAACACTAAAACTTGGCTTCCCATTCTTACCAGGCATGACAATGGCCGAGTTTTTATCATTCAGGCCGATCATAAAAAGTATCGCCATCGTTATTGTGTCCGATTGATTGAACGTCTAGCGCAATGTTAATCAACAAAACTTCATTGCGTAACTGGAAAATCATCATAGCAAAAGATTTTTATCATAGATTTCTAAGAAGCGATCCAACATGAAAGAAGTAGTGACATTCAAGTTCTTTGGGCCAAATTGGCATTCAGATCGGCCGGTTTTTGATTCGATGACGCGATTGAGTGCTCAACAATTGGAAGAGATTGCACATCATTCCTCTTCTTTGCAGGAGCAGTTGATTAATTTGCTACAAGCCTGTGGTTTGTCATCCGAGACCCTTAAACCATTACTTAATCGTGAACCCAGGCGGCCACGGGCACAATTTGCTTTTTTATACAGCCACACAGCGGTCGCCTTGCAGAGACATGCTGGTCATGACGTCAGTTTCCTTGCAAAAGTGATTCCAAAAAACAGGCAGTGGTTTCGGGTAATTTTCGAGGTTGAAGATTCGAAATCCGGCGACATTGCTGGAAGACTTGCCCTTTTCCTCTTGAGTCAATTCATTGCCTCTTTCGATGCTGAATGCCCCAAATCGATTCTTAAAGGCAGCATTAAACAGACCATCAATGAGTACAAGCGGATTGCAGCTAAGCGGCTCATGCCAGCGGATACCAGGGAGATCATCAAGGCTGCAGAACGTCGTGGTGTGCCATGGATCAAAATGGATCGCGCTCCTTACCGTGATAAGAGTGGTGCCATCAGGATACGTAAACATTCCGCGCTGATGCTGGGGCAAGCAGCCTTTCATCAGGTCATTGATGGTACTTTTTGTCTAAATCGCTGCGCGTATCTGCTGCCAATGATCTTTGACGATACCAAGCGTTTTGAGATGCTTGCATCAATGAAGGTGCCTCTGCCAATAAGAAGTCAAAAACATTCAAGCTGTTCCACCCTGTTGCAGGCTGTTCAGGCCGCAGAGGAAATCGGTTATCCGGTGACCATTAAGCCTTCCCGACGCAAACGGCGCTCTGAACCTTCCTTTGCAGTTAATGGGATTAAGGACTTAATGGCAGCAATGGAAGCAGTTCAGAAGACCTCCCATAGATTTGTCGTCGAAAGTTTTGTGGCAGGCGATGCCTACAAATTTCTTGTTGTGAATCACCACGTGCTGTCGATCACCGCTGGATCTTTAGGTGAAAACCTCACGAGCGTGGCACATTTCTCCACCATTACTCTGGCGCAAAAAATATCTAGTGAACTGGATGTTGGTATGCTGATGTTAACGGTGAAGGCCAGTGATATTTCTAAGGAACTGGAAGCTGTAAATGGAAAAGTAATTGATATCGACCTGGCTCCGGAACTGGATCAGGAATTGTCTGGTCAAGATCACTTAATTGCCACAGCGGCAGATGGATTTATCGACTGGCTTTTCCCCAATGGCAGTCAGTCGAGGATTCCCATCATCGCGGTGACCGGAACCAACGGGAAATCTACAACCTGCCAGATGATTGCCCACATCATGATTGAAGCCGGCTATGCAACCGGGCAGGCCAACTCCCATGGGATGTATCTCAACAACGAGAAAATAAAAGATGCAAACGACCCGAAATACAATCGAAAAATGTATCACCATCAGCTTGAGTCTCGAAAAATTAATTTATCCGTCATGGAGTTTTTTCTATCCAGATTAAAATCCGGAGGCTTTCCTTTTGACTGGTGCGATGTTTCCGTGTGCACCAACGTGACAATGGACCATCTACAGCCCGGCTGGGAGACGGTTGAGCAAATTGCAGAAATCAAGCGCTCAGTTATTGAGCGAGCCCGTAATGGTGTTGTATTAAACGCAGATAATGAATGCTCACTCGCGATGGCAGCACATGCGAATTCAAACAAAATATGCCTGACTTCACAAAAATACTCGCTTAAAGACCTGTTAAAGCTGGGAATTCCCAATTCCTGTTTTGTTTTTATCGACTCACTGCTTGATGGGGACACGATTGTGATCTGTGAGGGTGACAATCGAATTGAGTTGCTTGAGCTAAGGTCGATTCCGGCGACTTTTGGAGGGACTGCAAAATTCAATGTTGACAACGCTTTGCATGCAATTGCAACTGCCTATCTCCTGAATGTTTCTGTTGAGACTCTCCGTTCTGCATTGGCTTCATTTGAAATGAATTTTCAAAATACGCGTGGTCGGCTCAATTTTTATAATGAACATCCTTATAAAGTCCTGATGGACTATGCGCATAACCCGGATGGGTTTGCAAAGTTATCATCATTTGTTAACAGCCTGGAAGTGCGCGGAAGAAAGATACTGATGTTTTCAGTAGCCGCGGATCGAACTGAGGCAGAAATTGTTCAAATCGTAAATGCAGTAACGGGTCATTATGATCATTACGTTTGCAGGGACTATTCGATGTTTAGAGGACGAAAACCAGGTGAAATACCAGAAAGAATGCAGGTATTACTCAAAAAAAATGGTATTGAACAGGAACGCATATCCGTATGTTGGAATTACGCGGAAGCGTTAGATCAAACCTTAAAAATGGGCCGGTCCGGAGATTTGATTGTGCTAACAACGGGCATTTACGAAATGGATGAAATGTGGAATCGTATTATTGCGACAGGCGACCTGGCTCGGCCTAGCAGCAACTAATTCTTGGTCTTTGATGTCTTCTTCTTTGCTGTCTTTTTTGGAGATTCGCCCTTTTCCTTGAATGATGTAATTTGCACATTGAAGGCAATTGAGATTCTGGTCGTATCAGAGGAAAAAGGGCTGACGCTGTGATACAACCAGGAAGGAAAAATCAGCAACAATCCATCTTCAGGGGTGATACGCAAAGTGGCGCCAAACATGGTGTTGCCAGGTTGCTGGACCATGTTGATACTGCCACGCGGGTCATAAAACTGCAGACTTCCTGACCTGGGTATAGGGTCGCTTTTGTAATCACCCCCTTGCACATAATAAACACCGGACCATTGGCAACCGGGATGGTTGTGGTTGGCATTAAAGGTTCCCTTGCGGTTGACGTTAGCCCATGCGCTCATTTTTAGGCCTGCACCAAATTTTTTAACGCCACTGGTTTCCCGGATCATCTGCATGGTGGTAGATTTGATGGCCTTTTGTAGTTCAGCAATTTCGGGGGTTTCCCATGTCAACAAGTCCTCATTAGAATGCCAGCCACCTATATTGCTTTTGACTTTGCCTTCATGCAGGGCTTCCAGGCGCAAAATCTCTTTTTTTAAACCGGGGTTAATCTCTTTGGCTTTTTTAATTTTGAATGACCCGATAGGGGTAACAAATGCTTGCATGATGTTTGCGGATTTTTCAGCGGGAACGCTCATACTGGTGAATTCTCCTTGATCGTGCTCGAATTATTACACAAAAAAAAGGCCCCTTTTCGGGGCCTTTAGAAAAATGCGTTTAAAAACTCTTAATTAAAAAAATGAGTCTCCAGTACATTCAGCAGAATCTTTTGTCTTGTTCTGTGATCCTCGTCCTTTGCCAGGGTCTATAGACTTGATATCAGCATTAATGCTGTCAAAGAATCCTTCCTCATCAAAAGTTGGAATCCACCCGAAATCATCAATGCCATCATGGGCGGCACATATTGCTTCAGGATCTACGCTCTCATCTACTGCCTCACCTATCTCATCCCAAGTGGCATTAGCGTGGCAGAAACCATCTTCGCAGAAATAGCCCCAGGCCGCGTCACTGTCCGTATCAAGGTCTAACTCTATATGAGTTGTCCCGTCGGTAGAAAAACCATCTTCACACTCGACAAAATAGTGAACATCAAGATCCAGATCGCCACCGTATTTATCGCCCTCTCCATTATCGTCCCACCAGGCTGTAACGCCATCTTCCGACTCTGCGTCGTATTCACATTCAAAGTTTGTTGGTGGGTCAATATCATTAAAAGCTGGCTTGCTTGCAGCCGAATCATCTGCGTATACAACCGCGAACGTTGAAGCAATTGCAGCACTAAGTATTTTCCGTTTCATAAAAATCTCCTAATATCTTCTAAAGTAACCATCCCTTTGAGTACATATAGACTATCAGATTCCAACGTTGCTTGATTGAATCACGATTACTACGTCAACATCACAATAGTAAGATAGAGTCTCAACTAGATCCCACGCTAAATATAGCAGAGATGTTTCAAATTTGCACAATCGGGGATTGGCACAAATCACAACTGGTTTACCAGAAATCGATCAAATTATGAAAGAAGAAATTTGGAAACAAAATATCTTAAGTCCAAATTGGCACCTTTTTAACTGTAGTGTTGAATTGAAGCTTTTTAAATTGGCGTGGCTGGAAGAGGAAGATTATCGCACTGTGGTTTTTCTCGATCAGCGCATGAACATCCCACTCGAAAACTTCCGCCAGGAAAGTTTTGGGGCACTGAGTAAGTTGTTTCCAAAGAATTTGGAAATCGAACATCCGGCAGCGTATATTTTTCATGTGGGTCACTGTGGGTCAACCCTGTTATCACGCGCACTCTCTATACCAGCTAAAGTATTGCCAGTGCGGGAGCCATTGACCTTGAGGTTTCTTGCAGAACAAATGCATAATTTTCCGCGCCCCACCAGTTTGCTTTCAGAAAGAGAATATGAGCGGCTGAGTGTCATCATTTTGTCCTCCCTGGAGCGAAGGTTTGCGGATGATCAACTGCCGATCATCAAGGCAACCAGTACCTGCAATAACCTCATTGGTCCAATTCTTGAAACACAAGCTCAACGACGAGCAATTTTGATGTTTCAGTCCTTTGAGTCATATCTTGCGGGGCGCTTCAAAAATCGGCAAATTTCCACTGACCTCAGGGTTCAAGCAAAATTGCGCATGGAAGAGTGGTTAAAAATACCTGGCGCTCCGCCCCTAAATCTGTCTGACCTGAGTCCGCCGCAACTCGTTGCGCTCGCCTGGTTGACTAGCATGTATCGCATTTTAACGGCCAGTGAACAATTCCCTGAACAAACATTTCTACTTGATTTCACACTTTTTTTAGAAGCCCCCGATCAGCACTTATCTCAACTTGCGGAATTTTTAGGTTTAGCGCATGAGAAGAAAACGATTGTTGACGGATATCAGAGGGTTTCAACGCAATACTCCAAGAGTTCTGACTTCGACCACTCAAAATCCGCAAAGCTAGAGTTCGAATATACGCCCGAAACCCGCCTGATGGCGTTTGACCAGGCGCGTAGAATCAATGGTGAGCAAATAAAACTGGGGGTCAACTGGGTAAAATCAATGATTAAAAATACGCCCGCCTTGGCAAAATGCTCGGAGTATTTGGAGTAGCCTGCTGCCCGCTACGAAATGTATAGCACAGGCGTGGATTTATGCCACGAAGAAACGATTAGTTAATTAATTCTATTTGCTCTAACTGTAATAAGCTCTCTACGGTCATTTGATTGTGCTTTATATGGCCTCGCCGATTGAGCCTGCAACGACCATATCAATTCAAGACAATAATTGACGGTCATACACCCTGAATCCAAATCGCGCGTAAAAATCGATCACTTTTGGATGATTGCTAGAACGAGAACTAAGCCAGATCCGTTCCTTGCCTGCAGCCCAAAATTGATCGATCAACTGGCCAAGAAACAGACTTCCGAAACCTTTTCCCGTGTATTGAGGTAAGAGACCGAAATCAGAGATCTCGACTTGATGGGCATTTTCGGTAAACATCAGGCTATATCCAATTTCTTTATCCGCGATACAAAACAGTAGCATCTCCACTTTTTCGTCGCTAAGAATAGACTGGACCAAATTGCGATTATTGATCCGCCGACGCGTGTGCCAACCAAAAGGGCGGCCCACTTCGTTATGCCAGGCTTTGAAGCTCTCATAGCTCGGCTGGGGAACACCAACAATACGCGCACTTGATGAGAGTGCCGGGTCAGTGGGGACAGGACGATAGGTCGCAGTTGTGAGTTCCAGGTAAATTTTTTCTACAGAATCAACTTGGGTCATGGGGGTAGCGTAAATGGCAAATGAACAAATTTCTATAGTCCAGCACGCGACCTTGGCAAACATAGTCGCGGAGCATTGTTTATATCGTAGCTAGGCATCAAACAGATGCAGGCTGCATTAGTCCTTCAACCGCCATTTGATCGTCCATTCGTTCGCCATACCATTTCGGAATTGTCGTTTTTGAATCGATTTGCAAACCAGAAATAACGTTTTCTGCAGTTAATGTAGAAACGTTTCCGCGGAAACGTGTTTCGGGGC
>JBLHGQ010000038.1:0-22637 GCA_047614505.1 Rhodothermales bacterium | reverse complement strand
AAATCCGATGTTGACAGTACGCCGGAACTGGAGCAATTCGAGACCAGTGGCTGGTTGGTCAATATGTCGGTTTGGGAGTCTTTAGAAGACCTGAAACGCTACGTTGCCACGCCTTTACATCTGTCAATTATGCGCCGCCGGGCGGAATGGTTTGAAAATTATCATATGCCAACCATGGTGCTTTGGTGGGTAGGCGATGGTCATCGCCCTGATTTTGTCGAAGCCATGAACCGGCTGGAGCACATACGTGCAAAGGGACCAAGTGAATACGCTTTCGGTTTTTCTGTTCCTTTCGACCCACCGGGAAGGGAGTAAGCCATGTCGCATCATGATGAATTTGAACTTTGGGATTTGAGAGTCGAAGTCGTTGGCGATGCAGGACAGATGGTGTGTCAACATTCACCCGGCGATTTTTTTGAACTCAGTGGTGAAAATCTGAGTATTCCACCGGGACAAAGTTTTTCAATTTATTCATTGGCTGCGATTTTGCCGCTCTTACCAGCCAAACAACGCCTGACGCACAAAAACGACTGGATGAGTACCGACACTGACATTGCATGCCCTGATCCCAATTGTGGTGCAAGGTTCCGAATTCACCGCATAGGCAAAACGACTTTCCGTCATAGCGAAACAACGGTCGTGCCATTGGGTAGTGACATTGCCGGTTAGCGGCGCTATTTCAAATCTAGCCATCCGGAGGGCTGAAATAGCGCCCGGCTACTCAGTTGCAAAAGTAATAAATGGATGCTGGCAGCTGGCATCTGATCATGGCGGTAACTCCAATTCAGAGAAATTTCTTTTCGACAGCCTTCGGGAATTGATTGAATCCGGCTTCAGTAGCTTTGATTGTGCTGATATCTATACTGGTGTTGAAGAATTCCTGGGAAGATTTATCCGCCAGTCAGGGATGAAAAACAGCCTACAGTTACACACGAAATTTGTGCCGGATCTTTCTCAACTGGCGAACCTTCAGACATCGGATATCAAAAATACCATTCATCGTTCCATCAGGCGTCTGGGCGTGGAACGACTTGATCTCGTTCAGTTTCATTGGTGGGACTATGCCATCCCCGGTTATCTCGAAGCCCTTGAAGTTCTGAACGAACTACGACAATCCGGAGACATCCGTTATTTGGGTCTGACCAATTTTGATATGCAACGAGTACAAGAAATTCTGGATACCGAGATACCAATTACCAGTCTGCAATTACAGTTCTCATTGCTGGACAGACGACCACAAAAAGGAATGACGGACATCTGCCGGGAAAAAGGTATTTCACTGTTTTGTTATGGGACTCTGGCAGGTGGTCTGATATCAGAGCGCCAACTTGGCATGAGCCCTCCGCCTGATGAAAACAGGTCAGTTGTAAAGTACCGCCAATTGATTGAAGAGGCAGGCGGGTGGCAACGTTTTCAGGACTTTTTGTATATTCTCAATGCAATTGCAAAGGAAGCAGAGACTTCAATCGCTTCCTTAGCAAGCCGATGGGTATTGGATCAACCTGGAGTGGATGCGCTTATTCTTGGCTTAGGCAACTCCAGCCATGTGCAGGAAAACTTGCAAATGCTAAACACAAACCTGTCAAGTTTTCACACAGATGCGATCGAAGCTGCTCTCCTTCAACTGTCTGTACCAAGGGGCGATGTTTTTGAACTGGAGCGTGACATGGATGGGCCACATGCAGCTAATATGAAAATGAATCTAAATGCAGGACCCAAATCATGAGCAGTGCTGTTGCTTCAACAAATCGGAAGTGGTCATCCAGCCTTATGTTTTTTGCTGCTGCAATCGGCAGTGCGGTGGGCATTTCCAATATTTGGAAATTTACTTATGTTGCAGGTGAAAATGGTGGCGGCGCATTTGTGCTGGTATTCATTGTTGCGATTATTTTTATTGCCATGCCGGCATTAACTGCTGAATTTCTGATTGGCCGCCGGGGTGGTGCCAGTGTCGAAAAGACCATGGAAAACCTTGCAGGCAGAGACGGTATAAATCCGGCTTGGCGTTATTACGGACTGATGGCAGTGATCGGCGCATTTCTCGCATTGAGCTTTTATTCGGTCGTCGCTGGTTGGACTATTGATTATTTTATTCAATCACTTAGAGATGGTTTTTCAGGTATCACAGCGGATAGATCTGGCGAGAAGCTCGATAATATGATGAGCAATCCTTTACGCATGATGGCCTCGCAATTGGCTTTTCTTACGTTAACCGTTTCAGTTGTTGCTGCCGGAATTCGTGGTGGACTTGAGCGCACGCTAAAGTGGATGACACCTGCTCTTTTTGTCATTTTATTGATCCTTTTGATCTATGCCTTCATCGCAGGAGATTTTGCAGCCGCGCTGAGGTTTATGTTTATCCCGGATTTTTCCCAGTTGGACGCCAATACGGTATTGATGGCAGTGGGTCAGGCATTTTTCTCATTGGGGATAGGTCTGGGGGTTCTAATGACGGTTGCTGCTTATATGGACCGCAAAACATCAATTCTAAAAGCGGCGGCAGTGGTCGCATTCGCCGATGGTTTTGTCTCCCTGTTGGCGGGAATGGCGATTTTTCCAATCGTATTTGCAAATAATCTATCTCCCGCAGAAGGGCCTGGCCTTATATTTGCCACGCTACCAGTGGCATTCGGGCAGATCCCCGGTGGCGAGATTGTCGGGCCTTTGTTTTTCCTTCTAATGGCTTTTGCCGCACTCACTTCTGCCATCACCATTCTTGAGACCATCGTAGCCTGGGGAGAGGATTACACCCGCCTCAGTCGTAAGTCATTTGCTTACCTCTGTGGGGGACTGTTGTGGCTGGCAGGATTGGCCACGGTTTTCTCATTTAATATCTGGGCAGATGTCAGACCCGCAAGCTGGCTTCCTGCTTTATCTGAGAAAAACATTTTTGGCGTTCTCGATTACCTTGTGTCAAACATAATGATGCCAATCGGTGGTGTGGCAGTGGCGGTTCTGGCAGGCTGGTCTCTGTCAAAGAAAAGTAGTCTTGATGAGCTTGCGATTGATGAGGGCAGCTTATTCATATTTTGGCGTTTCCTGGTCCGATATCTTGTTCCAGTGGCGATTGCATTGCTGTTTTTGGTGAATCTGGGAAGTTGATTGAACCACTTTAATATTGTGTCAATAGCCAAAATGGCAAAGTGTCTATAGCCAGAATGGCAAAGTGTCTATAGCCAGAATGGCAAAGTGTCTATAGCCAAAATGGCGAAATGGCTATAGCCAATTTTGCACAAAATACAATGTTATATATCAATGATATATATATTTAATGTAAGTTTTAGCATAAACGGGTATCTATGGCTGGCTTGGAAAATATACATCAATTGTTATCCGAAATGGCACCAGTGATGGGGCCCCAAGAGTATATTTTTGCCACTTTTCCGGGTGCGAACTATGCTGATCTTGCCTCTTTATCACCTGTTGCTTCATTTCTTGAAGATGAAGGCCTGAGTCTGGTCATTGAACGGTCGGTTGCCGAGAATGCACAGATTCCGTTCAATTCTGTGTTTAAAAAAATCAGCTTGCAGGTTCACTCCAGTCTGGATGCTGTCGGTTTGACAGCGGCCATTTCAAGTGTACTTGCCAAGCAGGGAATCAGCGCCAATATCATTGCGGCGTTCTATCACGATCATGTATTTGTGCCTTCGGCAAGGGCGCAGGAGGCATTAGATATTCTCAAGGGCCTGTCATGAATCTAGTCAGCATAATTAGCATAATCATTCTGCTGGTCTCGCCAACCCGGCCCATGCGGACCCACAAAACCATGAAACTATTGAAGACATTCGTTCGCAGCTCAAGAACCGGTTGAAAGCAGTGACACCCTATATTTCATGTGATCAAAAACATTTCATTTATGGTGTTGGATACATAGACGGCTCTTACATGGAGAGGATTTTTTACGTTCGCGCCGGTGCCGACATACCGGAATTAAGCGTAGACCTTCGCGAACAGATCACACCGCCAGCCGAGGAGGGCGACGATGTTGGCCCCATTCGATTTGTAATTGAAATCAAGGCGCCGCAGGTGCTTTTTGCTACATTTGTAAATGGAAGATGGGTGCGTTCAGATACCCCTTGGGAAAAAGCACTGAGATTCAAATACACCAGCTGGTATGGCGAAGCATACCGACAGAATGGAAAGTGGTTAATTGATTGTCTTGGTTACAGGCGGCAAATGTTGCCGAAAAGTGTTACAGAGCATGTCGAAAAGACCTGCAGACTATACGCCGGACAATAAAGTCATGGTATTCTGGTTTTTCGCCTTATGGGTCATGTACATATTCATTTGACAAATTATTTGGAGATTAAAGTGAAATTAATAAAACTAATTGCCGCGCTGGCGGTATTGATGTCCAGTGCTGCAATCGCGCAAAAAGACGATGAAATGGCTGTTGTTTTGCCGCTTGAGGCGCAAACCTGCAATCTGCCCGTTGCTCCGGCCCGCATCCCTGAAGAAGCTGATATGGAAGCACTTAAAAAAGCGAAAGGGAATGTCACTGCTTTTCAGACGGATATGGTCGTTTATCGTGAGTGCCTGGATGCATCAACTAATAACGACAACGTCAATGAAGGTAATTTGAAGGCAGTTAGTAATGCACATAATTACTCGGTTGAGATGGAAGAACGAATTGCCGAACAATTTAATGTGGCGGTGAGATCGTATAAAACCCGTATGGCCGCAGAAAAGTAATAGAGCCGTTTCTGTAAAGAGCATAGATCGGATAGCAATTAAATTTACCGTTTCTGAATGGATAGCGGCATTACCTGCCGAGGTCTACGATGTATGTACTAACCTCGACAGTGGCGTCAGTTGGATGAGTGGTCTGATCCGCATAGAGAAACTGACCGAAGGTGAGTTCGCAGTCGGTACGCGTTGGCGTGAAGTACGCAAAATGTATGGCAAAGAAGCGGTTGAAGAATTTGAGGTCAAATCCTGTGAAAGGCCTGAAAGTTTCACCATCTACGTCGATGGCAGTAAAGGATCCTCAAAAAAAGGCGAATACTTTTTTGATCATCTTTTAATCGAAGAAAATGGCGGAACCAGGTTTGAAATTCATGCACTTATTGATGGCATGGGGTGGATTGGTAAGATCATCGGCCCGATTGTGGGTGCTGCGTTCAAAAAAGCTATCGCGAAGGATTTACATGCCATGAAAGAGCATATTGAGAGTGGAGCAGCCTAAGGCCGATGAAGCGTGGTCGGTAGTAAAGCTTCTACACTTTCCATTACATCAAGACAATCGACCATGTCGTTAATGTAGTCCAGTTTGCCGGAATCCAGTATCAGCACCTCACCCATGGTGTAGTTGCCAATCCACTCCTCATATAGCCGGTCCAGATGTTTGAGGTAGGAAAGTGGTATTTCCTGCTCCATCTCTCTTCCACGCAATTGAATTCTTTTTCGAATGGTACGCATCGAACAACGTAAGTAGATCATAAGGTCGGGAGGGCGGATCGCGCCCAGGATGATCTGGTAAAAATTCCAGTAGGTATCCCAGTCACGGCCATTGAACTTGCGCATTCGATGCAATGCAGTTGCGAATATTTCAGCATCCTCGAAAATGGACCTGTCCAGCACAACCACACCTGGAGTGCGGTCCAGTTCCTGGTGTATTCGAAATTTATTGGACAGAAAATAGAGTTGTGAATGAAAAGCCCAACGATTCATATCCTTATAGAAATCAGGAAGATATGGGTTCTCATCATTGGGCTCATAAAATGGCTCAATTCCATAAGTACGAGTGAGAAATTCCACCAGGGATGATTTGCCTGAACCGATGTTTCCTGCAATCGCAATGGTTTTATGCTCTGTCAATGTGTTATCCGGGCACCCGGATGTACTCGACCAGTTCCTGTACTTTTGCCGGCGGTGCTTCCGTTGAATAGCTCACGGCAAATGCCACGGCAAAGTTGATCAACATTCCCACCACCCCAATGCCTTCCGGTGAAATACCCAGCAGCCAGTTAGCTGAGATGTTTTCCCTCAAAGGCTCAAAGAACACACCCTTGTAAACGATGATGTAGCCGAAAGTGAAAATCAATCCGCTTAACATGCCGGCAATGGCACCTTGTTTATTGATCCGCTTGCTGAAAATACCCATCAGAATTGCCGGGAATAACGAGGCTGCAGCCAGACCAAAGGCGAATGCGACGACTTGCGCTACAAAGCCGGGTGGATGCCAGCCCAGGTAGCCTGCGATCAGAATTGCGAAGGCTGCAGCAATGCGACCCGCTGCCAGTTCCTGTTTGTCAGTGATATCAGGCGCAATGATGCATTTCAAGATATCGTGTGAAATCGAGGCTGAAATCACCAACAACAAACCGGCCGCGGTGGATAAGGCTGCTGCGATTCCTCCGGCCGCAACAAGGGCAATAACCCAGTTGGGCAGCCGGGCAATTTCCGGGTTGGCCAAAACAATGATGTCGCGGTCCACCTTTAATTCATTTCCTTGCCAGCCATAAGATTCTGCGGTCTGCTGGAATGCCGGATTGCTGTCATCAAAATACTGGATGCGGCCATCACCATTCTTGTCTTCGAAACTGAGTAGGCCGGTGTCTTCCCAGGTTTTGAACCATTCCGGCCGTTTGGCATATTCAAGGTTCCCATCAACTGACCCTATGCTGCCTGGCTGCAGCGTATTGATCAGGTTGTAGCGTGCCATGGCGCCTACAGCAGGAGCGGTGGTGTAAAGAATTGCGATGAATAAAAGCGCCCAGCCTGCGGAGCGACGGGCATCGGATACTTTGGGGACAGTGAAAAACCGCACAATTACATGTGGTAGCCCTGCGGTACCCACCATCAATGCAAGTGTGATGGCGAAAATATCGACTTTGCTTTTGTTGCCTTCGGTATATGCCCTGAATCCCAGGTCAGTGACGATCGCGTCCAGCTTGTCCAGCAGGTACACCTCTTCACCGGAAACGGTACTACCTAAACCTAACTGCGGAATCGGGTTACCGGTAAGTTGGAAGGCGATAAATACCGCAGGAACGGTATAGGCAAATATCAATACACAATATTGGGCGACCTGAGTGTATGTAATACCCTTCATGCCACCGAGTACCGCGTAGATAAATACGATGCTCATACCAATCATCAGACCAATATGAATGGGAACTTCAAGGAAGCGCGAGAACACAATGCCAACGCCGCGCATTTGACCTGCAACGTAGGTAAAAGATATGAATATCAAACAGATAACTGCTACAGTTCTCGCTGCATTTGAATAATAACGATCACCGATAAACTCCGGTACAGTGAAGCGACCATATTTGCGCAAGTAGGGCGCCAACAAGAGTGCAAGCAGAACATACCCGCCGGTCCAACCCATTAAATAAACCGAGCCGTCATATCCCAGAAATGCAATCAGGCCTGCCATGGAGATAAATGATGCAGCTGACATCCAGTCCGCAGCAGTTGCCATTCCATTTGCGATTGGATGAACATGTTTGCCTGCGACGTAAAAATCCCCTGTATTTTTTGCCCGTGAAACAAAAGCGATCGCTATGTATAGAATGAAACTTAGCCCAACTACGATGTATGTCAGCGTTTTGAGTTCCACTACTTTTCTTCCACGCCGTATTTACGGTCCAGTTGGTTCATTTTCCTGGCATAGAAAAAAATCAGGGCAAGGAATACAAAAATAGAGCCTTGTTGGGCAAACCAGAAGCCTAGTTTGAAACCGAACAGAGAATATTGGTTTAACATATCAACCAGCAAAATTCCGAAGCCATAAGAAACGATGAACCAGATTGTCAGGCACAGTCCGACGATTCGCAGGTTTGCCCTCCAGTAATTGCGTGGACTTAATTCATGGGGTTCGTTCATTTGAGTTCCTCTGCGAGTTCACATATTACATCCAACAATGCCTCAACATCTTCATTTCTTGTGCGCCAGTTGGAAAATGCAGGCCGGAAAATGGTGCGGTCACCCAGCTTTGATGTGCCCACCATAAAGCGGCCATCAACGAGTACCTTTTTTCCCAGCTCATCATTTAATCTATCCAGTCCGATGTCGTCCATGCCTCCCGGGTTAAATCGAAAAGCAACAATATTGAGTGGTACTGGTGCCAGTCGATCAAACAGCGGATGGTGGTCTACTGCGTCAGCAAAATGCTGTGCAATATCCAGGCAATGCTCGACGATACGTCTGTGACCCTCGCGCCCGTAGGCTTTCAAAGTTGCCCAAACGGCAAAACTGCGTCCCCGGCGGGAGCTCTCTGGCCCAATGGCACCGGGCGTGGGTAAGGCATCTTCCTCGGTTGGGAGGTAGTCCGCTGAATATCTGAATGCCCGGGCCATCAAGCCGTAGTCACGTACAAATGAATAGCCGGAGTCATAGGGTACGTTCAACCATTTGTGGCCGTCTACGGTTACTGAATCCGCCAATTCGACCCCTCTAACCAGGTGCGCAGTGCGTGGTGACACCGCAGCAAATAATCCAAAGGCGCCATCAACATGGACCCAACAATTATGCTTTCTCGAAATGGTCATCATTTCAAAAACCGGATCAAAGTCACCAGCGTTGACTTCTCCTGCATTGATAACAACAACTGCAGGCTGTCCTGCCAGTTGTTCCAAAGCATTCTCAAAGGCAGGCAAATCAATCCGGCCGGTATTATCTGCGCTAAATTGCTGGATATTGCCACGGCCGATGCCCTGCGTTGCCAATACTTTTTTGGTCGCAGCATGTACATAACCCGAAGTCAGAACCGGCATTTGGGGTTTTCCTGACAGGCCTTCAACCGAAACATCAAATCCGAGTTGTTCGCCCCACCATTGTCTGGCCGCAGCCAGCCCCACAAAATTTGCCATTGTGGCGCCAGTGACCATGACTCCACTCATCGATGCTGGTAGTCCCAACAGCTCTTTAAGCCAGTCAAGGGCCTGTAATTCCATTCGCACACCAACCGGCGACATCACCCATGTATATGTAATGACGTCGAAGGCTGCAGCTACAAGATCTGCCCCGTGAGCGGCCGGTGTGTTTCCACCGACGACAAAATGATAGCTGCGCGGGCCCTGAGTATTGGTACCTGAAAGAGCCTGTAATTCCAAAAGTTTTTCGAGGGTAGCCTTACTACCTTGCCCGGTTTCCGGTAAAGGCTCATTCAATTCAGCCAGCGCAAGGTCAGGATTCGGAGGCATGACGATTCGATCGTCTGCGCCTGCGATTGCATCATTTAGTGCCGATGCTAATTCGCCGACCAGAGACTCTGCTTCTTCTCGTAGTCCTTCTGTTACCCATGAATCCATCAAGTCGTCACCATTAAAATCCGCATACAAAGACTGCCCCAGAAAGGCACTAAAGTCACCTTGTTTCATTTAACACCGACTTCGAATCGGTCGAGCACCCGGTAACTATTTTTGAAAAGGCATCGCTTCGCGATTGAATAAATACATGTATAGCGACATGTAACGCCACCGTGTATACATCCATGTAGGCTCGTCCGCATCATCCGTGATGCGTATGCTTTCAAAAACACTTTCCTGCTGCTCTCCTGATTAATTGTGCAAGCGCCACAGATGTCTAACGAAGCGTAGGAGCGATGGTGCGCTTGCTGTAGGAGCGATGGTGCGCTTGCTGTAGGAGCGATGGTGCGCTTAACTGTAGGAGCGATGGTGCGCCTTGCTGTAGGAGCGATGGTGCGCTTGCTGTAGGAGCGATGGTAGGAGCGATGGTGCGATTGCTGTAGGAGCGATGGTGCGCTTGCGGAGCAAGTGCCATCGCGAAGCCTTTAGCCATCGCGAAGCCTTTAGCCATCGCGAAGCCTTTAGCCATCGCGAAGCCTTTAGCCATCGCGAAGCCTTTAGCCATCGCGAAGCTTTTTTGCCATCGCGAATGTTGTCTCAAGAAAAAGGGGCCGGAGATGGCTTTATCCGGCCCCTGGATCGATACATCTCCAATTTTAAAGCCGGATTTGTATCGAGGCACTGTGGAATGTGATCGTCTCATCAGTTTTCGGTATTGCTGAATTGGCCAATCACAGTTCTAATGACGTTGTCATGAAGCAAATTGGTCGCAGATAATTTTTGATGGATTGGAAAGCAAAATTTAATGAACTCGAGGAAGTGTCGAGACAGCTCGAACCTGGCAGCGCTGTCCGGTCCGAATATTTCGCCAAAGCTGGCAAATATTCTGAATCGTTTCTTGAACAGTTGCCTGATGGCCAAACTTTTCTTGAGGACAGCGGACAGTGCGAAACACTTGATGGCAGCTTGAGTGAGCATCCAACTGAGATGGATGACTTACTACAGACCCTGTCCATCGCAGTTGACCAGACCAGCATTAATCCGGCTTCTGGCGGACACCTTGGGTATATTCCCGGAGGTGGGATTTACCCATCGGCCATCGGAGATTTCCTGGCTGATGTGACGAACAGGTACTCCGGGGTGCATTTTGCTAATCCCGGGGCTGCGATGATGGAAAAACATCTCGTCAAATGGATGTGCGACCTGATTGGATACCCGGATACTGCAGGTGGGGACCTGACCTCCGGTGGCAGCACTGCGAACCTGAGCGGAATTGTGACAGCCCGCGAAGCCAAGGGTATTGGCGTGGATCAAATAAGGAATTCATGCATCTATATGAGCCGACAGGTTCATCATTGCGTTGACAAGGCCTTGCGCGTTGCAGGGCTTGAAGAGTGCCAACTTCGGTTTGTACCTATGGATGATGCTCATCGAATGGATGCCGAGATACTTGAAGAAATGGTCGTATCTGATAAGGCAAAAGGGTTGAACCCCTGGTTGCTCATTGCATCAGCCGGGACCACAGACACGGGTGCAGTAGACCCGTTACTCAAAATCGGAGCCATTGCAGAACAACATGATCTCTGGCTGCACGTAGATGCGGCCTACGGAGGTTTTTTCATTCTCTGCGCCGAAGGCCGCGAGGCTTTGGTGGGTCTAGGCAAAGCGGATTCAATCGTAATGGATCCACATAAGGGTTTATTTTTGCCCTATGGCACGGGTGCTGTGCTGGTCAAAAACGTCGATTTACTGGCGAGGGCCCATAGTTACCATGCCAATTACATGCAGGATGCCAATGATAAGGGTTTCGGATATTCACCGGCGGATTTATCCGTTGAACTAAGCCGTCCATTCAGGGGCTTACGACTCTGGTTACCTTTAAAGTTGTTCGGACTCGCAGCATACCGGTCTGCCCTGGAAGAGAAAATTTGGCTGGCCCGCTATTTCCACAGTGAACTGTCTAAAGTAAAAGGTTTTGCTGTAGGTGCTAATCCTGACCTGTCCGTAGTTACTTTCAAATATGAACCGGTCACCGGCGATATCGAGAAATTTAATCGGCGACTTTTAAAGGCAGTGCATGACGATGGAAGGATTTTTATTTCATCTACCATGCTTGACGGCCAGTTCACTTTACGCGTGGCTATTCTGCATTTGCGTACTCACCTCGAGGAAGTTGATTACCTGCTGAAATTTCTCACCACCACGGCGGCAGCGCTGGATACTTAGGTAATCCACTTTGGGTGAATCAAATACATCACCGTACGATGATGTGTGGTCGCAAACCAATTTCGGAGATTAAGTCCAAATTCTGCTAAATTGGTGCATTGCGCGAGTCAGCAGAGGGACAATATGCAACACCTGATTAATCCAACGGAAATCACCCGGGAATCACTTGTCAAAATTCTTGAAATTATGCACCGGCTGGCTGCGCCCGCAGCCATGCCTGAGCTATTGCGGGAAGTTATTGAAGTTGGAAAAGTTGCAATCGTTGCCGAAGCAGGTGTGCTTTGGTTGAGGGAACGCGCCAGCGACCAATTAGTCCAGGTAACGCCGCCACGTGATGTGGCAAATCGTTTGACTCTGGATCAGGGTCATGCCGGTGCATGCGCTCGCAGCAATATGATCACCAATATTCACGAATGCCGCGATGATGAACTTTTTAAGGCATTCCCCGTGCACGTCGAGGGTTTTGAAACCCGATCATTATTGAATGTTCCAATTCTGGGCCAGGATGAAAATGTGTTGGGTGTGATGCAATGGCTGGGTAAGCATGTTGGCCAGTTCGATGAGCATGACGAGTGGGTCGGCCCGGCGCTGGCAGCGCAGTGTGCCGTTGCGATCCAGCACTCACGTATGACCGATGAATTACTGGCCAACGCCATTTTGCACCAGGAAGTAACGGTTGCCAGGGAAATTCAGATGAGTACCTTGCCTGACAGCATGCCTGACGTTGAGGGCTATGATCTTCATGGTATGTTTTTGCCTACTGACCATACAGGTGGTGATCTTTATGACCTGGTTGTGTTGAATGAGAAGCTGTTCATGCTGCTTGGCGATGCCACAGGTCATGGGTTTGGGCCAGCGTTGTCGGCAACCCAGATGCAAGCGATGCTACGTGTTTCATTCAGGCTAGGAGCAAGCCTTGATGAAGCTTATATGCATGTGAATAACCAATTGGATGAAGACTTGCCTGACGACAGATTCATTACCGCATTTATGGGGTTCCTGGACCCGAAAACACATGTAGTTGAATACCATTCCGGAGGGCAGGGTCCTATTTTGCATTACCGTGCTGCCAATAATGAATGTGAATGGTTTGCTCCGACTAATTTTCCGGTTGGCATTATGCCTTTGGATGGTCTGGACAAATCCGTCAGCTTGTCGCTGGAGCCGGGTGATGTTCTCGCTTTAATTTCTGATGGCGTTTACGAATACACTGCACTCGATGGTTCTCAATTTGGAGAGGACAGGGTTGCGCTCATCATGCAGGAACACCACCATTTACCTATGTCGGAATTGGGTAAGAAACTGGTTGATGCGGCATTTGTGTTTGGTGGCGAAGCGCCACAGGCAGACGATGTGACCCTTGTGCTTGTTCGGCGATTGCCGTGATGTATTTCATCCTGCTTATCGCAATTCCACAATATCAGACCTATCTGCTTTAATATAAGACATATGTTGGTAAGGTGGCGGGTCGTTGCAGCCTTTTATTGTAGGTAATCAAATGGACAGAAAATTTAAAAGAAGTTTTGACGAACTGAAAGATATTGTGGCGCTTACAGAGCAGTTCTTCAGCGAAAACGATATCGATCAAACTTTGCGATATATGGTCGATTTGGCCGTTGAAGAATTATTTGTCAACATGGTTACCTACAACGTTGAATCAAATGAAGACATATTGATTCAAATGTCGCCCCATGAGCATGGTATTGAAGTAAGTCTCACTGATTTTGACGTTGAACGCTTTGATCCAACAGAAGTTGGGCCGATAGATATTGATGCTTCGGCTGAAGTTCGTGTTCCAGGCGGTTTGGGACTTTTCCTGGTGTTGAAAATGGTAGATTCGATTCATTACGAATACCGTAACCGGCAAAGTAAAATTACTTTTATCGCAGACAGGAGATAGCACTCCTTCGAGGTGTAATTTCAATGTTCAGAGTAATGCAAATGAACCAAGACAAGACACAGTGCGCAGACAGTGATATTTCCTTTTCAAGGACGTACCTGCATGTTTGATATTGGATTAAGTGAGCAGGGAACTGTCACGATAAGTGGCAGGCTTGATGCAGCGAATGCAGAAAATGCGTTGCTTTTTTTGGATGGAGTTCAGGGGCAGTGTGTTATAGACATGGGCACATTGGAATACATTTCCAGTGCCGGCCTGGGTGTGTTGCTCAGAACGCATAAAAGAATGATGTCAGCTGGAACCGGCCTGAAACTGGTTAATGTCAGTCCACATATCCGCGATATCTTTACCTATTCCGGGTTTGACAAGCTGTTTGAAATTGAAACCAGCGATGGAGGCTAGTGGATATATCGGTTTTTGTGATTTTGGGCATCACCGTCGATTTCAATTCAGAGGTATATGACAATTTTTTCTAACTATTTACCAACCTTTTCCTCGTCCCGCTGTAGTTATGACTAAGGATCGCGACATCGCATTGCTGGATGACTGCAAACGTGGTGACCGACAGGCACTTGATTCGCTGGTCCGACGCTACGAAAGGCCGGTGTATAACGCGGCGTATCGTATGCTTGGAAACCCGGATGAGGCAGCCGATGTGACACAAACAGTTTTTCTAAAAGCGTTTGAGAATCTCGATCGGTTCAATCCGAAATACAAGTTATTCAGCTGGATTTACCGAATCGCAATTAATGAATCTATCAATCAACTCAAGCGCAGGAACAAGACCGAGACTTTGGCAGAAAATGTCGTGTCTTCATCTCCCGGCCCTCAACAAATGTTGGAGGCTGGAGGTGTCAGCAAGGAAATACAGACAGCATTGATGTGCATTCAGGAGGACCATCGTGCGGTCATCGTGCTGAGACATTTCTCTGAGTACAGTTATCAGCAGATTGGTGAGATTCTTCAGATACCGGAAAAAACAGTTAAGTCGCGGCTGTTCTCAGCACGCAAGCAGATGAAAATTCACCTGCAGGAACAAGGGGTTCTATCCGCATGATTGACGAACGCATCATAGAATTATTATATGCAAAACTGGATGGTGAACTGAGCCAATCAGATCAGCTCGAGTTGAACGATGCAATTCAAGGTTCAATTGAAGTCCGGGAATTGCAGAAAAGTTTGATTGAATTTTCTGATTTACTGGAGCAGGAACCCTCACTTGAAATTCCTGACGGCTTGCACGCAAAAATTGTTAGCCAGATCCATCTTCCGGTGGTTGCCAGAGGTTTCCGGTTTAGCGAGATACCCGGCTTTTTCCGATACGGTCTTGCTGCAGCAGCTGGCCTGATATTGACTGTTGGATTGTATGAAAGCCAGTTAAATAACACCGATGCACAGGATATTAGTAGTATGGTGGGTACTATTATGCAAAAAGATGGCTCCAGCAAGGCAGTGACGCTGGACGCTTTTGCATTCGAGTTCGATTCAATCAGTAGTGCAGTCAGCCTGCAGCGTCGTGATGGTGCCCTGGTATTAGATGTACTGCTTGATTCAAGGGATCCGGTGGACATCACCGTAGATTTCACTTCAGATGGCCTTAAATTTGACGCCATTGCACAAATGCAGAGCGATCTTAAGTCAATTGAATTTGCTGATCAGGCCATTCATATAGAAGGGACTGGACGGCAACATTTTGCTGTACTGTTACACCGCGATGGTGATCTCACGGCGGAACATGAAGCGAGTATCAAGCTCAGATTCACAAGTAACGGCAAATTAATTAAAGAGGGTTCTTTGGTCACCAGGTAAAGTATTTTCAAATGGCGCCAACTTTTTGCGCGCTGACGGGTAGTATGTACAGAGACCAATAAAGTGTCTCATTAATCAGGAAAGATGAGGAGTAGGGCGATGAGCAGTAATAATTCCAAGATGGGACTTTTGGTTGGTGTTTTTGCAGTAGTGATAGCAGCTGTTGCATATGTAGGCATCAAATTTCCGGTTCCAGAAGAAAATACTTCAGGAACAATCATGCCGGCTGAACGTTACGTTGGCGATCAGTTGTCGAGCAGTGATGTAGCCCTTGGAGATGAATCAATCTCTGAGCTGATGCAAACAGACCTCTACACTAAAATCACCACAGATGAAGCATTTGCCAACGCCATGCAGAGTGATGCATTCCGTAACGCGCTTCAAAGCGATGCGTTTCGCAACTCATTGCAGGACGTAGGCTTCCGTAATGCATTGCAAAGCGAAGGTTTGCGTAACGCGCTTCAAAGCGATGCGTTTCGCAACTCACTGCAAGACGTAGGCTTCCGCAATGCATTGCAAAGCGAAGGTTTGCGTAATGCACTGCAAAGCGAAGGTTTTCGCAATGCACTGGAAAGCGAAGGCTTTCGTAACGCACTGCAAGGTGAAGGCTTCCGTAATGCATTAGAGAGCGAAGGCTTCCGTAACGCACTGCAAGGCGAAGGCTTCCGCAATGCATTGCAAAGCGAAGGTTTCCGCAATGCCATGCAGAGCGATGCTTTCCGTAACGCACTTGAAAGCGCTGATTTCCGCAATGCACTACAGGGTGAATCATTCCAGAATGCTCTGGAAAGCGTGAGCTTCCAGAACGCCATGCAGAGTGATGCCTTCCGTAACGCCTTGCAGAGTGCCGACTTCCGAAATGCTTTGCAGAATGACGCTTTCCGTAATTCGCTTCAAAGTGAGGGTTTCCGAAATGCATTGCAGAATGATGCTTTGCGTAATGCCCTGCAGAACGATGCTTTCCGTAACGCACTCCAGAATGACTCGTTCAGAAATGCACTGCAGAACGATGCTTTCCGTAATGCCTTGCAGAACGATTCCTTCCGTAACGCGCTTCAGAACGACTCGTTCAGAAATGCGCTGCAGAATGACGCTTTCCGTAATGCCTTGCAGAACGATGCTTTCCGTAATGCACTGCAGAATGATGCTTTCCGTAATGCACTACAAAGCGATGCATTCAGGAATGCGCTGCAGAACGACGCTTTCAGAAATGCACTGCAGAACGATGCTTTCCGCAACGCACTGCAGAACGATTCACTGCGTAACGCGATTCAGTAATCTCAGGCAGTTAATCTGCTTTATGAATTGAAACCGCCTGCATCAAGCAGGCGGTTTTTTTTGCACTTATTAAGTTTTAACATGCTCACATAGTATGCTTGCAGTGTGAACCGGTATTGAGGGAGCCTGGCGATGAGTCCAAAAAGAATAATCTGGTCAGTGGTGGCAGTTCTGCAGATCAGCACAGCCTACGCAGAACCATTTGAACTGGACATGATAGAGACGGATGATCTTCGTTTGCTTTATTTTGACCCGTTCCAAACTTATCTTACACCGCACACCACCCGCAGTTTTCAAAACTCCATTGATTTCCAGAAGAAAATATTTGGCTGGACTCCATATGAGAAAACCACCGTATTGCTGAATGACTTCACAGATTACGGCAACGGTGCTGCACTAATTGCGCCTGCTAATTTGATCATGATCGATATTGCGCCGAAGAATCGTATCCTGGAGACAGCACCGTCAACTGAAAAGTTGTTTCAGTTGATGAATCATGAGCTAACACACATTTCTACCATGGACGGTTGGAACTCTAAGGATCAAAAGTGGCGCAAGTTTTTCAGCGGAAAACCAGGCCCGACGGACAAGCACCCGGAGTCCATTCTTTATAACTACCTTTCTACGCCAAGACTGAGATCTCCACGCTGGTACGCTGAGGGTAGTGCTACCTATCTTGAAACCTGGATGTCTGGCGGTATTGGACGTGTTCAGGGCGGCTATGACGAAATGGTATTCCGCGCAATGACACGCGACGATTCACATTTTTATAGCAATCTGGGCCTTGTCTCAGAAGGTACAGCTGTAGACTTCCAGGTGGGTGCGAATGCGTACCTCTACGGCACCCGTTTTATGAGTTACCTGACATTTGAATATTCTCCTGAGCACCTGATCGAATGGCTTAAACGGGACGATGACAGCGAACGATATTATTCAAAGCAGTTTGAAAAGGTATATGGCAAGAATCTGGAAGATGCCTGGGATGACTGGATCGTATTTGAAAAGGCATTCCAGAGAAAAAACCTACAGAGAGTAAATGAAGTACCACTGACACAGGCTCAGCCTCTGGTGGATCAAGCTTTGGGATCGATATCCAAGTCATTTTATGATGCTGATAATAATTCTATGATTGGCGCCTTTCGCTACCCCGGCGTAGTGGCACATATTGGTGTCTTGTCTATGGAAGATGGTAGCGTCAGGCGCCTTGAAGATGTCAAAGGGCCAATGCTGTACAGAGTGACCTCAACGGCGTATGACGAAAGCAGCAAGACACTCTTCTATACCACTGATAACCCGGATTACCGGGATTTGGTTTCGGTCAAAATCGATACCGGTGAACATCATAAATTGATTGAAGATGCCAGGGTCGGTGACATCGTGTTCAATCAGAAAGACAAGTCTATATGGGGGCTAAGGCACCTGAATGGCCTGGTTTCACTGGTTCGTATTCCGGCGCCCTATACCGAGTGGAAAATGGTCCACTCCTGGCCGCATGGCAAAGTGCCGTTTGAAATGGATATTTCTCCGGATGGTTCAATGCTTTCTCTTTCTATGGGTGAAATTTCCGGCAACCAGTCGCTTCAGGTTTTCAGAACTGAAGACATCAATGAAAACTCTGCCGAAGCGTTCAAGGTATTCGATTTCAGCACGGTTATTCCGGAAGGGTTTATGTTTTCACCCGATGGAAAATACCTCTATGGCACTTCTTACTACACCGGTGTTTCCAATGTGTTCCGTTATGAGATTGAAACCGGTGATTTGGAAGCGGTAAGTAACGCAGAAACCGGATTTTTCAAACCGATTCCTCTGGAAAATGGAAAACTGATTGTTCTGGAATATACAGGCCAGGGTTTCTTGCCTTCAATTATTGACCCCCAACCGTTGGAGGACCTGAGTTCAATCAGTTTCCTGGGTAATGAAATCGCCAAAAAACATCCTTCAGTTCAACAATGGTCAGTGGTTAACACCATGAGCGATCAGGAATTTGAAGAGGCGATCATTCATCAGGGAAAATACCGCCCCTCAAAAGAGTTGGGCTTGATTACCGCCTATCCCATTGTGGAGGGATATCGTGACTCTTTGTCCGTTGGCTATAATTTTAATATTGCTGATCCTTTGCAGTTAAACAAGATTGACCTGTCAGTCGGTTATTCCTGGGATGATTCGCTACCGACGGATGAAAAACTTCACGCCCGGATCGATTACAAGGCGCTTAATTGGCGTGCCAGTTACTGGCATAACGATGCTGATTTTTATGACCTTGCCGGGCCAAAAGAACGCAGCCGAAAAGGTGATGCCTTTCTTCTGGGGTATGACAGAACGCTCATATTCGACACGCCACGGAGGCTGAATTTTTCTGCAGATCTGGCCTTTTACACCGGTCTGGATACACTGCCGGATAATCAGAATGTATCAACTTTCCTGTTCAAAGATATTACCTCACTGGAACTGGCATGGAATTACTCGCATACCCGCAAGTCCTATGGTGCGGTTGACCACGAAAAGGGGCTTCGCTGGGATCTGGTTGTTTCTGCCGATCATGCATTAAGTGATACCATTCCCAAAATTCGTGGCGGAATTGATTTTGGTTTTGCCTTACCCTGGAAACATTCTTCACTGTGGCTTTATAACTCTGCCGGTTCAGCAGATGGTAACCGCCTGAACCCATTAACCAATTTCTATTTTGGCGGGTTCCAGAATAATTACCTGGATGACGGTGAAGTCAAACGCTATCGCGAATACAACACGATGCCCGGTTTTAGGATTGACCAGCTTGGTGCAAAGCAATTTGTCAAATCCGTTCTTGAATGGAATCTACCACCCAAACGGTTCAGGGAAGCAGGCACACCAAGCTTGTACCTGAAACATATCAGACCTGCATTCTTTGCCAGTAGCCTGGTAACAGACCCGGGTGAGATATATGAGCGGACCCTCACCAATGTCGGCGTCCAGTTGGATTTTGAATTTACCTTTGTGCATACCTTGCCCATGGTGTTTTCAATCGGTTATGCAGTCGGGTACGAGCATAACCGCAAGAATGATTCCGAATGGATGTTTTCATTGAAGATATTGTGATCAGAACAAAGCTTCGGCAGAATATGCAACCTGAACCAAAGGGGTGCATACACACCACATGAGTATTGATCTTCTAATCAGGGCGCCAATTGGTCTTGCGCCTGTGCTGTTATTTCTCGTCGCACTTGTTTATCTTGATAGCTACAAGCTGGTGGGTTTCAAAACAGTCGTAGTCGTAATCTTTGCCGGTGCGGCAATGCTGGTGGCCAGCTATTTCACTAATGGATTAATTGCTGGTGTACTTGATATCAATTTTGGTTATTACTCCCGCTACGTAGCACCAATTATTGAAGAAGGGCTAAAGGCTCTGATTATCATTTTCATGTTTCGCACCAACCGTATTGGCTTTCTTGTTGATGCTGCCATCATGGGTTTTGCTGTTGGTGCCGGATTTGGTGTTGCGGAGAATTTTTATTATCTCACCACCATACCCGATGCCAATATGGCGGTTTGGATTGTGCGAGGTTTTGGAACCGCCGTCATGCATGGTGGTGTCACCGCAATTTTTGCAATCCTGTCCCAGACGCTGACTGAGCGGAACATGAAAATCAACCCATTGCTGTATTTGCCCGGGTTGGTAGGCGCGATGAGCTTGCACAGTCTTTTCAATCATTTCCCGGTTAATCCCATATACCAGACCTTGATTATCCTCATTGTTTTGCCACCCATATTATTTCTGGTATTCCGCCAGAGTGCCGGGCATATGCATGAATGGCTGGAACTGGATTTTGATGAGGATGCTCTTTTGCTGGAACAAATTGGGTCGGGAGAGTTTGCCGAATCCAAAATTGGTCGCTTCCTTCACGATCTTCGTCAAAAGTTTGAAGGGCCTGTTGTAGTGGATATGCTTTGCTATCTGAGGCTGTATACCGAATTGGCTTTGAGGGCCAAAGGTGTCTTAATGATGCGGGAAAACGGTCTGGATACACCCATTGGCGAGCGAACTAAAGAGAAGTTTGAGGAACTAAGTTACCTTGAAGGTAGTATTGGTGCGACTGGCCTTTGGCCATGAAACCGTTTTTACATATGACGCGTAAGGATCTCTGGCAGCTTTACGTACTCGAAAAATAGGCCCCAGAAAAATAGACCCTGTAAAAATAAACCCCAGAAGAATAGACCAAGGAGCAACAATGAAAAAGTTAATGATTTTTGCTTTGTTAAGTATCAGCATGTTTTTTACCACAAGTGTAATGTCTACCGGGCTGGCTACCTGCGACTCTGGGCCGGAAGAAAACTGGCAAGCCCAGGAAGTGTTACAGGCACAGCTTGAAGAAAAAGGTTGGACGATCCGTCGCATCAAGGTAGATGGTGGATGCTATGAAGTTTATGCCATTGATGAAAACGAAAAGCGTGTTGAGGCATATTTCCATCCTGTTACCCTGGAACCGGTGGCTACTGAAAAGCACTAGAAAACCGTAAGGTTGTCGTCCATTGACCAAGTCTAAAGCGTCTGAAATTAGGGTTTGGGACCTTCCAGTAAGGCTTGGCCACTGCTTATTGGCAATTGGCGTATTTGCAGCCTGGTTCACCCGGCATGGCTTTGGTACCACACATGACTACCTTGGCTATCTCGTATTGGCAGTTGTGTTTTTCCGTCTTATTTGGGGTTTTATCGGAAACCCGTATGCGCGTTTCCGACAATTTGTGGTCTCACCGTCGCATATCATCGCTTACTTCAAAGCATTGCAGAAAGGTAATGCAAAGGAACATACCGGACATAACCCGCTTGGAGGCTGGATGATCCTTGCGCTATTGGCAATGGTGCTGTTGGTCTGCGCCAGCGGAGTTATGTACACCACAGATCGGTTTTGGGGTGTTGAATGGGTAGAAACGACCCACAGGATTCTAAGCAACATTCTCTTGGGACTGGTGGGTTTACATGTGGCAGGGGGCATCTGGACTTCAATGCGCAAAAAGCAAAACCTTGTCCTTTCCATGATCCACGGTAGAAAGCGTGACCAGAGTGGCTCGAATTAGTTTGTAAAGATTACGGAAATGGCGAAGCAGAGATCCATTGATGATTCAGATCTCTGCCTCACTCTTTTTTTAGCGCCTGGTTCTTTACTCAGGCATTGCAAGCGGTTCAGAAGCTTGCAGAAGTGTAATTCCTGCTTCACTTACAGCTGTACTGAGTTCAACGACTTCCTTGGCCATATAAGCATTCACTGTATCCAGACCTTTCTGCAACGCATCTCGCGCTATCGACAGGTAAACTTCAGCTGTTGGACTTGGCGGGCTATTGGATGAACCCACATAATACCCGGCCATTCCCAAGTGGCTGTTGACCTTGTCATCATCATAGATAATGCCCTTGGTCTCAGCCGGTGTCCTGAATAATTTTTCCAGATCATCCAGTCCTTTTTTGGTGTCTCCGGCCTGCTTCTTAAGGTCTTTCAGGGGTTCATTATCATCTGCATCAGCTTGTTGACCAATTAATGTGGTGAGTGCGGCAATATCCTTGCGGGCTTTATCAATGGTCTCCAGTGCAGTAACGGATGCCTCGTTCAAGCTCATCAGGTCCCTGCGGGCCTGGAAATTAGCCATCATTTCCTCTGCACTCAAGTCATATCTCGGATCAGCCAAAACGTTTCCTTCAATTGAATCTGAGGCATCGCCCAATTCAAGCTCGAAGCGGTAGCTGCCCGGTACAACTTCCGGCCCCGGTGGAAGGGTGCCGTCATCGCGGTCAGGGCGGTCGCCACCCGGCGCGCGCCGAATACCATCACTTCGCATGTTCCAGGTAACACGATTAATGCCCTGATGAACTTCACTTTTGAAAGTGCGAATCAGTTCGCCTTCAGAATCAGTGACTTTGATTGTGACTTTCTGAGCCTTGTCTTTTTTCTCATCACCATCTTTCCCATCACCTTCTTTATCTAAGGAATTGCTTGCAGCCTCACGTTTGGCGATTTTTCGTACACGTTCCTTGTCGGCATCCGGATGTGGCAGGTCATCTCCGCTGGCGATAAATGTCAGCATCACGCCGTAGGGCTCATTTGGGCCACGATATTCACCATTGCCCGTGAAACGCGTTGAACTGGTAGGTGTGGTTGAATATTGCTGGCCAGGCGTTGCTGAGAGGACTCTTAATCGCT
>JBLHGQ010000037.1:5000-22729 GCA_047614505.1 Rhodothermales bacterium | reverse complement strand
TTGACCAGCTTCGCGGGTGGAAAGATAACGTTGTTGGCCAACTGACCGGTGGGCTGGCTGGAATGGCGAAACAACGTAAGGTAACTGTGTTTCAGGGAACCGGAGTTTTCAAATCAGCCAATGAAATTGAAGTGAATGATGGTCAAAGCAGCACAGCACATAGCTTTGGCCAGGCCATCATCGCTGCCGGTTCTCAATCATTTCAACTACCTGGCTTGCCCTGGGATGATTCGCGCATGATGGATTCCACCGGCGCATTGGAAATGGAAGATATTCCGGAGCGCCTGTTGGTTATTGGAGGTGGAATCATTGGCCTGGAAATGGCGAGTGTTTATTCCGCATTGGGCTCGCGGGTTACTGTCGTAGAGCTGATGGCCCAGTTAATGCCCGGCGCTGACAAAGACCTTGTACGGCCTCTTCAAAAACGCATATCCAGTCGTTACGAAGCCATCCATCTCAATACCAAAGTAAGTTCGGTAGTGGCCGGTGAAAATGGCCTGGTGGCGAGTTTTGAGGGAGATAAAGCGCCAGAGCCATTGGAATTCGACCGCGTTCTTGTTTCTGTTGGCCGGGTGCCCAACGGTGACAAGATTGGCGCAGAGAATGCAGGTGTTGAAGTGACAGAGCGAGGGTTCATTCCGGTGGATAAGCAAATGCGGACCAATGTGCCAAACATTTTTGCCATCGGCGATATTGTCGGTCAGCCCATGCTGGCGCATAAAGCGACGCATGAAGGCAAAGTGGCGGCTGAAGTCTGTGCCGGTATGAAGAGTGCATTTGAAGCTCGCGTGATTCCATCGGTTGCCTATACCGATCCGGAAGTGGCGTGGGTGGGTGTTACTGAGACAGAAGCAAAAGAAGCGGGCATCGACTACGGCCTGGGTAAGTTCCCATGGGCAGCCAGTGGCCGGGCATTAGGTATCGGGCGCCCGGAAGGTTTTACCAAGCTTTTGTTTGACAATGCCAGCAAGCAGATAATTGGTGCAGGTATTGTCGGGCCGCATGCTGGCGACTTGATCTCGGAATGTGCGCTGGCTATTGAAATGGGCTGTGAAGCGGCTGATATCGGCCTGACCATTCACCCTCATCCGACACTGTCTGAGAGCATCGGAATGTCTGCCGAAGTTTTCGAAGGCACCATCACCGATCTGTACATCCCCAAACGCAAATAACTGTTGGGGATGCGGTTAGCGCTGAGGCTTAACAAAGCGTAGGAGCGATGGTGCGCTTGCTTTATGTAGGAGCGATGGTGCGCTTGTTGTAGGAGCGATGGTGCGATTGCAGGGCAATTGCCATCGCGAATTGCTTCGGTTTGCACAGACCTGAAATCGGTCGAGCACCGGTAACTATTTTCTCAGGACGCCAGCAAGTACATCCATGTAGGCTCGTCCGCATCATCCCTGATGCGTATGCCTTTAAAAACAGTTTCCCGCTCCTCTCCTTGAAGGATTGGCCGAGCATTATTGTGGGAGCCTGGACCACCAGGCGAATTACTTCGGTTCGCACTTATGAAAAACGCAGCGTAGGAGCGATGGTGCGCTTGCTTTATGAAGGAGCGATGGTGCGCTTGTTGTAGGAGCGATGGTGCGCTTGCGAAGCAAGTGCCATCGCGAATTGCTTCGGTTTGCACAGACCTGAAATCGGTCGAGCACCGGTAACTATTTTCTCAGGACGCCAGCAAGTACATCCATGTAGGCTCGTCCGCATCATCCCTGATGCGTATGCCCTCAAAAACAATTTCCCGCAGCTCTCCTGATCGATTAAGCCAACAACCAATAACTCACCAGGCTTATCACTACAGCCCCCATCAAGTTAAGCACCAGTCCAGCCCTGACCATTTCTTTAATGGTGACTCGACCGCTACCGTAGATGACCGCATTGGGAGCAGTCGCAACGGGCAGCATGAAGGCACAACTGGCACTCATTGCGGCCGGAATCATGAGTAGCATCGGGTTGATATCCATTGATATGGCGGCCGCCGCCAACAGTGGCATCAATAAACTTGCAGTCGCTGTATTACTGGTGATTTCGGTCAAAAATGTCACTGTCAGACAAATCGATAAAATCATCAACCAGACCGGGATTCTCGCAAGCAGATCCATTTGCGAGGCAATCTCGGCGGCCAGACCACTCTGCATAAAAGCGTTTGCGATGCAGATACCACCGCCAAAAAGCAGCAACACACCCCAGGGGATATCACGCGCTGCCTCCCATCGAAGCAGGCGTTCGCCGTCACCGTTTGGCGTTATCGCCATCACGACCACTGCAATAAGGGCAACCGAGGCATCGTTGGCGTGTGGTAAACCAAACAACTCACTCCATCCACCAAACGGCGCTTGCCGCGTAATCCACATAAACGCAGTCAATGCGAACAAAGACATGACCCTGATTTCAGCAGGACGCCAGTTGCCGGTCGGTGGAAGTTGCACGGGTCGGTCAAGTTTGAGGCCACGTGTCAGCCACAGGCCGGTTAGTGGAACCATTACAATAACTACCGGCAAACCCCATTTCATCCACTCGGGAAAGCTTGGAGTACTGCCAAATTCATCTGCATATACCTGCATAAAAATGAGATTCGGCGGCGTTCCGATGGGTGTTCCAATGCCGCCGATGCTTGCTGCATATGCAATGCCCAGAAGTAGTGGGACAGCAAGTCGTCGCTGTGTATTTTCAAGAACCGCCAATGCAACTGGAAGAAGCATCAGAGTGGTCGCGGTATTGGATATCCACATACTCAATAGTGCCGATGCGGTCATAAAACCGAGTACCAATGATCTGGCGCCGCCACCTCCAAAAAGATTAACCATATACAGTGCGATACGTCTGTGTGCGCCCGACTCGGACATTGCTTTTGAAATCATGAAACCGCCCAGCAACAGGAGAATTAACGGGCTTCCATATGACTGCCCAACCTGGGCCGGTGTAAGAATTCCAAACAGCGGGAATAGCGCCAAAGGCAGCAAAGAGGTGAATGGAATGGGGATTGGTTCAAAAACCCACCAAAGCGCGCACAACAAAGTCACCGCCGCAGTAATAGATGGAGCGGGTTCCCAACCCTTGCCCAAAAGCACTACCAACAGTAGCATTGACGCCAATGGTCCAATAAACAGCAATTTGTTTTTCATAAAGTTATAAGCATCAAGGGCAATATTTTGGTGTGCCAAACGTGACGGTTTGACCTGTGTCCATGTTGCAACGATCTACTCAGGTGTATGATGTTTGACATGATTTTGTTCAAGACCTTAAAGGTAGAGAATATAAACGTTAAAACAATGCATGATAACTCTACTTGCAATGCCTGAACCATCATACTTATTATACAAGGTCTAACCCTCCGAAAATTCCAGAACGGGGACTAAAGAATATGAAGATGAGAACCATCCTTTTTCTACTCTCTCTTTTTGTGTCCAGTGCTTTTGCGCATGATCAATCCAAGTCAAATGCCGGGGCGGTGCTCAATAAAGACGGCAGCATTGTCACCGGAATACTGGCGCCGATTTTTAATCCGGCTGAAGCGGAACTGCCTTTCCCGCATAATTTGTTTTTCAACGGAACTGGAGATCTGACACTTAATATTCCGATTGCAGATCCCACAGCAACGGATGCAGCGACGGGTCTCATAAGGGTTCTAAACAGCCTTGATGGTTTCAGTACCACTGAAAAGTGGCTGGTTAATTTTAAAGACCGGTTTGGAGGGACAGGAAGTGTCGATCCTTCATCTGTTACTCCGGGAAATTCGGTCAGGGTGTTCCAGGTTACCCACCAGCAAATCCTGTTTGTGACCGGAATCGTTCGGGAACTGGTCGCTGGAGTTGATTATTGGGCGCAGGTAGTTGCCCCCGGAATTGTAGGCATCATTCCTTTGAAGCCTCTTCCGGAGTATTCAAACTTCATGGTTGTGATGACCAATGATATTAAAGACGCCAACGGCAATGATGCCACCCCGGATACCACTTACCACTTATCGAAACAGCATACGCCGTTCATTGATGCAAGCTTCCAGAGCACTACGCCTTTACTGGATGATGCGACTGCCCGGTCACTCGAGGGCTTGCGTCAGATTACAGCTAGCATGGAGGGTGCCGCCGCAGCGGCCGGAATCGATCATGAAGATATCGTTTTAAGCTATACCGTACAGACTCAATCAATATCGCCTACCTTAAGATTGCTGCGCAGCATTGCTCAGCCATCCAGCGTAATCGCTGCGCCAACCGGCCTGAACACTGCAGCCGTAGGTGCATTTGGTCTTGCCGATATTGTCATTGGCGTGATTACACTGCCGTATTACCTGGGTATTCCCAGCGCTGCCAATCCAATCGCACCATTGACCGATTGGTGGACTGCATCACCTGGTGCTTATGTGCCGCCATTTGATCAGTTTGGTTTTGACCCGACTTCAACGCATATCACGGCGATCAATCCCTTCCCGGTATTAACCGGGATGCAAACCGTTCCTGTTCTGATCACGGTACCCAATGCAAATTCGGGTATGAGCAAGCCTGAAGGTGGCTGGCCGGTGATCATTTATCAGCATGGGATTACCCGTAACCGCACAGATATGCTGGCATTGGCAGATGCCTTTGCCAGCGTCGGGTATGTGGGAATCGCGATAGATCAGCCCTTGCACGGTGTTGTACCGGCCGTCGCACCTGAATTGACGCCTTTTTATATTGAAAACACACCATTCGGTGCTTTTGCCAATGAGCGCACATTCGATGCTGACTATTTCAGTAACACTACTGGTGCCCCAGGCCCTGATGGAACTCCGGATTCCTCCGGCACCAGTTCCTTTAACCTGGCCAGTTTACTGACTGCGCGTGATAACTTAAGACAAGCAACAGCCGATTTGTCGATTCTGGCCGTTAGCCTGCAAAACATCAGTGTGGATGGTGACCAGACACCGGATTTAAACTCCTTTAACGTAGGTGTTGTTATTCATTCACTTGGAACGACGGTCGGGGTGGGATTTGCAGCCATTGAGCCAATTGTATCGCGTGCCTACATTAACGCCGCGACTGGCTCATTGATTCGAACAGGCGTTGCTGGTAGCTTCGGTGCCCAGGTAAATGCCGGATTGGCAGCTGCTGGAATTTTTCCGGGAACAGCGTTGTATGAACAGTTTTTAACCATAGCGCAAACCGCTATAGATTCGGGCGATGGAATTAATTACGCCTCAGAAGCATCTGCGAAAATGCCAATCCTGCACAATATGGTGATCGGCGACCAAACGGTTCCTAACCAGGTGGCCGGTGCACCCAATGCTGGCAGTGAAGCTGTAAATCAAGCAATGGGATTGACGGCCTTTAGTTCAAGTCAAGCAAACCCGGATGGTATTCATGGTGTTGCCCGGTTTAATCAGGGTGAGCACAGTTCATTATTCCGGCCTACCAATCCGGCAGTAACTGCTGAAATGCAGGGGCAGATGGCATCATTTATCGCCTCGGGCGGTACGTTTGTATTAGTTTCGAATGAAAGTGTTTTGGTTCCTGTATTGAATATCTCCGAAATGTTCCAGGGCGAGGCAGCGCCGAGCCTTGGATCGGGCAAGAAGGGACGAAGTTCGGGTGGGGCAGGTGATCCCCCTTCCCGGGTGACATCTGACCGCCGTGTTGGAAACGGAGGGCGTAAATAATGAAAAAGTTCACAACAATGAATACCGCAAAAAAACTGTTGTTGAACACTGCCTTAGTGACGGCAGTCTCAGCCCTTGGTATCAATCCGGTTCTGGCCAAGGAATTCAACAGTGGAGACTGGTACGGAAGTTTCGATACCACAGTATCTTATGGTGCTTCCTGGCGTGTTAACGATTTTGACCCGGCGGATGTTGGTAAAGCGTTCAATAACCCGGCGGTAGTTGGCACTGGGCTTTTCTACACTCCAAATCAACGCGCAGCAATTGGCCGCTGGTCCAGTAATGATGATGATGGTGATCTGAACTATCCTAATTCGGGCGATCTGATCACGCATAATTTTAAAGTCACCTCAGAGTTTTCCTTTTCCAATGGCAATTTTGGCGGATTTATCCGCGCCTCTGCATTTTACGATTTTGAGAATGCTGATAAAGACGTTCTTTCGAAAATTGCTCAGGAACGGGTCGGTTCCGATGTAAAGTTAACGGATGCTTATGTCTGGAGTAATCATGAAATTGGTGAGCACTACCTGACCTGGCGGCTTGGCCGACAGGTTGTAAGCTGGGGTGAGTCCACTTTCATTCAAGGTGGGCTAAACGCGATCAACCCGGTGGATGTGTCAAAAATTCGTCTTGCCGGCTCAGAGCTTAAAGAAGCCTTTGAGGGCATCAACATGCTGTGGGGTTCAGTGGATTTGAGCCCTTCGGTTTCAATTGAAGCAATGGCCATTTTTGAATATGAGTCGATCATTCCGGATCCAGCTGGTACTTACTATTCTGCCAGCGATATCGCGACACCGGGAGCAAGCTATGCCATGTTGGGATTTGGATTGCTTCCGCAGCCGGTTAATAACCCCGATCTGTTCAATCAAGTTTGCTTACAGGAAAACTACGCAGCGACGGATATCATTTTTGGTCCCGCCGCAGCCGCTGGCGGTTGCCGGGTTGCTATACCCCGGGGACCAACGCGAAGCGCGGACGACAGTGGCCAGTATGGCGCCGCCCTACGCTGGTTCAGTGATATTGGTAACGGTGCGGAATTTGGTTTCTATTATTTGAAATACCACAGCCGTCTGCCCTTGATCTCCGGCGCGGCAGTTGCTTCCGATCCCCGGGTTGCACCGTTCTTTGCCAGTGCGAGTTACTGGACTGAATATCCCGAAGACCTGGATCTTTTTGGCATCAGCTTTAACACCACCATTGGTACATGGTCACTGGGCGGGGAAGTTTCATACCGACCGGACCTGCCTTTGCAAATTGATGATGTTGAAATTTTGCTTGGGGCATTAACGCCACTCAATGTATTGATTGCTGCACCTGCTGCGCGCTATCAAAGCCAGTTGGGTGAGTTTGCTCCAGGTGAAGAAATCAGGGGTTGGCATCCGAATGACTCATGGCAGGCACAGATGACCTTGACCAAGCTGTTTGGACCGGGCGTATTTGCCGGTGCTGACCAGATCGTTTTTGTAACCGAGTTTGGATTCAATGCAGTACCAGACCTACACAACCAGAACGTCTTGCGTTACAACGGACCAGGAACTGACTCCGGCGGCGGAATTGACGTCAATACCGGTCACTTCAACAACCCTGAGACTGAACCGGCGGGCTTCGCGGATGATTTTAGTTGGGGGTATCGTTTTGTAACGCGCTTTGACTATTACAATGCCTTTGGAGCGGTTACCGTAAGCCCAAGGTTGGCATGGGCGCATGATGTGGACGGGACAACCCCTGGCCCTGGCGGCTCATTTATTGACGGACGCAAGACAGTAACTGTTGGAGTGGGATTTAATTATCTCGACAGATGGATATTTGATCTTGCGTATACTGACTACATGGGTGGTGGCAGGTATAACCTGTTGCAAAACCGTGACTTCTTCGCGGCCAGTGTCCGCTACTCATTCTGATTGCCGGAGGATTCCATGCATAAGTTGAACACATACACCATTTCAGCCTGCCTCGGTTTTGTTCTCGGCATCGGACAGGCATTTGCCGGTGCTCAGCCGGATCAGATTCATCGCTTGAGTGAAGACCTAACGCCAATGGGCTCTGAACGGGCCGGCAATGCTGCAGGCACCATTCCTGAATGGACTGGTGGAATTACTTCGCCTCCAGCAGGCTATTCGCCCGGCGATCATCACCCCGATCCATTCGCCGATGATCAGATGCTCATGCGCATTGACGCCAGCAACTATCAGCAATACGCCGATCAGTTGAGTGTCGGCCAAAAAGCCATGTTTGAAAGATACGGCGATACTTACTTTTTAAATGTGTATCCAACCCGTCGATCAGCAACCTTCCCACAACGTTCATTGGATATGACCATTGAAAATGGAAAAACAGCTGAACTGGCTGCTAATGGCGAGGGAGTAGTTAATGCTGCGGAAGGTTTTCCGTTCCCATTTCCTGAAAATGCCTATGAGTTGATGTGGAATCACAAATTGAAGCCCAAAGGCACGGGTGGCGTTCGATACAACAACCAGATAGCACCAACAACGGACGGTAAATATACCTTCGTAAAATTACGCGAAGAATTGCTGGGCCTTTACTACCGTGAAGGTGTAACCATTGCGGACATCAATAACATCCTGCTTTATTTCTTCCAGGAAGTGGAATCACCTGCCCGTCTCGCTGGCAATATTCTGTTGGTTCACGAAACCTTGAATCAGGTTGAGCTTGGACGCCAGGCCTGGATTTATAACCCCGGCCAAAGACGGGTGCGGCGTGCTCCCAATGTTGCCTATGACAATCCAGGTACCGCCTCTGACGGTTTACGTACCAATGACATGACCGATATGTTTAACGGTGCTATGGATCGTTTTGACTGGGAAGTGGTTGGAAAGAAAGAAATGTATGTGCCATATAACTCTTACAAATCACATCAGGCGGATGTCACGCTTGACGATTTTGTCAGGCCCGGCCATCTGAATCCTGAACTGTTCCGTTATGAATTGCACCGGGTATGGGTTGTTGAGGCACGGTTGAAAGATGGCCTTCGTCACATCAACGCTCACCGGACATATTACCTGGATGAGGATAGTTACCAGATATTGTTGGTTGATCACTATGATAAAAGCGACCAGCTTTGGCGTTTCTCGGAAGCACACTGCATCAATTATTACGATATGCCGACATTCTGGTCGACGATCGAATCCCATTATGATCTACAGTCGGGAAGGTATGTTGCACAAGGGTTTGATAATCAGGACCCTGTGAATACTTTCAACGTAGAAACAGCTGAGTCGCAATTCACACCTCAGGCATTGCGCACTCGCGGTCGCAGATAGAATAAATCAGGATGGGCCGGCACTTAGCCGGCCTTTTCTTGACCTATTCAAAAATCACAGCCCGTGCATCGCCTGTCAAATCACTCAGTAGCACTTTCTGTTATTTCTGTTCTGACTTTGTGGCTTGTTCCGTTTAAATTTAGTGAAAGCAAGGCAGACGAGGCTACCGGCACGGCATTAGATATTGAATATGCTGAAGCCGCCCGGCTGAGTGTGAAATCCCTGATGCTCGATATCACCAGATTGACTGACGGCAGTTTTGTGGCTGTGGGCGAGCGGGGTCACGTCATTCATTCAGCAACCGGTGAAAGCTGGCAGCAGGCCGGTGTTGTTCCGACTCGTTCAACGCTAACCACAGTTGCTTCTTACGAAGACCGTCTCTGGGCGGCTGGCCATGACAGTGTGATTTTGACCTCAGGGGACGGGGGTGCTACCTGGACCCGCCTGTACTTTGATCCGGATCGGCAGCAGCCGATTATGGACCTGTATTTTTTTGATGCTGATAACGGTATTGCCATAGGTGCATATGGTCTGGCACTGTTTACCAGTGATGGCGGTCTCAACTGGGAAGAACGCATCATCAATGAAGAAGAATGGCATAACAATTCAATACTGAATATTAACGGTTCGGACCTGATGGTTGCCGGAGAAGCCGGTTTTAGCTACCGAAGCAGGGACGGCGGCGAAAGCTGGGAAACACTGGAAATGCCTTATTCCGGCTCGATGTTCGGACTGGTTGGTGGAGCAAATGACTGCCTTCTGGTTTTTGGACTCCGTGGTCACATTCAGGAAAGCTGTGACTTCGGTGATAGCTGGTCTGAATTGGAAACGAATACCGAATCCAGTATTTCCGGCGCCATTGAGCACGATGGCAAGATCATCATGGTTGGAAATAGTGGTTTGGTACTGATTCGCGATGGGAATGGTTCCTTCAGTTCAGTCAATCATTCAAGTGGCGTGGATTTTGCAGCGATTGTGGCAATCAGCGATGGCAACTTCCTGTTAGCTGGTGAAGATGGAATTCACGTGTTTCCCGAGACCGGACAGACAGATCAGTGAGACGCTCCGACGACCATTCCACGCTTCATAAAATAGCGACCTTCCTGATTGATGTTCGCTATGCCGTTGTCATCCTGTTTATTGCAATCACGATTGGTATGGCATTTGCCATGTCGCAACTCAAAATTGAAACGGGATTCAAAAAGCAGTTACCTCTGCAGCATGAGTATATGCAGACCTTCCTGCGATATGAGAAGGAGTTTGGCGGTGCGAACCGGGTTTTGGTTGCACTTATTGCACGTGAAGGGGATATGTTTACCCCGGAGTATTTCGAGGCGTTTGAGACCATTTCTGACCAGGTTTTCTTCATTCAAGGGGTTGACCGCGCAAGTGTAAGGTCAATTTTTACGCCCAATGTTCGCTTCGTTGAAATTGTTGAAGATGGATTTGCCGGCGGCAACGTCATACCGTCGGATTTTGCACCTTCCGAACAGATGTTTGAAAAGGTCCGCGGCAATATTGTGAAGTCGGGAGAAGTTGGCAGGCTGGTTTCGGAAGACTTTTCCGGTGCCATGGTATGGGCAAATCTTTTAGAAGAAAATCCACAAACTGGCGAAAAACTTGACTACCGGGAAGTTGCTGCGCAGTTGGAGGATATTCGTTCCCGGTTTGAAGGTGATGACTTCACTGTACATATCATTGGTTTCGCGAAAATTGTCGGTGATATTTCTGACGGTGCAAAGTCGGTTATGTGGTTCTTCCTGATCGCGCTGATTGTGACGGCAATTCTGCTGGCGATTTATACGCATTCATTCTGGTTAACTGTTTTGCCATTGCTATGTTCTTTGGCAGCGGTGATTTGGCAGATGGGCACGCTCAGCCTGCTGGGCTTCAGTCTTGACCCAATGAATATTTTGACGCCATTTTTGATCTTTGCCATCGGTGTGAGCCACGGTGTACAAAAAATCAGCGCGTGGGTGGTTGAGAAAGAATTTGGTGGAAAGTCACCCGATCAATGGGCAAGAGAAGGCATTACCAGTGTTGATCATGTCCCTCGTCGTTCCCCAATGCATGGTTCGCGGGAAACGATCAGGAAATTACTGACACCAGGCATCATTGCACTGGTCAGTGACACGATCGGGTTTCTCACTATATTGTTTATTAAGATCCGCATCATTCAGGAATTGGCCATCACAGCCAGCATTGGCGTTGCGGTGATCATTTTTACAAACCTGATTCTGCTGCCAATGCTGCTGTCTTTCGTCAATCTGAGAAACCCGGACCGCTACCGGCGACGCCTGTTGGCCAAGGCTCATAAAAAGTCCGGCCTATGGGATGCACTTGCCAGTTTCGCATCGCCCCAAAGGGCCAAGTGGACGGTAACCGCAGGTCTGGTGCTGCTTTTACTGGGCGTATGGAAAAGCCAGGACATGCAGATCGGTGATTCAGAAATTGGTGTACCTGAATTACGCAAGGAATCCCGCTATAACCAGGATGCATTACTGATCTCTGATCGTTTCTCACTTGGCGTCGACCTTTTGACGGTGGTGACTGAAACCTCTCCTGATGCTTGCACAGAAAACTTTGAGGTCATGCAAAACATTGATCGATTTGCCTGGCAGTTATCTAATGTTCCCGGCGTACAAAAAGTAATCACTTTGCCCATGGTTGCCAAGATTACCAATGCGGGGTGGAACGAGGGCAATATCCGATGGCGAATTTTGCCGCGGGATCGCTACCTACTCAGACAGGCAATAGGTGGCATTGACACCGATACCGGCTTACTGAACCGGGATTGCAGCGCGATGCCGATAATGATTTTTACTGCAGACCACCGGGCTGAAACCATTGCTGCGGTCGTTACACGGGTCAAAGAACTTCGCGAAGAATTGAGCATGGGCAATCTGGATTTTCATCTGGAAAGCGAGATGCTCGAAAAAATGGCCGACTCTGGTAATGTGACTGCAGACAATTTGAGGTTCCAATTAGCCACCGGGAATGTGGGTGTGATGGCGGCCACCAATGAAGATATTGCAGCGGCAGAAAAACCCATGCTGTTGCTGGTGTTCGGGTCCATTATTGTCTTGGTCATGCTGACTTATCGTTCCTTCAGGGCAACGATTTGTATCGTCTTACCTTTGATCGTTGTTTCAACGCTGGCTGAGTCTTTGATGGCGATTTATGGCATCGGCCTCAAGGTCAATACGCTGCCGGTGGTGGCACTGGGGGTTGGCATTGGCGTTGATTACGGGATCTACTACTACAATCGACTGCACGACCTGCTGAATGAGGGTTTGTTGCTGGATGAGGCAAATTATCAAACACTTCGTCTGACCGGGCGTGCCGTCATATTTACCGGGTTTACGCTGGCTGCGGGAGTCGGTACCTGGATGTTCTCAGAGTTACAATTTCAGGCGGATATGGGCATTTTGCTTTCATTTATTTTCCTTGCGAATATGGTTGGCGCAATTATTCTGTTACCTGCGCTCGTACGTTTACTGTTGAAAAGTAAATTTGACGATATCAGGCAATCAAAGGCTGCCAATTAAAACCCGAAAAATAATTTACTACAGTTGTACAAATATAGGTTGCAATAAGAACATTATTTCCGTACATTTCAGTTTATGAAAGGTGACATTCAAAACATCAATTTCCGACGCCTGCGCCGGCTCAAAATAAATGATTCGGCCGGGTTGCCGTAAATATTAGATACATACTTAAAACATAAACCCAGCCACCCGCTGGGTTTTTTGTTTCAGGAAGCGTCAACTGCATCGTACGATTGCTGCAAAAATGGACATGGAAGACTATAGATGAAGCATTTTCTCACAAGCTCCGACTGGTCAAAGGATGATCTGGACGGGTTGTTGAATCTGGCCAATGAGCTCAAGCAGAATCCGGTTAACTCAAGTTTGGCAGGCAAGTCCATTGCCCTGTTATTCCTTAATCCTTCACTGAGAACCAGAACGTCATTTGAATTGGGAATGCAACAACTGGGTGGGATAGCCATTGTGCTTCAACCCGGTCGGGATGCATGGGGTCTTGAGTTCGAGCCTGGTGTCATCATGGACGGGGACGCGGAAGAACATATTGCAGAAGTCGCCGCCGTGCTTTCACGGTATTGCAATATGATTGCGCTCCGGGCATTCCCTGGTTTTGTCGATTGGGAAGTTGACAGGACCGATGCAGTTATCAAGGCTCTCGCTGAGCACTCTTCGGTGCCGGTGATCAATATGGAAACAATAGTTCATCCCTGTCAGGAGTTGGCACTGATGATGACCCTGCGTGAGAAACTGGGCGAAGTTGAGCGCCGGAAAATGGTTTTAACCTGGACATGGCACCCTCGCCCGCTTAACACTGCGGTTGCCAACTCAGCACTGTTGATCGCTACCAAATTTGGCATGGATGTCACTCTTCTTTGCCCCGAGCCTGCATACATCCTTGATTCGCAGTTCATGGATAAGGCAGCAGAAAATGCACTGACCAGTGGAGGGTCGATTAGCGTCAGTCATGATATTGAATCAGCTTACGCAGGAGCAGAATTCGTTTATGCGAAAAGTTGGGGTGCGCTTCCTTATTATGGTCAGCCTGAATATGAGTGGGAGCTGCGTAAGAAGTACCGGCATTATATTGTGGATGAAGCGAAAATGGGCCTGACCAACAATGCACTTTTCAGTCATTGCCTGCCCTTGCGCCGCAACATCAAGGCAACTGATGCTGTGATGGATTCAGATTATTGCGCTGCAATTGATGAAGCGGAAAATAGATTGCATGTGCAAAAGGCAATCATGAGCACACTTATGGGGGAAGGAAATGAGTAAGGATACCGTTGTACTGGCTTTTTCCGGTGGTCTGGACACCAGTTATTGCATCCTTGCACTTCGCGAGCAGGGTTTTGAGGTTGACACGGTTTTTGTCGATACCGGTGGGCTTTCCCAAGATGAACTGCAATGGATCCATGATCGCGCCAAGCAGCTTGGTGCCAGGCATCACCACCAGCTCGACGCCAGTCAGGCAATCTGGGACGAGTTTGTCAGGCCCCTGGTTTGGAGTCACGCCAGAATGCTTGGTGAGTATCCCATGCTGTGTTCTGACCGCTACCTCATTGTGCGCCTGTGTCTGGAATTATGTGATGACCTTGGTAGCAAACATTTCGCACATGGTTGTACCGGTATGGGGAATGACCAGCTTCGATTTGACCAGACCGTCAGAAGTACCGGTGACTATGTGATTCATGCCCCGGTAAGGGATCTGCAAAAAACCGTTACCAATATTCGTGATTATGAAATTGCCTATCTGGAAAAGGCCGGAGTTGAAGTAGCAGGCAAATCCGGAGACTACTCAATCAATGAAAATTTATTGGGCGTGACCATTTCAGGCAGCGAAATAGATCGTTTTGATATTCCCGACCCTCAAACCCGATCCTTGTGCAAGCCTAGAGATGAATGGCCACAATCGCCGCTTCAGGTAAAAATTAAATTCAAAAAGGGCGAGGCTACGCATCTTAACGATAAGAAATTGACCGGGCCTGAAATGCTCAGGGCACTCAACCTGGCATTTGGAGAATACGGCGTAGGGCGCCATATTTACACCGGGGATGTAAGTATCGGGTTAAAAGGGCGCATTGTTTTTGAATGTCCTGGAATTGATGCCTTGCTATGTGCACACCAGGCACTTGAAGATACGGTCAATACACGGCTTCAAAATCAATTCCGTGCGCAGGTAGCACAACGCTGGGCCGAACTTGTGTATACCGGGTTCTTCTATGAACCTCACAAACGTGACCTTGAAGCCTATCTGGCCAGTTCGCAAAGCGCCGTAACCGGCAGTGTGACTTTAATGACCGAGGGTGGATCGGTAACTGCAGTTGCAGTTGACTCAGACAACATCCTTCAGGATGCATCTTCTGTTTATGCACAAAGCTGTGACTGGACTCCCGAAGAGGCCGAAGGTTTTATCAAATTGCTCGGTCAAAGCACAACTATGGCTGCGAGAATAAGGGGACCAGGGTCATGAACACGGGCGTACACATGGAGCGGCTTTTACGCCATCTTAAAGCCCTGGTCGCGTACGACACTCAGAATCCGCCACGCAGGGTAGTGGCTGATTCATTGATATTTGAATATTTGCGAACGGCGCTTGGCGACAAATTCAAAGTTAAGGTCACAGACCATGGCAAAGGCCGAGTGAGTTTTTTTGCTGTGCGGGGAACCCCGGACCGCTTGTTCAATGTACATATCGACACAGTGCCAGTTTTGGCCGGTTCGAAATTTCCGCCGCTGGAAATGACTCAACACAAGGACAGAGTCTATGGACGGGGGACCTGCGACATCAAAAGCGCGGCCGCCAGTCTGTTGACGATTGCACAGACCTGTGAAGATCCACTTGCCCTGTTGTTCACGACAGATGAAGAAGGTGGCGAGGGTTGCTGTGTTGAGAAGTTTATTGAAAGTGGAAGCTGCGAGCCATTTGAACAGGTAATTGTTTCAGAGCCAACCAAATGCAAGGTAGAACTGGTACACCGTGGTTACCTGTCAGCAAAGGGTGAATTCACGGGTGTGTCAGGACATTCCTCTGAACGTCGTTGCCTCGAAGACAGCGCTGTACACCGCATGTCCCGCTGGGCTTCAGCAGCTATTGCCGAAGCCAAAAAGGCAGATGAGGAAGGCCTGCGAACCTGCTTCAATATTGGCACGATACAAGGGGGTGTTAAGTCAAACCTGATTGCGGACAATGCCAGACTTCACTGGAGTGCGCGCTTGCTACCAGGGCAAAGTAATTCGGAATTTCTAAACCGGATGTTTCGGCTTGAGGCTGGCGAACATGCGAAATGGGAAGTTCCGTTTGCCGGTCCGCCCCTTCCAACAGACGATCACGAGACAGAGCGTTCTGAGTCTTTTGCCAGTATCCATGATCTGGAAACGGGCAGTGGCCTGGACTTCTGGACAGAAGCCTCGTTGTTTTCTGAAGCAGGCATACCTGCCCTGGTATTTGGGCCTGGTGATATTGCTCAGGCACACACGGTGGATGAATGGGTTAGCCTCGAACAACTTGAAAAGGCTTTGCCCCTCTATAAGAAAATGGTTCGTGGCCATGCCTGAAGTTCGCGAAGTTGTTCTGGAGTTATTGGCACAACTCGGCTCGAGCCGGGAAGCCAGACAATACCTGAAAGAGTTTTCTTCAGTAGATGAGTCGCGATTCGCTGTCGTCAAAGTCGGCGGGGGCATTCTTCGCGATCAACTTGATGAGTTAGCTTCTGCATTGGCGTTTTTGCATCGCCTCGGTCTCCGCCCGGTTGTACTGCATGGTGCCGGGCCACAGTTGGACGAGGCCCTGGAGAATGCAGGTATAGAGAGCCGGCGGCATGAGGGGCTTCGCGTCACCAGTGAAGATGTGATGAGCATTGCCCGACCGGTTATGTATGAACAGAATATGTTGCTGGTTGAAGCATTGGAAAAACGTGGCATCCGTGCGCGTGGAATCCAGCATGGCGTATTTGCCTGTGACTATGAAGACCGCGAAAACCTGGGATTGGTAGGGCAGGTGCGCGAAGTCAATCTGGAGGCATTGCAAAGCGCAGTGCGAAGTGGAGCCTTACCTGTGTTGACCTGTCTGGGTGAATCACGTTCAGGGCAGGTACTCAATATTAATGCTGATGTAGCCGCCCGTGAACTCGTTTTTGCGCTGCGACCACATAAGATCATTTTTCTAACCTCCACCGGTGGCTTGCTCGATCGCGATGGCCGGGTAATCTCAGCTATCAGCCTTGACAATGACTATGAGGCTTTGATGAATGAAGCCTGGGTCCATTCCGGAATGCGACTTAAATTGCAGCAGATTCACGACATGCTCGGCGGTCTTGATCGTAATGCATCGGTGTCGATCACTTCAGCGAATCAGCTCACACGGGAACTTTTCACCTATCGTGGTGCTGGCACTTTGGTGCGTAAAGGCGAAGAGGTTGGTGTTTTTGAAACGCCTGATTTTGACGTTCTTAAACAGGTTACCAAACGAGTGGAAAACTCTTTCGGGCGGAAACTCCGGGATGACTGGACTGAAGGGTTGATTGAACCGCTGGTGCTATTGTCTGAATCGACCCGCGCTGCGGCTGTGGTAGTTGCTGGTCAGGACGGTGTGCCCTATCTGGATAAGTTTATCGTTACTGCTGATGCTCAGGGCGAGGGCCTGGGTGCCGCAATGTGGCAGGTGTTGCGGGCGAGGTATTCTCAAATGTATTGGCGAGCCAGGTCTTCGAACCCGGTGGTTAACTGGTACTTCCAGCAGGCAGATTCAGCCGAACGACAAGGACAATGGGTTGTGTTCACCATTGGTATTAAGGATGCGCTACAAAAAGAGCGCCTGATTAATGATGCACTTGCCAGGGATTCGGGCTGGATAGAGGACAAAGAATGACCGCCTCAATCGCCCTTATTGGTGGCAGGGGCTACACCGGAGCTGAATTTCTGCACCTATTGGATGGCCACCATGGGATGGAGCTAGCTTTTGCAAGCTCGACCAGCCAGGTCGGAATGAAATTGAGCGAAGGTTGCGCTGCCTGGCGCGGAAGTGAAACCTTTTGCGAATTAAGTCCGGAAACTGTCGGTACTCGCCATGCGGATGCCTGGGTTCTGGCTGTTCCCAATGGCAAGGCCGGTTCCTGGGCGCAGGCAATACACGCTCATCAACCGGATGCGATTATTTTGGACCTCAGTGCTGACCACCGGTTTGACGGCAACTGGGTATACGGCCTGCCGGAACGATTCCGGAATAATATCCGGGCGGCAAAATTGATTTCAAACCCCGGTTGTTATGCCACT
>JBLHGQ010000036.1:0-22733 GCA_047614505.1 Rhodothermales bacterium | reverse complement strand
AAACCACTGTCGTGGTTTCCACAGGGACTGTTGTACTTGAATCCAGCGCGGGCATTCTGCTGGAAACACGGGTGACCGGCTGGCCCGAACGCCAATCGTAAATCGCAGTGAAAGCGAGTACCCGTGGAATATAGTCGCGGGTTTCATAGTAAGGAATAGTTTCAATCCAAACCGGCGTAGCGCTAAGTGGCCGGGTATCCAGCCATCGATTTACTGCCTGCGGACCGGCATTATAGGCAGCCGAGACCAACACCGGATTCTGCCGGTACCGATCCAGCAGATCCCGCATAATTTGCGTGCCAAACTGGATATTCAAATCGGCTTTTGTAAGCTGAGCGCTGTTCTTGTAAGCCAGGCCATGCTCACGGGCAACGCTATGTGCGGTAGCGGGGGTAATTTGCATTACGCCGATTGCTCCAGCTGAAGAACGGGCAGTTTCAATTAATGCACTCTCAGAACGCATGACACCATGCACCCATGAAGCATCCAGTTGGTTCCGGCTTGCCCCGGCATTGACCTGAGGCTCCCAAAGCAATGGAAATCTCCACTCATAAAATTGACGGTCGCCGCTGTTGCCCAGGGCAAATATCGCCCGGTCATGCCAGCTTTCTTCAATTGCCAATGCTGCAGCAGTCCTCAATCCCTCAATATCGAGCCGGGCAACTGCTAACGACCATTCAGACAGAGCCCAGTCTTTCATTCCGGCAGCACGCAATTCCAAAGATCTTGAAAAATCGGCCTTTTGTCTAAGAGCGTCGACAGCCTGTTGGCTTACGCCAGGTTCTAGCGGGCATATTGAGTAGGGTTTTTGCAACAGATCAGCTGCAAGAAAACCGTAGTAACTGGCCTCTTTGGACAAACTTTCCCGAATCAGTGAGGCTGCCTCGGGTTGACCTTGCTGCTCCTTGGCAAACGCACTCCAGTAACGCCAACGGCCGTCCGCCCGGGTCTCCGGAGCCATTTGAGCTATCACGCGGTTCAGGCTGGCCCAATCCTGCATGATCAGGGCTGTTCTGGCCCACCATTGCAGTATCTGATCATCCACATGTGCGGCCGGAATTGCTGCCAGTATTTCCGGCGCATTTTGCTCCAGTGACACTGCCGCCTGCAAAGCGATTTCCCGGATTATTGATCCACGAACGCTGGCTGACCACTTAAAGTGGGAATCAAGTTTTTGGAATATTGTCCAGGCCTTTTGAGAGTCACTCAGTGCCAATCGCTTAAGCGAAATTGATGTGATCTCGCGGCTTATGTCCTCATCTGGCCAGGCCGTTGCCAGGCCAAGTTTACGGTATGCACCTTTGTTAAGGTCCTGCCAGCGTGCTAACCAAATGCGGTCCGGCGGTGATAGAAAGCGCGCAAGATAAAGTGTAAATCTCGGATTGCCTCCCGACATTGCCAGGAAAACTCTCTGCCAGGCAAGCGCCGGTGTAATACCGCCGGTTTTATGTAGCCAGCTTAATACAGGGTCACATTCTGAAGGTTGGGACTTGCCAGCCAGCCACAATGAACTCGCTTCATTGAGTGCTTCCTCATTGCGACCAGCAATGATCAGGGCGTTGGCAAAATAACAACGTAATTCCGTATTCGTTGATGGAGTGTAGTACTGCAAAAACTCATTCCATTTCTTTTGCTTGCCCAGAGTTTTGAGCCAGGTTCTCCTCAGCCCCGAAGCAAATGCCCAATCGGAATGCCGCTCCAGAAAATCAGCCATTTCGGCAGGCTGAGTTCTGGCTCTGTAATGCCTCAGTTGCTCATAAACCAGGTAGGGAAACAACTCATATTGTTCGAGTGCTGCAGGCAGGTGATTAAATACATTACGGTCGCCGCTCGCAGCCGACTTCCAGGCAGATACAAATTGCTCTCGCGGCGCGGTTTGCGAAAAAGCAGGAACAGCCGCAATGATCAGCATCGTAAACACACAGGTACCAATCCGGTATCTGCGGCTATTTATCTGCGCTATCCTTGTGCCAAACATGTCCACTTCCCTGAAATTGAAAAACAGCAACGATTATTTCATGTTCCTATTACCAGTCATAAGAACACCATGATCTGGGTAGATTACGCCATGATTGGTCTTCTGGCAGGCTTCTTTGCCGGATATCTCGGAATTGGCGGCGGTTTGATCATAGTACCTGCATTGGCATGGCTGTTCTCACGTGATTCATCGACGGCACAATATGCAATTCATATGGCGGTTGCCACTTCCTTATCTACCATGGTGATCACTTCATTAAGTTCGATATACGCTCATCATCGCCGTGGTGCAATTTTGTGGCCATTGACTCGCACGCTTTCCCCGGGCTTGTTACTCGGCGCTGTATTGGGCGCATTTCTGGCGGTGCAATTAAGTACCGATGTGCTGACTGGGTTTTTTGGTGCCTATGCAGCGCTGGCTGGAATTCAGTTAATCGCCGGGCGTGTAGTTACAGGTGAAAAACCACTCCCTGGTTTACCGATTTTAAACCTGACTGGTTTGACCATCGGTTCTGTATCCAGCCTTGTTGGAATTGGCGGAGGGAGCATGACTGTGCCATGGTTACTTTGGCATGGAAGAAAGGTTAAATCGGCTGTTGCCACGGCCTCTACCTTTGGGTTTCCAATTGCCGTGGCCTCTACTATTTCTTTCGTATTGCTGGGTCTTGGACAAGATGGTTTCAACTCATCAACCGGCTTTGTGCATTTGCCGGCTTTTGCCGGGATCGTGGTTTTCAGCGTACTGTCTGCACCGCTGGGGGCCGCTGCCGTTCACAGTAGTCCGCCGGTATTGGTCCGGCGGATTTTTGGAGTGTTTATGCTGCTGGTCGCCTGGAAGATGTTGTTCTAGGAAACCGGAGAATTTCCCCCTGGTTTATTTGCTGCTCGTTTCAGCAACAACTTCAGCGCTGCTGGATTCCACGCTCGCACTGGTATTTTCAGCGCGTTCCTTGGCCACCAGGAAATCAACCACGGACAACAAAACATCATAATTCGGAACTGCTTCACTCGTCTGAATTTTGTAGGTGCCATTAACAATCATTGTCGGCGTGCCACGCGGCGCGTAGATTCCCAATTTTTCGTTGTTTTGCTTTTGACGCATGTTGAGCATAAAGCTCTTATCCAGAGCGAGATACTTTTCTTTATCTGCACCTTGGCCAGCATAAAAATCGGCAAGATCCTGCATTGATCGCATCTGTTTACCTTCTTTCCAGATCGTGTTCATCAATGACAAATGAGCCCCATCTGCAATGCCCATGATTTCTGCTATCAGATAACCATTAGCGATAAGCTCCCAGGCTGGACGACCAAAACCAACTGGAATGCGGTTCAATTCAACGTCGGACAACTGCTTATTTTTCCAGTTTTGTATGTACGGTTCAAAGTCATTACAGGCATGACACATGTAGCTGAAAATCTCAGTCACACTGACTCCATTCGTCTTTCTGGCAGATGTCGCCTGAGCAAGCTTGATGTAATGCTGGCCTTCTGTGAAAGGCTGCGTTGGCATGAGCTGCGCTTGAACTACTCCGGCCCAGGCCAGCAAAATAACGCCAATTAATGCAATCTTTTTCATATCAAGTTCTCCTGGCCTTAATGGCCTGCATGCTTACAGACCGTTTATGAGACTGACGGTTCCGGAAATTACAATTATTATGACAATTATTCCACGCCCTTGCTGTACAAACCCTGAATGTAGCTAGAAACCGCACTGATTTCAGAATCAGTCAAACGGGCAGATACTTCAACCATGACATTACTTGGTGAGTCGTCTTCGCCATATCTTGTGCCGGATCTGAACCCGCTGAGCATTTTGCCCAGATATACCGAATGCTGCCCGGCCAATAAGGGGTATCCCGCTTGCGGATTGCCCATTCCGGCTGGTCCATGGCATGCCATGCACGCCGCTACGCCTGTTTTTTCAATGCCGGCCCGGTAAATTTTTTCGCCTAATGCGATTAATGCAGGATCAGCCACCGCAGGGCTCGATTCCTGTGCCGAAAAATATGCCGATATGTCAGCAGAATCCTGATCAGAAAGCATAGTGACTATTCCCGCCATTTCCGGTACCTGTCTTGCGCCGCTTTTGATTAACCCAAGCTGACGCTCGAGGTAGGCCTGGTGTTGACCAGCCAGTTTCGGCCACATTGCGAGTGTACTGTTGCCATCAGCGCCGTGACATGCAGCACATATACCTGAGAGTTCTTTGCCCTTTGCCGGGTCACCTGCAGCCATCACTGACATTGACAACAGTAGCGTCATACCTGCAATGGCCTTCAATAAAACCTTCATTTCATTATCTCCGAGATTACAATGGTCGAAGCGGGCCGCTATTATCCCGAAATCAACCGCATTTTGCACGAAGGATTCACACAAGCTTAATGACCAGAATCAACCCTTTTCGAGGTGCACATTATGTTCTCAGTGCACACCAGTTACATCAACTACCGAGTGATGAAGGCATTGAAGTCGCGATTGCGGGAAGATCAAACGCCGGCAAATCGAGTGCAATCAATGCATTAACTGATCAGAAATCTCTGGCACGAACGAGCAAGACGCCCGGTCGCACCCAGCAAATTGTTATTTTTGAGCTGGACGAGCAGCGCCGGATAGCAGATCTTCCCGGTTACGGTTACGCAAAAGTCTCGCGATCATTGAAGGAACACTGGCAGTTGGTAATGCAGGATTATTTTGAGCAGCGAAAATGTCTTAAGGGTGTTGTACTGGTTATGGACATTCGCCACCCCTTAAAAGAATTCGATGTACAGATGCTTAGCTGGTGCAAAACCGCTGGCGTGCCTTGTCACGTATTGCTTACCAAGGCCGATAAGCTCAAACGCGGGCCAGCGCAATCCACCTTGCTACAAGTTCGCAAGCAGATCCCGCCTGGAGGCTCCGTGCAGGTATTTTCAGCCAAAAACCGAACTGGTCTGGATGAGTTGATTGACCATCTATCAATTTGGTTTGACTATAATCCGCAAGCAACAAGACCAGATTCAGCCTGACACAGCCCATCTGGGCCATTAAACTAACCAGATGAAAAGGATAATGAAAACATGAGTTTTCCGGATACGCGCCCCAGACGGATGAGAGCCGATGACTTTTCGCGTCGCTTGATGCGCGAAACGGTGCTCACCTGCGATGACCTTATCTGGCCTGTGTTTGTAACAGAAGGTCAAAATGTGACCGAGCCGGTTGAATCGATGCCCGGTGTCAATCGATTAAGTATTGACCACCTGTTACTCAGTGCTGGCCAATGCCTGGAACTGGGCATACCGGCAATTGCACTTTTTCCGGTAACGCCACAAAGCGCCAAATCAACTGATGCCGCTGAGGCCTATAATTCCGATGGCCTTGCGCAACGGGCTGTACGAGCACTGAAAGACGCATATCCTGATTTGGGCGTTATTACCGACGTTGCACTGGATCCCTTCACAACTCACGGCCAGGACGGGCTGATAGATGAGTCCGGCTATGTGGTAAATGACGAAACAGTAGAAGTTCTGTCCCGTCAGGCTTTGTCCCATGCTGAAGCCGGTGCTGACATCGTGGCGCCATCTGACATGATGGACGGGCGCGTCGGGGCCATTCGTCAGATTCTGGAAGACAATGGCCATGTGAATACGCGCATTTTGGCATATTCAGCCAAATACGCTTCTGGTTTTTACGGACCATTCAGGGATGCTGTCGGCTCTGCGGGCAATCTGGCCGGTGGAAATAAATATACCTATCAAATGGACCCCGCAAACTCTGATGAATCTATTCGTGAAGTGGCTCTGGATATTGAGGAGGGCGCAGATATGGTCATGATCAAACCTGCTATGCCTTATCTGGATATCATCAGTACGGTAAAAGCCACGTTCGGCGTACCTACTTTTGCCTATCAGGTGTCCGGCGAGTACGCGATGCTCAAGGCTGCCTGTCTCAATGGCTGGCTGGAAGAGGAATCTGTCGTGATGGAAGCCCTAACTTGCATCAAACGGGCTGGAGCTGATGCCATTCTGACTTATTATGCACTGCAGGCAGCACAATGGATCAGGGGGCAACATTGACCCGCTTTGCCTTGTTTGGCAGCCCGGTCAAGCACTCACTATCCCCGCGCATTCATCAGTTATTTGCTGCCCAGGCTGGTATTTCAATTGAATATGATGCGATTGAAGTCAGTGAAGGTTTCCTTTCCAGAGAAGTTCAAAAGTTAGCTGATAATGGCGGCAAGGGTTGCAATATCACCCTGCCATTGAAAAACCATGCTTTCCACCTGGCAAATGGTAGTAGCGAAAGAGCAGAATTAGCCCAGGCAGCCAATACCCTGACATTCAAGACCAGAACCCAATGGACTGCGGAAAATACCGATGGTCCTGGCCTGATCCGGGACCTGACCAAAAATCTGGGCCTAAAACTGAGCGGTAGTAGAATTTGCGTTGTCGGTGCCGGTGGTGCCAGTGCCGGTATCCTTTATGATCTGTTGCAACATCAACCGGCAGAACTGTGTTTGTTCAACCGAACCGCCGAGCGGGCTGTGACATTGGCCAAGCGCTTTTCATCAATTGGAAAAATTGAAGCTTCAGGTCTGGAAGCAATGTCTACAGCAGAGCCTTTTGAACTGGTCATTAACGCAACCTCTGCCGGCCATCAGCGCGAGCAATTGGCCGTTTCCCCCGAATTGTTCAGTGCAGGCGCCTGCTGTTATGACCTCAGTTATGGCGTAGCACATAAAACCCTGAAGGCCTGGTGCAAAGAAAATGAGATTCATTGTTATGACGGTCTCGGCATGCTGGTTGAACAGGCTGCTGAAAGCTTTCGTATCTGGAACGGTTTTATGCCGAAAACCGCTCCTGTACGCGAACTACTCAGTAGCGATGCGTAAACGCCTCGGAAAGGTCACCTTTCTCATCAAGCGCTGGGTAACTCAGATCTCTTTCCCTGCAATACTCAGCCAACCTGGGATGCAGCCATTCAAACCTTAATCGATTGAGTGTTTCCAGGTCCAAACGACTGTTGTCATACATTCCGGCTTCCTGCCTTTGTCTTTGTGCTTCATACAAGACAATTGATGCGGCGACGGACACATTCAGCGATTGGCTCATGCCATGCATTGGAATGCTGATTTGCTGGTCGACGTACTTTAGAGCCTTACCACTAACCCCGAATAATTCGGTACCCAGCAACAGAACAGTAGGACAGGTGTAATCCACTTCTCTGAAGTCGCAGGCCTGATCAGACAGGTGCGCCGCCACCAGACGGAATCCTCGCGACTTAAGATAGCCTGCTGCTACGCTCATGGAATCATGGGTGCGAAGCCCCATCCACTTCTCGGTTCCAGAAGATGTATGCCAGTGACGTCGCGGGTGAAATTCACCTGGAACCACATTGACTTCGTGGATACCAACCGCATCACAAGTGCGGATCAATGCAGAGAAATTTCTGGGCTTGTGAAGATTCTCCGCAAGGATGGTCAAGTCAGGTTGCCTTCTGTATAGGACGCCATCGAGTTTTTCCAGTCGATCAGGTGTCATTTAAAAAGCTGTAACTGCTAATTCGAGAGACCATCATTCGGACGTTTTCGGAGAACCTCAAAGGACTTAACTAAATTAGGCACTGCCTGAAGTAGCAACAAAACCGGAAGCAATAAAATCAATGACTTAAATAAATAAACAAATGGTAGACCACCTGCTTCCCGTGACTTTTCCAACAATGTCCAGGATGAGTACACATAATCCCAGGCGATGATAATCAGAAATAAACATAAGGGGACCAGGAAAACGATGGTGCCTGCAAAATTAACCAGGGCCTTGTGCCGGGCAGTTCGGTCCCGGTAAAAAATATCTACTCGCACATGGCCATCATCCTGCAGGGTCCATGCAGCAACGAGCATGAATACCATTGCATGCATATAGCTCAAGGACTCTTGCAACCAAATCCAGCCCAGATTGAATCCATAACGAAGTACCACAATGGTAAATGTCAGCAACACCATCAACAGCGTTAGCCAGGCAACAGCTTTTCCGCATAACTCAACGATTTTTTCGAGAATGTTCATTCTTATCTAAATCCGCTTGCTTGCTACTTCCACTCTTTCAGTTTCCAATAAACCGGACGGACCGGATTGAGTGCATCATCTCCCGGTTGCAGCTCAAGCTGGCCATCACCATCCTCGTCCATATAATAATAAGCAGGGCCGATACTGGGCGTTACCTTTACCATATACACCCGGCCACCGAGGCTATATTCCTCAATCATCTTATCCTCGTCTTCGCGAATGACGACACTGGGTTCAACCTGTTCGCCTACTATTTTTGGAGGGATGGGGGGCGGAGCCGCGGGGTCAACTGCATCGTCTGTTTCATCTTGTGCGAAAGCAATGCTCGTAGCAGCTATGCCAAGTACCACTAATAATCGATGTGCTATTTTCATAAATTCGCCTCGTACTCTGGTGCAAACCCGCGCCGTTAAATTTGTTGCCCTGTATCATATGCGTGGCTTTGAGTATGCTCAACATAACAGAACGTTAATAGATTAATTGGATTCGACCGAATGACCGTAAATAATGTGCCCGCAAAGACGCTCTACCTGATTGACGGATCTTCATATCTTTATAGGGCATATCACGCGTTGCCCAACTTGAGCAACTCAAAAGGCGAGCCCACCGGCGCGCTACTGGGCGTGGCGAATATGCTCCGTCGCCTGATCAGAGAAGCGCAGGGCGCCCATATTGGCGTTATTTTTGACGCAAAGGGGCCAACCTTCCGGCATGAGATGTACGCTGAATATAAAGCCAACCGCCCACCGATGCCGACCGAATTGCGAGACCAGATTGCACCTATCCATGAGTTGGTTAATACGCTTGGCCTGCCCTTGGTCCAGGTCAGCGGGGTTGAGGCAGACGATGTAATTGGCACGCTGGCCACCAGGGCTGCTGCTGCTGGCATGACTTGTATTATTTCAACCGGTGATAAGGATATTGCGCAGTTGGTTAACGACAGAGTCACGCTGGTGAATACCATGACTGAAACCCGTATGGACCGTAAGGGTGTGCAGGAAAAGTTTGGCGTTAATCCCGAGCAGATTGTGGATTTTCTGGCTCTTACCGGCGACAAATCCGACAATATTCCAGGTGTTGAGAAGTGCGGTCCCAAGACTGCAGCGAAGTGGTTGCAGGCCTATGGTGACCTTGACCAGGTCATGGCAAATGCGGGTGACATTGGCGGAAAAATCGGCGAGTACCTTCGGGATGCTCTGGAAATTCTTCCTTTGTCCCGTGATCTTGCAACCATTCGTTGCGATCTGGCTCTTGATGTCAGCCCGGAACAGCTTGAGCAGGTATCAATTGACCAATCAGCTTTGCAGAAATTCCTGCAACGATACGAATTTAGTAGCTGGTTACAGGAATTGAACAAGGCAGAAGTCGAACAGCCAAAAGAGGTCGCTCTGAACTATTCAATTATCAGCAGCATGGATAAACTCAAAGAGCTGATCGGCCGACTTGATGCCTGTGATTTATTTGCCTTTGATACCGAGACCACCAGTCTGGACCCAATGCGGGCAGAGTTGGTTGGCCTCAGCTTCTCCATCAATGCCGGTGAAGCCTTTTACATTCCGGTTGCACATGACTATGCAGGCGCACCATCACAACTTGACCGTGATGAGGTTTTGAATGCATTGAGCGCTGTTCTTTCTAATGCTGCAATCAAGAAGGTGGGACAACACATCAAATATGACATGAATGTGTTGTCTAACTACGGCGTCGCTGTAGAAGGCGTTGCCTTTGACACGATGCTCGAATCCTATGTGTTCAATAGTACCGCTGGTAGACATGACATGGATTCATTGGCGCTCAAATATCTTGGCCGGCACACAACCCATTATGAAGAAATTGCCGGCAAGGGCGCACGGCAAATTTCATTCAGTCAGGTGGCCGTCGATGTGGCTGGGCACTACGCCGCAGAAGATGCCGATATCACTTTGCAATTGCACCAGCATTTATGGCCAAGGCTTGAAGAAGATCCAGCTCTGGCAGGCGTATTAACGGAACTGGAAATCCCGTTAATTCCAGTGCTGGCCAGGATGGAACAACGTGGAGTACTGATTGACGGCAAGCTGCTGGGGGAGCAAAGCAGAGAAATGGCCAGGCAAATGATGACGCTTGAAGAGCAGTCTTATGAAGCAGCAGGTCAGCCGTTTAACCTGGGGTCACCCAAGCAACTTCAACAAATTCTGTTTGAAAAGCAGGAATTGCCTGTCATCCGAAAAACACCCAAGGGACAGCCTTCAACAGCAGAAGATGTACTGCAGGAACTGGCCAGAGATTACCCCTTGCCAAAATTGATCCTGGAGCACCGCTCCTTGTCGAAATTGAAATCAACCTATACGGATCGCCTGCCCGAACAAATCAATCCACGTACCGGACGGGTCCATACTTCCTATCATCAAGCAGTTGCTGCCACCGGTAGGCTTTCATCGTCCGGGCCAAACCTGCAGAACATTCCTATTCGCAGTGAGCGGGGCAGAAAAATTCGTAAAGCATTTATCGCTCCGCCCGGTCAATTGATTGTGGCTGCTGATTACTCACAAATTGAATTGAGAATCATGGCGCATTTATCAAGCGATGCTGGACTGCTCAAAGCCTTCCATGAAGGAATAGACGTTCATAGCGCCACCGCCGCTGAAGTATTTGACACTTCATATGCCGATGTCAGTCCGGACCAGCGCCGTGCCGCAAAGGCAATAAATTTTGGCCTGATGTACGGCATGTCAGCTTTTGGTCTTGCACGTCAGCTCAATATTGCCCGTGGTGAGGCTCAGGATTACATGGACCGCTATTTCACCCGCTATCCTGATGTCCAGGCCTTTATGGATAAAACAAGGGAGCAGGCTCGTAGCCAGGGATACGTCGAAACCCTGTTTGGGCGCAGACTTTACCTGAATGAAATCAATGCCAGTAATATGCAGCGGCGACAAGGAGCTGAGCGGGCAGCCATTAATGCCCCAATGCAGGGCACTGCTGCAGACATTATCAAACGCGCGATGTTGACGGTTGATGCCTGGCTGCAAAATGAACACGCTGATACTTACCTCGTTATGCAGGTACACGATGAGCTGGTGCTTGAAGTGCCCAAAGAAAAACTCGAATTGATTAAGGCCGGGATCATTGAGCATATGTCAGCCGCCGCTGAGCTGAATGTGCCGCTGGTAGTTGATGTGGGCCATGGCCTGGATTGGGATTCAGCTCATTAAATGTGCTAACCAAAGCAATTCGCCTGGTGGTCCAGGCTCCCACGCCATTCGGTCATGGTTAGTGCAAACCGAAGCAATTCGCGATGGCAATTGCTCCGCAATCGCACCATCGCTCCTACGCTATTTTTAACACCTGGACTGATTGCACAATAATTCAGGAGAGGAGCGGGTAGCTATTTTTGAAGGCATACGCATCAAGGATGATGCGGACGAGCCTACATGGATGTATTCATGGCGTCCTTCAAAAATAGTTACCGGTACTCGACCGATATCAGGTCTGTGCAAACCGAAGCAATTCGCGATGGCTAAAAGCTTCGCGATGGCAATTGCTCCGCAATCGCACCATCGCTCCTACAAGCAATCGCTCCTACGCTTCGTTGGACGATAGTGGCAATTCAAGCAATTCGCCTGGTGGTCCAGGCTCCCACGCTTCGATAAGCACCTGTGTAAATTCATTGAAAATTTATTCTATGGCGGGAACATATTCGATGGGGTTGCTGTCCTAATTTACAGGCTGAACATTCAGCTTAGATTCGTACCCTCCCTGGGCGAATCGACAATGGATTCGGTTAGTCCCCCTTTATATTCCGAATCCTATTTTGACCCCGGAAGATTTGTTTTCCGGGGTTTTTTAATGCCTTCAATAAACGTTTAGACCAGCCAGTCTGTTGGTTTCAGGTAGGTATCTACGAGTTCCGCCTCGGGTGAACCGGGCTCTGCGCGGCGATCGTACTGCCAACTTACTAATGGCGGCAAGGACATCAGAATGGATTCGGTACGCCCGCCGGACTGAAGACCAAACAGAGTGCCCCGGTCGTAAACCAGATTGAACTCCACATATCTGCCCCGACGATATAATTGAAATTCACGTTGTTCCCGGGTAAAAGGTAAGGCCTTTCGTTTTTGCACAATAGGCAAATAAGCATCCAGATAGCTATCACCTATCGCTTTTAAGAAATCAAAACTACGATCGAAACCCCATTGATTGAGATCATCAAAAAACAGGCCACCGACACCCCGGGCTTCATTGCGATGTTTAATATAGAAATACTCATCACACCATTTTTTGAAGCGTGGATAGACTTCATCACCAAATGGGACGCAGGCTGCCTGAGCCGTTCGATGCCAATGCACCACATCTTCGCGAACAGGGTAATAAGGCGTCAGGTCATAGCCACCTCCAAACCACCAGACTGGATCACACCCCGGCTTTTCGGCAGTAAAGAACCGCAGGTTTGCATGACTGGTCGGGACAAGCGGGCTTAAGGGATGTATGACCAGGGAAACACCGACTGCCTCAAAACCCCGCCCCGCTAATTCCGGTCTCGACGCAGTTGCCGACGGCGGCAACGTGTCACCATGGACATGTGAGAAATTGACCCCTGCCTGTTCAAGTACTGCACCCTTGGACAATACGCGTGTCAGGCCTCCGCCTCCGCCTTCACGAAGCCATTTGTCCTCAATGAAATTAGCCTGCCCATCTTCGTTACCCAGGGCGTCACAAATCCTCGCCTGCAACTCCAGTAAATAAATCTTAACGGCTTCAAGCATCATTCAGACCCCACGCAGACTTTCGCCAGTTCTTAGATCACGGATTTCACTGGTGGACTGCCGACCCCCGAGTGGCCCTTCGAGGATACCGCCAAGGAATGATCCAAAATAGTCTTCAATTTCCCCTGAACTGCGGGCGGGTGGAGCCGAATGAGGGTTTGCACTGGTCGAAATCAAGGGCCCACCAAAAGCTTCACATAAGCGGATGCATGGGTCATGGGCAGTCACCCGGATGGCAATTGAGTCGTGATCGCCTGCAATCATATCGGGTACATTTTCACCACGCGGGAATAGCCAGGTAACCGGCCCGGGCCACGTATTTTCTGCCCGTTTGAGTTGTTCAGGGCTTACTTGAGAGACCCAGGAAGAAAACTGGGAGAAACTGCTGCCGATCAGGATCAGGCCGGCGCTCGCCGGTCTGTGCTTCAGACCGAGTAGATGCCCTACAGCAATTTCATTTCGTGGGTCACAACCCAAACCGAAGACAGCTTCAGTCGGGTAGGCAATGACTTGCCCATTGCGCAGGCAATCTGCGGCTTGTACGGTATTAAGCAGCGTATGCCGCATCGGCCTGGTTTATTCCGCTGAGGTCCCGGAAGTCAATTTCTTTTTCGAGACTTTTTTCTTCCCTTTCTTTTTCTTCCCTTTCTTTTTCGAAGCTTTCTTTTTGCTGACCTTCTTCTTACTAACCTTCTTTTTGGCAACTTTTTTAGCAACTTTTTTGCGCCCGCGCTTGCGCTCAGGTGCTGCTGCAATCAGTTCTTCACATTGAGCGAGGGTCAGTTCTTCAGGCTCCTGATCTTTGGGGATCCGGGCGTTTTTATTGCCGTCAGTAATGTAAGGGCCATAACGTCCTTTCAAAACCTGAATATCTGTACCTTCAAACTCAAGAATAATGCGGTTAGCTTCAAATTCCTTTTTCTCTGCAACCAGAATCAGCGCTCTTTCGAGGGATACCGTATGCGGATCATCTTCTTTCATTGAGACGAATTTGCTGCCATAACGAATATATGGGCCAAACCGCCCAATACTGGCCACCACTTCTTCACCTTCTTCTGTTTCACCAAGATGACGTGGCAACTTGAATAGCTCAAGTGTGTCTTCCAGAGAAATGGTCTCCAGACTCTGACCTGCACGTAGTCCTGCAAACTGCGGTTTGTCTTCGTCGTCACGGTGACCGATTTGTGCGTGTGGCCCGTATCGCCCCAAACGAACGGAAACATCTTTTCCGGTCTTGGGGTCTTTGCCGAGCACTCTTACCTGCTTGGCCTCATCACGGCTTACCGTCTCCTGCTTGTCCTGTACCTGCTCAATAAAAGGTTTCCAGAACTCTTCCAGCAAAGGAATCCATTCGGCTTCGCCACGTGATACAGCGTCAAGATCATCTTCCAGTTTTGCCGTGAACTCGTAATCCACATAGTGACTAAAATGAGTTCCCAGAAATTGCGCAACCACCCTTCCGGTATCGGTCGGGGTAAAACGACGGCGGTCCAGTTCCACGTACTGACGGCGCATCAGTGTAGAAATGATGCTCGCATAGGTAGATGGGCGACCAATGCCATATTCTTCCAGCGTTTTAACCAGGCTCGCCTCAGAAAATCGGGGAGGCGGTTCGGTGAAGTGCTGTTCCGCCCTGATTGCCTCAACATCGACGATATCGCCTTCATTGATATTAGGCAGACGGCTCTCACTTTCCTCTTCCCCTTTGGGCGCTGTGACTTCATAGGCAGCAAGAAAACCAGGGAAAGTAATGACAGAACCATTGGCGCGGAAACTCGCATCCGGGCCACAGTCAAATTCAACGGCCACCGTGTCCAGCAAGGCAGGCGTCATCTGGCAGGCCATTGTTCTTTTCCAGATCAACTCATAAAGGCGAAATTGATCATCATTGAGGAAAGCTCGAAGTTTTTCGGGAGTCGTCGAAGCTGAAGTTGGTCGAATGGCCTCATGAGCTTCCTGGGCATTCTTTGACTTTGATTTGTAGAAATTCGGTTTCTCCGGCAAATAATCGTCACCAAATTGTGCCTTTATCTGACTTCGAATATCCGACAGAGCATCATTGGACAATGCAACCGAATCAGTACGCATGTACGTGATCAGACCTTCGCTGACACCTTGAATTTTTACTCCTTCATAAAGCTGCTGCGCCGTTCTCATGGTTTTCTGTGCAGTAAACCGTAGCTTCCTGGAAGCATCCTGTTGCAGGGTAGAAGTAATAAACGGCGGCGACGGCCTTCTTTTCCGTTCACTGCGTTTAACCCGGTCAGCTCTAAGCTTGCCTCCTGCCCGTGCAAGTAGAGAGTCTTTGACCAATGTCGCTTTGTCGCCATCAGAAATATCAAATTGACGAAAGCGATCACCATCTAACCTGACCAGGTTAGCGACAAAACCACTTTCATTTTTTATCAGGTCTGCCTCGATACTCCAATACTCTTGAGGATCAAACGCTTCAATTTCGCGTTCTCGCTCGACGATCATGCGAAGTGCAGGACTTTGCACCCTCCCCGCTGACAGACCGGTTTTGATTTTCTTCCACAACAGTGGTGAAAGATTGAAGCCAACGAGGTGGTCCAGTGCCCGGCGTGCTTGTTGGGCATTGACCAAATTCATAGAGAGTTCACGTGGATTGGCAACGGCATCCTTGATGGCCCGTGGGGTGATCTCCGAAAACTCTACCCGATAGAAAGTCTTTTTCTCAGCAAGTCCTTTTTCCCGAAGAATTTCATATATATGCCAGGAAATGGCCTCTCCTTCGCGATCAAGATCAGTTGCGAGATAAACGGCCTCAGCCTTTTTGGCTGCTTTGATGATCCGGTCGACGTGCTTTTTACTGCCTTCGCCCAGCTCATATTGCATCGCAAAACTATTTTCTGTATCAACCGCTCCATCTTTAGAGGGCAAATCGCGAACATGGCCATAGGAGGCCAATACTTCGAAATCTTCTCCGAGGTAGCGATTGATGGTTGTCGCCTTTGCAGGTGACTCTACAATTAATAAATTTTTTGCCATTCTCGACTCAAATTAATCCAAACGGTAATACGGTACCGCTAATGTCATGTTAAGTTCCGGAAGTAAATAGAACCGCTAAAAATAGGCAACCTACCCAGACTTTGAGAAAATATCAACAGGTAAAGATTCAGGTTTGCAAAAAAAGCCCGGTTTAATGCCTGTATTCCTGCTCATTTTCAAACATCAGATCTTCCATCCAGGCGTAATTGGCCTCCTGGCCAGGCTGGTTGAACAAAACCATCAAAACCACCCATTTCACGTCTTCCAGAGTGATCTCATGTGTTTCAAGTGCGAGCAAACGATCCAGCACCAATTCCCTGCGCTGAGCATCCAGGATACCGATATTCTCCAGATACATCAGAAAATCGCGGCACTCAGTATCAATGCGATTGACCTCGCGTTCGACGTAAACACGTATCGGCCGGTCGGCCTGAAGTATCAGCTCTGGCTGGTGACGTTGTTCTGCAAGATCATCCAGCCACGCAAATGCCTTTTCAATCTCGCCATTGGTAAACCCGGCCTGGTGCAAATTCTCTTCCATTGATGCACGGTCAGGCTCTTGTTCGGGCTCATCGTAGTAAAATTTCTCGAACAGAAACATTAATACGTCGAGTACATTTTCTTTCATTTATTTGTCTCGTGTTTGTGATTGCCAAATTTGTTTAAATGCGCAATCATTCCTCTCAGCCCAGCATATGCAGCATGGAGGAGATCGTTGAATCCGTCAATGCTCTGTTGCGGTATATCAAAAATTGTTCCTGCTGTAACGACCACTACTGTGTGGTGTGACCATTCCTCGCAACTCCAGCATCAACAACATGGAAGAAACTGACCTGGCCGGTAGCAAAGATTGAACAACAAGTTCATCCACGCCTAGCGGATCGAATTCCAGTGCCTTCCACAATATCTGATAATCCGGATCACTCAATAGTTCAGATGGGCTTCCAACAGACTCCGCGTTTGTTTGATCAGCGTCTGCCTCACCTGATGTATTAATCCGGCATCTGAGCTCATGAGCCAGCTCTGATGCCAGGGGACCCAGCTCAGACAGCACATCATCAACCGTCTCAACCAGGCGTGCACCTTCCCTGATGAGCCGGTGGCAGCCCTTTACCATCGGGTTGTGTACAGATCCTGGCAGTGCAAATACATCCCTACCCTGTTCTGCTGCCTTACGGGCAGTAATTAGTGTACCGCTATTCAGCCCTGCCTCGATGACCAGCACACCAAGACTCAAACCCGAAATGATCCGGTTGCGGGATGGAAAATGAGAGCGTTTCGGTGTTGTGCCAAGCGGAAACTCGCTAACCAACGCCCCTTTTATGCGTATACGTTCTGCAATACCCATGCTGCTGGACGGGTAAACAATATCCAGTCCGGTGCCGGTAACTGCAATTGTATCCCCGTCTGAACACAGGGCCGCATCATGCGCTGCCGAGTCAATACCACTTGCCAGACCACTGGTGATAGTGATCCCCCTCCTGCAAAACTCTGCACTGAAAGCCCTGGCGTGCTCCAGGCCTCCTCCGCTGGGATTCCGGCTGCCAATCACAGCGACTTGTGGCTGCCACAGAACATCAGGGTTGCCATCAACAAATAGTGCAGCAGGGGGTGAAGGTATGCGGCGTAACAAAGCCGGGTACAAATCGCTTTCCCATGTGATTAGGCTATGCCCCGGTTCGGACAGCCACGCCAGATCAGATTCAATCAGCGTTTCATCCGGTTGCAAAATTGCATTTGCTATTTCCTGAGTCAAGCCAAGTTGGCGCAGGCCGGAAGCGTTCAATGAAATCAACGCATCGATACTTCCGGCAGCTTCAACCACGTTGATCAGTTTTTGGCCTGCAAGTCCGGGACTGCGAAGGGCAATAAGCCATTGGTGATAATGATTAATGGTGTTCAGCCTTTTTATATGTGGTGAGCCTTATGATTTCATACGGCCCAATCAAATAATGAGAATTGGAAAATCATGAGAATCGGTCAGGCAAAAAAAAGGGTGCGAATTCGCACCCTTTCCAAAATAAGTTTGTTCGAATGCTTACAATTTTTCATCCGGATGACGAAGCGTATCAAATTCACGAACAAGCCTTGCACCATCCATAACCATGGCATAGCTCACTTCATCAAATACCCGGAACACCATAATATGCGCGTCGTATTCATCAGGCAATTGGACTTTATCTCCGTTCCATGTACGGATATCCGCCATACTTCCTGCAGGATATTTGACATCGTCGCGTATGTATTCACCTGGTCGGAAAGCCGAGAACACGTGTCCGGGTTGAACGCCCTGATTTGAACCACCGCTGATTGAAATTATCATATTGTGTCCGACGCCGTAATGACCGCCTTCAATTGCCAGTACTTTAAGATTATCCGGCATAGCATTCATGGGCCGGGGCATAAATGAATCTGGTAAATCGTGGTCATCCACCGGCAGAATCAGGTCGCCTTCAATAACTTCAAAATGCCCTGCGCCAACGCGCAAAATCGCAGGATCACCGGTTTTGATCAGAATCGCGTGAGCAACTTCGTATAACTCATAGCCGATAATTTCTTCCTTTTGGCCCCAGGTATTGACTGGCCGCCAAAATCCCTGTGGAAGCTCCAGCCGCTCTGGAGAATGATGGCCGTAGCCTGCCTCTCTGGCCCGTTTCTTTTCTTCGTCGGATTTGTAATAAATGTTGCCTAAACGGACAATCGAAAATTCCTGACCTTCTACACCAGACAACTGGCGAACATAAGTCCTTACATCATCATGTGCATTAATTTGGGATTCATAATTTTTGACGACATAAGGCAAAGTCTCGTATTGCGCTGCGCTTATGATTCTGGCGTTTTTGATAAACGGCTTGATCTTGTCCGAAGGAAACGCTCCAATAGGCTCACGATCAACATTGCGCGCATTGGGCGACATCCGGACTTCCGGTTTACCCCGGTCCACCATTAATCGAGGTGATCCGTCGATATATACCAAGGATATTCTATCGCCCGGATATATCAAATGCGGGTTTTGAATCTGCTGGTTGGCGTGCCAAATGGCCGGCCATTGCCAGGGTTGATCCAAAAAACGGGCAGAGATATCCCAGAGGGTATCCCCTTTAACAACGGTATACTCGTCAGGATGATCGGAGCGTACAGACACGTCCTGTGCCATTGCTACTCCGGCCAACATCGTCACGAGAATGAGGTAAATGAGTTTCCTGATCACTTTCCTTCCCCAATCAGCAGGCATCCAGCCATTTTGACCGATGCGGTCATAAATCTTAGTGGCGAACTATGTTCGTCATTGGCTATCATAATGAAACTTGTAAGAAAGTTCATCTAAATTGTTTAGCAAGAACAATATTTATTCAAACGTTATACCGAGGTTATTGATGCTGGAAATACTGGAATACCCTGATCCAAGACTGCGTACAAAGGCCAAACCGGTCAATTTGTTTGATGCAGAACTCGGCGAATTAATCGACGAAATGCTTGGAACGATGTACGCAGCCAATGGCATTGGACTGGCTGCGACTCAGGTAAATCAACATATTCGCCTGCTGGTTCTTGATGTCAGCGAAGGACGAGATCAGCCACATGTCTATATAAACACTGAAATTATTAGCCGGGATGGTGAGCAGGTTTGTGAGGAAGGATGCCTTTCCGTTCCAGGCATTTACGCCAATGTATCGCGCTCAAACCAAATCCGGATCAGATCCCAGAATCGGAATGGAGATGTGTTTGAACAAGACGCGGATGGCTTGCATGCAGTTTGTCTGCAGCATGAGATGGACCATCTGGAAGGAAAATTGTTCGTCGATTACCTGTCACCACTTAAACGCAGAATGGTCAGAAAGAAGCTTGAGAAAAGCAAAAAACAGGAATTGCAGGACAAACCTGCTGGTTCCCTGATCTGATCTCGTATCCCATGCAAGACCTGACAGGGCAGAAAAAATTGAGAGTCGCCTTTGCCGGTACACCGGCTTTTTCTGTGCCAGTTCTTGAGGCTATGATCGATCACGGTCTCGCACCGGTAGCAGTATTTACTCAACCTGACAGGCCTGCAGGACGGGGCAGAACACTTCATGCAAGTCCGGTCAAACAACTGGCTACCCGGCACGACATCCCGGTTTTTCAACCTGAAAATTTATCGGGAACTGAAATTCAAACCACATTAGCCTCGATGCACCTGGACCTGATAGTTGTGGTTGCCTATGGCCTTATCCTGCCGGCCAGGGTGCTGGCAATCCCGCGTTTCGGGTGCTGGAATATTCATGCTTCCCTGCTACCCCGATGGCGTGGTGCAGCGCCGATTCAACGAGCTATCGAGGCAGGTGACTCACAGACTGGGATCTGCATGATGCAAATGGATGCCGGCCTGGATACAGGGTCTGTGTTCATGCGCTCCATTACTGCAATATCAGCCGACGACACAGGCGGATCTTTGCATGACCGGCTTGCCTCCATTGGTGCCTTAGCATTGTTGGATTGCCTGCAAAAACTGCTTGTAGGCAAGTTACCTGCCGCCGTGGAGCAGGATTCCACATTGACGACCTATGCAACGAAACTGAACAAATCAGAGGCACAATTAGATTGGAACAGGACCGCAGTTGTACTCGAGAGACAAATCAGAGCGTTTAATCCCTGGCCTGTTTGCTGGTTTGATCTCAATGGCGATCGCATTCGGGTATGGAAGGCCGAGATCGTTGATAATGGCAGCCCATGCCAAATCGGCGATATTCTTGCAGCAAATGCAAAAGGAATTGATATCTGTACCTCGCAAGGAATTCTCCGCTTGACTGAAGTGCAAAGAGCCGGTGGTAATCATATGCCGGTGGACCAGTTTCTAAATGCCCATCCTGTCAGTATTGATCGATGAAATCGCGCTCCGGGCCAGCGAATGCCCGTCTGGCAGCACTAAATGCTATTTCTGCAGTGCTTGATGACCAACAATCCCTGAGCGACCACTTTCAGGCCACCAGCAGCCTGGAACCACGTGACCAGGCATTCGCACGGCACCTCTCATATGGTGTTTTACGCTGGCTTACTGCACTGGAATGGCTGACGGATCAACTGCTAAACAAACCCCTAAAGAGAAAAGAAAGGGATATCCGACGTCTGGTAATGATAGGTATTTTCCAGCTTTGGAAAGATGCAACAGCAGACCACGCTGCAGTCCATGCAACTTCAGAATGTGCCAGACAACTGGGCAAGCCCTGGGCAGTGGGATTGATCAATGCGCTGCTTCGCCGGTTTCAACGAGAGCAATCGGACTTTCTAACTAAATTGGCAGAGCAAGCCGATCAATATTCACATCCAAAATGGTTATTGAAGCAGCTTCAGCAGGACTGGCCCGATCAGTGGCAGGAGATTGTTGGGCAAAACAATATTCAGGCCGGCCTCTGGTTGAGGTTAAATCGCAATCGCGCGGAACTGGATCAATACCTTGAGGAAATCTCTGAGTTGGACTTCACAACAAGAACTCATCCACAGGCAGCCGATGCGATACGTATAGAGCCTGCGGTACCGGTGCAAAAACTTCCTGGCTTTAGTGCAGGAAAAGTTTCGGTGCAGGATCCAGCAGCACAGCTAGCCGCAGACTTTGTTCATCCTCAGCCTGGTGAATATATTCTTGATGCCTGCTCAGCGCCGGGAGGAAAAACCTGCCACCTTCTGGAACGACAACCGGATATAAAGCTTTTGGCTCTGGATCGTGATCCGGAAAGAATAAAAATGGTCCGGGAGAACCTTGACAGACTGGGCCTTGATTGCGAGTTGAAAGCGGCAGATGCAGCAAAGCCGGAAACCTGGTGGGATGGAACCCTGTTCGACAAAATTTTGTTAGATGCACCATGTAGCACTACCGGTGTTATTCGTCGGCACCCGGATATCAAATGGCTGCGTGATCCATCACAGGTGCACAGTGCTACTGTGGCCCAAAATAAACTACTGGAGGCGCTCTGGCCCCTTTTGAGGGCTGGCGGTATGCTTGTATACGCTACATGTTCCATACTTAAGAGTGAAAATTACCATCAGGCTCACGGATTTCTGTCACGACATTCAGATGCAAACATCATCTCAGCAACCAAATCATCAGATTCGACAGGTCTCCTGGGACAGCAAATCCTTCCGGGAGAGGACGGGATGGATGGCTTTTATTATGCGCTTATTCGTAAGTCTGATTAGCCTGGCCCTGCTTCTCGGCGCCTGCCAGCCAGCGGGCAACGATTACGGTTTCAAGGTGCGTAATGTTCAGTTGCATCCAGGTTACATGAGAATTCTGGCGCAATATGATCAGAATCTGAGCCTCAGTCGTGAGGCGGTAGAGGCGCTTGAGCATGGAGTTCCCCTGACCATTCTGCTTGAATTGGAATTACGTGACAGCCGTAACCTGAATTTGCTGGTGGATGAAAGCCGAGTCTTTGAAATTCGTTTTTTGCCTCTTAATGAGGTCTACCAACTTTCAGGTCCCGGACAAAACAGTATCCGCAGCTTTCCACGTTTACGTCATGTGCTTACTGAGCTGGCAAACAGTAATGTAGATTTTCAAACCGGACCGCTGGCACCCGGAAATTATGAATTTCGCAGCCGAATCAGGTTGAACAATGCACGCTTACCGGCACCCATGCGTTTGCCGGCACTTTTTTCCGCAGAGTGGAAGCACGACTCGGAGTGGTCAACATGGCCTTTCGAAATAAACGTTTGAGAAAACGGCTGTTCCGGGTGTTGCCGGTGGCGGCAACTCTGGCAGTAATTCTGGTTTCACTATTGCTGGTCAGTAATGTTGAGCAGGACACTCAGGGGTTTGGACGACATTACATATGGGTTCTGGTGTTGACGGCGCTGGCACTTATTTTACTTTTTATCACAATATCCATTCGTGCCTGGTCGCTGGTTCGCAAAGTAAAACAAGAAGCACCTGGTGCCCGACTGTCTTTGCGTTGGGTAAGAAACTTCCTGATGCTTTCCTTGCCGCC
>JBLHGQ010000035.1:0-23236 GCA_047614505.1 Rhodothermales bacterium | reverse complement strand
TTGTTCAAGAAAACCGATCGCTTCACGCGCCGCCAGACGCGATGCCTGGGACCTCAGCTCGGAATCCTTTGCCACTGAAACACAATCATGCAACCAGGCTGCCGCAGTAGTTATCATGGAATTAGCTTCTTCAATATCAGTTAGATACGAAGTATTCTTAACAACTCTTTTGACATGAGAAACATCGTGTGCAGGATCGGCACTCATTCGGTCGGTGACAAATACTTCGCAGATGTGGTGGAGTTTTTCCAGATTCATTTGATTAGTTTATTTTTTACGGCTTCTTTGCGGTATAAGAATTAATTCAGACTGAGAGGCCGTCAGTCCGACGTCTTCGCGTAGCACCAGGCAATCTTCGGGGCTCAGTTCGTGAATTTTGCCCATAAGCAGGCGTTTTGGCAGAAATACCGCCCCGTACCTTACCCGCTTGAGGCGCGAAACCCTGATGCCCTGGGAAGCCCATAGTCGCCGCACTTCACGGTTTCTACCTTCAAGGATGGTGACGTGAAACCATAAATTACCCTCGCTGCCACCTGAGGAAACAATGTCGCTGAAACTGGCTGGGCCATCGTCGAGTTCCACACCATTTTTAAGTCGTTCCAGCACTTCGGGCTCAACCGGGCCTCTGACCCTGACTGCGTACTCCCGGTCAACTCTGTTTGAAGGATGCATCAGCGCATGCGCCAGTTCCCCGTCAGTGGTCATCAAAAGTAAACCGGTGGTGTTGATATCCAGCCTGCCGACTGCAATCCAGCGGGTACTCTTCAATTTCGGCATGTGGTCAAATACCGTGGGCCTGCCCTGCGGATCGGTACGTGTGGTGATTTCACCCTCAGGCTTGTTGTAAACCAGACACCGGTGTACAGGGCTTGAAGTTGCGACTTTCCACCTCTGCCGGTCCATGCTGATCATGTCATTAATACCGGCAGTATCGCCGAGTTTCGCGACACTTCCATTTAGCCTGACGTCGCCTGCTGCGATGCGCTTTTCAAGCGCACGGCGTGACCCAAGTCCTGCCGTTGCAAGGATTTTTTGTAGCCGTTCGTTTCTTGGCGCTTTTGGCTTTTGAGGTGTTTCTCTTCTCATAATTCGTTATCAATAGCATCAACGCTGGCATCAACGCTGGCATCAACGTTGGTATCAACGTCAGATGAATGTTCAAAATTTGCGACGTCTTTGAAATCCAGCTCAGGTTCCAGATTCTCCATATCCCTTATTTCTGAAAGTGTGGGCAGGTCATCAAGGCTTTTAAGGTCAAAATGGTCAAGAAAAGCCCGGGTGGTACCAAACAAAGCCGGTTTGCCAGGGATATCACGGTGACCGACCACCCGAATCCAGTCTCTTTCCTGCATGGTGCGAATGATACTGGAGCTTAGCGATACACCCCTTACTGATTCAATTTCGCCGCGGGTAATGGGCTGGCGATAGGCGATCAACGAAAGGGTTTCAAGCATTGCTCGCGAATAACGTTGGGGGCGTTCTGTCCAAAGACGATTCACCCATTCCTGCATGGACTGTTTGACCTGCAGACGAAAACCGCTGGCGACCTGTTTCAATTCTACCCCGCGGTCGGCGCAGTCCTGCCCCAACTCTTCCAGGGCAATGTTGATTTCCATATTTGCCGGCTGGCTAGCTTCGTCAAACAAGGATGCAATCTGTGCATGGCTAAGCGGTTCACTTGAAGCGAGCAGGGCCGCTTCGATAATCTGTTTTAGTGGAGGCCGTGTGTTTTCTGACAATTCGGACATTTATATTTAACCTTTGATTCAGGGAGTCTCTGATCTATTCAATTTCTATGGCGCTTTGGCCGGCAGTTTTCACGTAAATTTGCCCCATGGGTTCGTTTTGAACCAGGTCAATCAGCCTTTCCCGTGTGAGTTCCATTAAAGCCAGAAAACTGACAACAACACCGCGTCGGCCTTCCTCGACAGTAAAAAGTTTCTGAAATTCCATATAGGAATCGCTTCTCAGGCCCTGCATGATCATCGACATGCGTTCGCGGACAGAGAGAGGCTCCATTTGTATGTGGTGATGGCTGAATAATTCGGCACGACTCATCACATCCTTCAAGGCCAGCAAAAGTTCCTTCAGATCGACATCAGGTGGATTCCGGACAATCTCCCGGTCTTCTACAAACGCTTCGACAATGGTGAAATCCCGACCTGCCCGCGGTAGCTCATCCAGGTCCTGCGCGGCCTGCTTGAATCGCTCATATTCCTGTAATCGCCGGATTAACTCGGCGCGCGGATCTTCTTCTTCGTTTTCAACTGTTGCCGGCCTGGGTAAAAGCAGGCGTGACTTAATCTCTGCAAGAATGGCCGCCATAACAAGGTACTCTGCAGCCAGTTCGAATTGCAGGTCCTCTAGCATTTCGATGTAGTCAATGTACTGCCGCGTTATCTCGGCAATTGGTATATCCAGAATATCCATATTCTGCCTGCGGATCAGGTACAGCAAGAGATCCAATGGGCCTTCAAACGCTTCAAGAAACACTTCCAGTGCATCAGGCGGTATATAAAGGTCGTGCGGCAATTGGGTGAATGGCTGGCCCTGTACTACTGCAAAAGGCATTTCAGCCTGGCGGGCTTCTTCTTGTTGTGATTTGGGTTCCAATTCGATATTCCAGGCTACTTAGAGAAAGTCTATCACGCCAAGGCCCCGCCGAAGGACAAGCACTTGAGACTCCGTGAGATCAAGCAGGGTAGTTGGCTCCATGGGACAGTATCCGGCGTCAACAAACAGGTCTACTTGTCCGGAAATTTCATCGTAAAGGTCTTCAGAATCGAGAATTTCTTCCTGTGTGTCAGGCAGGATCAGCGATGAACTTAACAGTGGTTCATCCAGCGCAGATAACAGGGCCTGAACAAAAGGGTGGTCTGGGATTCGGATCCCAATGGTTTGTCGTTTTTGCCGGCGCGCTGTTCGTGGAACATTGCTGGTTGCTGGAAGGATAAAGGTATATGGCCCCGGGGTTAGTTGACGAATGAGCTTGTGCGACTGATTTCCAACCCTCGAAAGATGCCCAACATCCGAAAGGCTGCGGCAACAATAAGTAAAGTGATGCAGCCGGTTCAACTGACGTAACCGGATCACGCGGTCGCGTGCTTTCTTATTATCAGAACGCCAGCCCAACGCATATCCCGAGTCGGTTGGATAGGCAATCAGCCCACCGCGAACCAGTACCGCAACGATATGATCTATCTGGCGCGGTTTTGCCCCATGTGTCTGAATTTCAATTCGTTCACTCATGCACGCATTCTACCGCCAAAAATGGGGCTTGAGAGCAGGCAAAGGTCAACGTAAGCTTAGGCTTGGGATATCAATCTGGAAAAACCTATAATGTGGTACGCCATTCACGCCTATGACCGACCGGAAAGTTTGCAACAGCGCCTGCAATCAAGGCCGCAGCATCTGGAACGTCTGAAGGAGCTTAACCGTCAGGGCCGTTTGCTAACCGCAGGCCCGATTCCTGCAATTGATTCTGAAGATCCGGGCCCTGCGGGATTTCTCGGTTCATTGGTAATTGCAGATTTTCCGGACCTGTCTACGGCCAGGGCCTGGGCTGCCGGGGATCCATATTTCGCAGCAGGGGTTTATGAAAAATCTGACGTGTTTCCTTTCAAAAGAGTATTACCGCTTTGACGACTGATGAAAGACTGGCAGAAATCCATAGCCGACTGGAGCGGGCATTTGCGCCAGAAATGTTATCAGTGGAAGATGAGGGGCACCTTCATGCAGGTCATGAAGGTGCAAAAGATGGTCGTGGCCACTTTCGATTGAGTATGGTTTCACAGTCCTTCAACGGCATGAAAGTGCTTGCCCGACACCGGGCCATCTATGAACAAATGGGTTCCTTGATGGAAAGCGACATACATGCCTTGTCGATAGAGGCATTTGCAAGTGATGAAATATGAAATATTTAGCGCGCTTCAGGCCAATTCGACCGGGTCAGGCGCTTGCCAGCCCGCGGCCCTGTGCTCTGCGATTACGGTTGTATCTATGCCGCCCCTGATATTGAAAGCCGCTGTGAGGCGCATAAAACGTGGGTGGGTTGCCTTTACCAGGTCTTCCAGAATTTCGTTACAAACTGCTTCATGAAAAGCACCTTCGTTACGAAAGCTCCAGACATACAGTTTCAGAGACTTGAGTTCGACACAGCTCGCCTCAGGAATGTACTCAAGCAACAGGGATCCAAAATCGGGTTGACCTGTTTTGGGACACAAACATGTGAACTCCGGAATGCGGATTCGGATGGTATAATCACGCTCAGGTTTGGGATTGGGAAATACTTCCAGTTCTTTGCTGGGTTGGGTCGTCACTTTTACTACTCCGGACAAAAACAACAGAGCGGGAACTTTAACATCCCCGATAGCAGAATCCATCTATGCGATTAACCTCAGTCAAGCTTTCGGGCTTTAAATCCTTCGTTGATTCGACCGTTTTTCTGGCCCCGACCAACCTGACCGGAGTTGTCGGGCCAAATGGCTGTGGCAAGTCAAATATTATTGACGCAATCAGGTGGGTGATGGGCGAAGGCTCAGCCCGTGTTTTGCGCGGCGAGTTGATGTCAGATGTTATTTTTTCCGGTTCCTCTACCCGCAAACCGGTCGGAACTGCAACAGTTGAACTCGTATTCGATAATACCGAAACAAAAATTGGCGGCGAATTCGCGGCTTATGACGAAATTTCTGTAAAGCGGCAGGTTGGTCGCGATGGCGTTTCTTTTTACGAACTGAACGGAAGCCGTTGCAGGCGTAAGGATATCAAGGATTTATTTCTCGGTACCGGCCTTGGATCAAGGAGTTATTCAATCATTGAGCAAGGTATGATCTCCCGGATTGTGGATGCCCGCCCTGAAGAAATCCGGGAGCACCTTGAAGAAGCTGCAGGGATTTCCAAGTACAAGGAAAGACGTCGCGAGACCGAGCGCCGTATCAAACACACCCGGGAAAACCTAGACCGCCTTTCTGATCTTCGTGAGGAAGTCAGCAAGCAGATTGACCGGTTGAAAAGACAGGCCCAGGCGGCGGAACGCTATCGCAAGCTCAAACTGCAACAACGTGAATTGCAATCGAAATTGCTGGCTCTTCAGTGGCGCGATCAACAAAGGCTGGCCGAACAGGGCAAATCAGGCTTACAGGTGCAGGAAACCGCAATGCAGGAAGGCCTGGCTGAGCAGCGTGCCAGCGAAGCCCGTCTGGAAGATTTGCATCAACAGCAGGCTGAAGCCAGTGAGGCATTTAACCAGGTACAGGGCGAACTTTATTCGGTTGCCAGTGACATTGCTCGTCTGGAACAGGGCATGCAGCACAGCCGGGAAATGCAGTTGCAACAGCAAAAAGAATTTGAGGATGTTTCTCTGACATTGCAAGACATCGAGCAGCATATGATGCTCGATAAAACCCAGGTTGAGCATTTGACGACAAGTATCGCAGAAGCTGAGCCATTACTGGCGACAGCCGAGAACAGTGAGTCGAGTGCTGATCAGGAACTAACTGAAGCAGAGTCCCAGGTTCAGGCCTGGCAGGAAAGTTTTGAAGTACATCATCGTACCAGTGCCCAGATGAACCGTGAGGCTGATGGCCTCAAGGCGCGGGTGGAGATCCTCGATCAAAAAATGTCCTCAGCATCGACCCGGCTGGAAAAACTTGCAGATGAAACCTTATCGGTCAAAACCCAGCCGCTGAGTGACGAAATTGAGAAATTGAATCAAAAAGTCGCCAAAGCTGCCGACCAGGAAGAATCGCAACAATCGGCATTTGCCAAAGCAAAGGAACAATTGCTTGAGGCAAAAGCTGAGCGTGCTAAAACCAGAGACAGCGAGAATGAACTACAGCTCCAGTTGAACTCCGTCAAAGGCCGCCTGGAGGCACTCAGGGCCATACAAAACGCATCCAGTGAGTCTCAACAGGGAAGGGACTGGCTAAGCAAACATGAGTTACAGGATGCACCACAGCTTGCAGCAATCATTCAAACTCAAAAAGGCTGGGAGGAAGCGGTTGAAACTGTATTGGGCTCCTGGCTCAATTCTATGCTGGTGGCTAACCCCGGCTCCTGCGCCCCACACCTGGATGAGCTTAAAAATACCGAGTTAAGCATCATCAAGGACAGTCATGGTGGGGTAAGAGCCCGTTCTGGCACCCTGGCAGAGAAAGTTACTGCGCCCGATGCTGTTATTGCAATGCTCAATCACGTTCGGGTAGAAAAAGACCTGGCCGCTGCCTGTGAATACCTGGATGTTGCTGCTGATGAAGAATCTGCAATTACTCAGGCCGGTGAGTGGGTTGGTCCGGGTTGGATCAGAATATCCAGAAGTGAATCAGGCCAGGCAGGGATTTTGGCCCGCGAAAAAGAAATCAAGCAATTAGGGCGGCAATTGACCGATCTGGAAGCTGAGTTGAAGAAAGTTAGAAAAGGCCTCGGAAATTCAAATGAGTCCATCGCTGCGCAGAATGATGCTCTGGAGACAAGTCAAAGCAACTTAAACCTGCTGCACAGGCAACGTTCTGACCTGGAGAGCCAGTTGGGTGGAAAGCGGTCTCGAATAAGTGACTTTCAGTCCCGTGAAACTCAGATTTCGGAGGAAAAGACGCGATTGCAAGCTCAACAGAAAGACGATCAGGCTGAAATCAAGGCAGCTCGAAAAACTTTGGAAAAAGTGCTGGATAGCATGGCATTGGAAGAAAATACGCGACAACAACTGGATGCTCAGCGGCAAGCTCTGCTTGAACGAAGGGAGAAGGCCCGGGGAGCAGCGTTAACTGCGCGCGATGCAAGGCATGAACTGGCGTTGAAAGCCGGCTCACACCGAGCCAGTCTGGATTCATTGCATCAATCACTCGAAAGGATGGATAACCAGGTGATTGCGCTTCAGCAGCGATACCTGTCGTTAAGTGAACTGATTGCGAAAGCCAAAAACCCTGAAAAGGAATTCAAGGCTGAGATGGATGCATTGTTGCAAAAGCGTGTTGCAGTTGAAGCACGTCTGGGTGCAGCAAGAGAGGGCGTGAACAAGCTTGAAGAAGAATATCGTTTGCAGGACGCCAATCGTCAACAGGCCATGTTGAAGCTTGATGAGATCCGTGGTTTATTGGAACACGCACGATTGCTACAGCAGGAAGTGGAGCTTACAGCCCGAAATCTGCAGAAACGTGTCGAAGAATTAGGTGATGATGTAGAACTGATAGCACCTACATTGCCGGAAAGCGCGGATTTTGACTCCTGGTCGGCAGATATCGAACGCCTTGGTGTCAGGATTAGCAGGCTCGAACCGGTCAACCTCGCAGCAATTGCTGAATACGAAGAAGAGTCCAAGCGCAAAGAGTACATGGATGCGCAAAATGAAGATCTTACAAAAGCTCTGGAAACGCTGGAAAGTGCAATTGCGAAAATTGATCGAAAAACACGTACCCGTTTTAAGGACACATTTGATGAAGTAAACAAAGGTGTTCAGGAATTGTTTCCACGGCTATTCGGTGGCGGACACGCTTATCTGGAGCTTACCGGAAACGATTTGTTGACCACTGGAGTCAGTATTATGGCTCGGCCACCGGGAAAACGTGTCAGCAGTATTCATCTCCTTTCCGGCGGTGAAAAGGCGCTGACAGCAGTTTCTTTTGTGTTCTCGATCTTTCATCTGAACCCCGCACCATTTTGTCTGCTTGACGAAGTCGATGCACCACTGGATGATGCTAATGTCGGACGGTTTTCAGCACTGGTCAAGGAAATGTCAGAAACCGTTCAGTTTATTGTCGTGACCCATAACAAGATCACGATGGAAATGGTCCACCAACTAAGCGGCGTGACAATGCGGGAACCAGGTGTGTCACGGCTGGTACAAGTGGACATTGAAGAAGCCGCACGTTTGGCGGCAACATAAAAATATGGATATTTCAACATTCCGCTGGGTATTGATTATTGTCGGCATCGCCATCGTGGCGGCCATTTTTCTTTTCGGTAACCCAGATAGAAAACGAACTCCCCGGGCTTCGCGTAAGCGTAACCGGATTACCCGCAAACGACATGAGCCAACAATGTCGGCAGATATTTCCGATGAAAACCTACTTCAACCGGATGGGGTGGCTGATCAGACCGAACTTGATATAAATGAAAGCGAAATTGTCGAACAGGAAATTCTGCCACCACTTGGCCCGCCGCCTGACAAGATTGTTTCATTGTTTTTGCAGGCACGGGATGGTCACAGGATTTCAGGTGTTGATTTGCTTGATGCTGCAATAAAGTCCGGCATGGTATTTGGCGATCGGGATATTTTTTATCGGGTGATGGATGAGAGTGAAGAAATTTTGTTCTGCATGGCCAATCTGACCAAACCCGGAAGTTTTGACAAAACAGCATGGAATACACTCGAAACCAATGGTGTAACCATGTTTATGACGCTTCCCGGACCGCTTGGCGCGCTGGATGCATGGGATGCCATGCTGGTGACCTCGCGCCGAATTGCAGAACTTTTACACACTGATCTGCTGGACGACACACACTCCGTTTTCACCCGGCAGCGAGGGGGCCAGATCAGAGAAGAACTAAGGGAATACGAACGTTCCAAACAAGCGGAGTCATGATCCAGGCCGATCTTGATCGCCTGGCGGCCCAGCAACAGCTAAAGCTGCTGCGCCGGAGCATTGAGCAACACGATCACCAATATTTTGTTGAGGACGAGCCCTCAGTCCCTGACGCTGAATATGATCGCCTGATGCGTGAATTGCAGGCGTTGGAAAAAACCTATCCGGATTTAATTACCGCAGACTCCCCCAGTCAGCGCGTTGGTGGTACTCCATCTGCGGGATTCGAAGAGGTCACACACGTTGTGCCAATGCTGTCACTGGCAAATGCTTTTAGTGAACAGGAAGTTCGTGATTTCGACAATCGCGTACTGCGGGGCCTGGAAACAGATCATGTGACTTATGCTGCAGAGCCAAAGCTCGATGGTGTGGCCATTGCTCTGAGCTATGAATCAGGAATGCTGGTCAGGGCCGCCACGAGGGGCGATGGCAGTAGCGGTGAGAATGTCACCGCAAATGTACGAACAATTGCTGCAATTCCATTGCGTCTGCGAGGTGAAACCTGGCCACAAAGCCTCGAGGTCAGAGGTGAGATATATATGCCGCTTGCCGGCTTTGATGATTTCAATAATAAAGCCCGCCAGGCCGGCGAAAAACTGCTGGTGAATCCACGCAATGCGGCATCAGGTAGTCTCCGTCAACTGGATCCAACGATGACCGCTGCAAGGCCGCTGGCTTTTTATGCATACAGTGTCGCGCAAGCTGAAGGTATGCCCGACACCCAGATTGCAGCGCTGCAAAAATTAAAAACCTGGGGGCTTCCGGTCAATCCGGAGATTCGTAGAGTGGAGGGTGTTGCAGGATGTCTGGAATATTATCACTACATGGGCAAAAAGCGATCATCACTGGCCTATGACATTGACGGGGTGGTTTACAAGGTGGACAGCCTTAAGTCTCAAACTGTGCTTGGATTTGTCAGTCGTGCCCCCCGCTGGGCATTGGCGCAGAAATTTCCCGCCCAGGAAGAAATTACCCGTCTTACCGCAATTGAGGTGCAGGTCGGAAGAACAGGGGCGATTACACCGGTCGCCAGGCTCGAGCCGGTATTCGTAGGCGGGGTGACGGTTACCAATGCAACGCTTCACAATGAGGATGAAATCCGGCGTAAGGATGTAAGAGCAGGCGATTGGGTTGTCGTTCGTCGTGCGGGAGATGTAATTCCGGAGGTGGCTCGTGTCATCAAAGAACGCAGAGAAAATGATTTGGCGGAGTTTGTCATGCCGGTCGTCTGTCCGGTTTGTGGTTCAGCAGTTGAGAAATCAGAAGATGAAGCGGTTGCAAGGTGTACCGGAGGTCTTTTTTGTCCCGCACAACGCAAACAGAGTATTCAACATTTCGCCTCTCGAAGGGCCATGGACATCGAGGGTCTGGGAGACAAGTTGGTTGATCAGATGGTTGATGCCGCACTGATTTCATCCGTTGCGGACCTGTACCGGCTGGAGAAGGATCAACTTGTCGGGCTGGAAAGAATGGGCGACAAGTCTGCAGAAAATCTTTTGCTGGAACTCGAAAAAAGTAAACAGCCGGATCTTGCGAAATTACTGTTCGCATTGGGAATCCGGGAAGTAGGGGAAGTAACGGCTAACACTCTGGCCTTACATTTTAAATCTATGCAGGCTTTGCAAAATGCCGGAAAAGACGAGTTAACCGAAGTGAATGAAGTCGGGCCTGTAGTGGCCAGTAATGTACATGCCTTTTTTCAGGAATCACACAATCGTGATGTGATACAGGCACTGCGAGAGGCAGGTGTTCAGTGGAAGGTGCCGGTGGCCACACAGGGACCACAGCCGCTGGCAGGGCAGACCTGGGTCCTGACAGGTTCGCTTGCCGTACCACGGATACGGGCGAAAAACCTTCTTGAATCGTTGGGCGCTAAAGTTGTTGGCAGTGTATCGGCAAAAACATCGGTAGTACTTGCCGGGGAGGCTGCTGGTTCGAAACTTACGAAGGCTGAAAAACTCGGTGTTGAAGTTTTGGATGAGGAGGAATTCCAGGCCCTACTCGAAAAGCACGGTCTCACTATCTAACCTGATTCTGTAGACCGGCGCCGATCTACCCTCAGCCGTAACCATGATGGATGTACCTTCATTTGTAAATCCAATCGCTTCTTCGGTACGGCTGGATGGTCCGATAAATTCCACTGGTTTACGTGCCAGAACTGTGGGCCAGTCTTCTCCATCCTGCCTTCGGAACAGATAAATACTGCGGTAGGTGATCAAGGCTGCGATTTTCCCATCCTGGCTGATATCCATGCCATTTGGTTGAGATACCCACTTCCCTTCGCGCTTACCAAATATTTTCGTATCGCTAACATTGGGCGGGCGTAATGTGGCCAGATTGCCTTCAAAGCTCAATGTTGCCTGAGTCTTGCTTAAGGCATCATCTAAAGGAATTGAATATATACCGGCAGGCTTATCTCGTTTGCTCAACAGGTAAATTTTTCCGCTCGATGAATCATATGCAATCGATTCGCAATCCCTGGCACCATCCGGATACTGCAGTTCTATTGCGTGGAACAAAGGCACGTTGCCTGAATACCGACCCAATTCATCGGCATTTGGCTCAAAGAAAAAATACAGCCAAATACTTTTAAACTTGGCAAAATTATCGCCACTGTCAGCAATGACCATTAAAGGGCCGGAAGCAGTAGGCACCATACTGATGTCTTCCCAGTCACGATTGCGTGCGCCTTTAACAAGGAATGACCCCAAATCAGCCCCTTCAGCATTGATGACGAAAACTTCCGCCTTGCCGTCATCGTTATGAAGAAAATACCTATCCTCCCGGGTCCAGCTTGCCTGGATGCCGCTGGCCTCATCAAGTTTACTGTTCTCAAGAGTGCCGGTTTTCGTGATTCCGACACGTTCCACAGCTTCTTCGGTGCAAGCATTCAAGGCACAGAAAAAAAACAAATATAGTGCAAATTTGAGAGAAGGTTTCATTAAGGCTATTCTGACAGAAATTCTGTTTTGCAAGGTTGGGGCGATTCTACATTGAAATTATTGCTGGTATTTAATTCGAAGGCGCAATCGGGGCGGGCAAAAAGGCTGCTTCCTGATATCTGTAGCGCCTTTCACCAACACGGCACTCAGGTGGAAATTGTAATACCCCGACATCCTGAACATGCGAACGAACTTGTAGCCAATGCCGATCTTGCTAAATATGACGCCGTGGTCGCTGCTGGAGGTGACGGAACTATTTTCGAAGTGCTCAATGGATTGTTTTCACACCAAAATCGCGTTCCGCTAGGTATTATTCCAATTGGAACGGGAAATGCATTTGCCCGTGAATTCGGGCTTGGGCCAGATAATTGGAATGAGGCGATCACAAGGCTGGCAACAGCAAATGTCCGCATGGTGGATGTCGGAAAAGTGGTATGTGATGGGGATGTATTTTATTTTCTGAATGTCATCGGAATCGGATTTGTAACCGATGCGGGGATTGCTTCGAAAAAACTGAAATTTATTGGACGCGCTGCCTACACAATGGGCACGCTGTGGGAATGCTTGAAATTGAAGAGCTATCCCTTGCGTATAGAATTGGACGGCAATGCTTTTGAGCAGGACAATATTTTTGTGGAGATCTCCAATAGCCGTTTTACCGGCACTTCGTTTTTAATCGCTCCTGATGCACGAATTGATGATGGCCTGCTGGATGTAACGCTGTTAAGTAAATTATCGCGATGGCGTTTGCTGCGCTTGTTTCCAACCATTTACAGCGGCAAACATATTGATTTTGAGGAAGTCAGTACTATTCAAGCCAGTTGTATCAGGATCGAGTCGCCAGCGGGAATGTTGATGGCAGTGGATGGAGAATTCAGGGGCCGAACGCCGGTCGAGATTTCCTGTATGCCTCAATCACTCGAATTACTGGTCTGAGTCGCTGTCGTGTACATCAGTGGTTGAGTCCATGCGTAATAGGCTCTGGCTTGATCCGCTCCCGTAATGCTGGAAATTTTTTCAAGATATGTCACTTTTGCGCGCACATACCGATCTTGCGCCTGCAGCCAAATACCTGCGGTCTCTTCATTATGTGTCTGCTTCAGGATTTTGCCCTCTGCACCAATAAATTCAATCACAAAATGTGAGTCATCAGAAAAAACACGCGGCGCTGAGTTCTTAACCCAGGGGTTTTGAGTTTCCTGCAACGTTCGCTGTCGGTCAATTTCCACTTCATAAAATCCATTCCTCGCAATGACTTGTTTTAGATGAACACCTGTCGATGAATAGAAATCACCACTGATAATGGAATCTGTAAGCTCTTTTGGCGTTAGTCCAGCGGATTTCACCATAATCCAGCCACCTCCCGGTGGTGCCATGCCAAATCTCCGTAACATTTGCCGGTACCATTTAAAGTCATGGGCATCATCAGAGGCCAGGCCATACAAAAGATGTCCTGAGCTCAAGGCCTGGTCCCAAAGGTTTTCTACGGAAGGTCGAAAGCCCTGGTGACCTTCCTGATTGGATCGGGGGTGATCGTTATGAACTTCAAACAGTTTTAGGTCACCTGCAGCGAGAATATCGGCTAATTCCACCTGAAACCGGTAATTTGGGTGATTGAGAATATGCAGGCCGCCCTGTATGGCAATTCGTTCGGCATGTTGCTGAATGATGCCGGCTTTATCAGGGTCTTCAAAATTCCAGTCAACAGCCTGCGCCACATTGAACGCAGTTGCATGAATTCTTCGTTTTCCAGCCTGGTTCACGCCAGGATAGAGATAGTCGCTGGTGATCTCCATGGCTGGAATGACCAGGAAATCTTGTTGATGGACAGTTTGAGCGTTTAAATCCCTGGCGTCCTCGAAGCGATTGTGATCGCTAATGGCCAGAAACTGATAACCATGCTCCCGGTACCATGCTGCAACATCCGGCACAGTCGAGTCACCGTGCGAATACGCGTCCAGTTGTATCTTCGCATGAGCATGGGTGTTGCCCTTAAACCAGTAAAGGCTGGTGCCGGATTGATCCATGCCGGCGGGCGAGGGCACAAACAGAAAATCTGTATCCCGAGAAAGGAAGTACCAGACTGCTGCTGCCAGCCAGAAGGCCAGCACCAGGACCTTATATCTGGTCATTGCCAAAATGGCTTTTACTTCTTGTCTTTATATTTAAACTTCTGACCACCAACCGATGCTTCATACATCAGACCGCCTTCGGCAATGGTAAATACAGCCACGCCTTTGTTGTAGTTCGCATCAAGTGATGCCCCGGCATTTACCGCGACGGCTGATACCTGTGCCCCCAGCTCATAATTACCCCGTTTAAAGTCATCCAGCGCAGTCTCGTCTTTGAAGAAAATAAACTCAGAGTAGACCTGACCACCGAGCTGCAAGCCAATGCTCAACTGCGTCAAAGTCACAAATCCAATAGTTGTGTCATTTTTAATGACAATCCCTTTTCCCCGGGCGCCACCTATGCCAATTCCGGCTTTTCCGACACGTGGGAATACAGCATAAGCTGCAGCGGTATCAAACCATCCTGCAAGATCACCATCTTTTTCCTTGGCCTCGATGATGGCTTTTGCTACCGATAGTTCCTTTTTGTCCTTGTTATCCGGTTCCCACGCGTTTGCATTCAACGCAATTAGTGAAAGTGCTGTTACTAAGACGGTTTTTATGAGCGAATTCATTTCATCTCCTGATGGTGGGTCTGGGTGAGTTCTGGTGAGTAAGCTTTAATAATCTGTTGGAATGAGTTCACTGTGCCACTGTGCAATCCGGACCTTCTCCAGATTCTGCACCAACGAAACTGCAATTAAGCGAATACGACTCATCTGAAAGCGGGAACGTCCCTGTTACAAGTATAGTTATCGTCGCATCAGGATGACCTGTACTGTCATGGGGACAGTCCAATGCGCCGTGGTCCCAAATCATGGTGCTCGTTGAGGAGCCTGTCACAGATCCGCAGTTGGCTCCTGACCAAGTGAAGAATTCCGCTCCTCCAGGGATATCCGGCGATAGGGTGTATGTGGTTAACGGTGGCGCAGCTGTTGCAACTATCTTTGGCATGATGCATTTGAGGTCAGCAATCTTGAAAATCCTTTCGTCCCTTTTGTTAGCTGGTTTTGGCGGAAGAATGCCGTAATTTGGGGCATTAAATCCATATTGCTCGTAATAGGACGCAGTGCCACTGTAGACCACAGATGCCGGCCCGGATGAGGTGCAAACAAATTCTTCCGGCGCGCCATTAAAGACCTGCTGAGTAAGGTTGCTTGTCAACATTGGACGGTCTTTAACACTCGCCGGCAAGACCGCTTTGACTGATTTGAATTCCCCCTCAAGAGACCACGTATCATTGCCAGTGTAGATCGTAAGATGCCCAAGATAATAAAAGAATTCACCTTGAGCTACCTTGAGGGTTTTGAGCAAGGTTCCCGGTTCTACTTTTCGCGTCACCTTGGTTTCTACTTCGAATATTTTACCGAAAAGAGATTCAGATACCGACGTGCTAATCTCGGTTTTGAACACTTTTTCTATGTAGACGGTCCAGACATTGCTGAAATGACTGATTGGAATTGATGCGATGAGTGCGTTGGTCATCATGTCGATATCACTCACTACACCCTCGATTAACTCTGAGTCATGTTCAGGTGGCTCCGAGCCTGATGCCGACTCTTCGACATTTACCAGGTAGACCTGAAGTTGCCGGTCTGTCGAATCCTCGACCGGCACCTCGAGAGTGAGGGTCAATGGCTCGGAGAACTGTAAGCCGTCGGGTCCCAGTTGAATTAGTGCCAAAGGAGGCTCCACACCTTGATCTGTGTAGAAATCAGGATCGACCCTAAGCACACTGAGGGAAATATCTTCTGGAGTTACCCCGTCTGGCAAGGCTCCATCTGGTATGAAAAGGCCAGTTTGAACCTGGGACACGACATTGAGTTGTTCACACAGCGCCACATTAGAAGGAACGACACGGGTGAGATTCATTTCCCCCGTCAAACCTACGGATGGGAAGTTGTAGGTTAATAACGCTTCGTTGCAATTGATAAAGCCGATCGTGATGGTGCCGTATGCCGGCTCTTGTGTTGCCAATGGATTGGAGCCATTGAATATGCCCCCACTGGTCAGTTCAACATTGATCGTCACGGTGTCTCCAGAGTAGGCACCTACTCCAGTTGCCCAACGTTGGTCAGTCGCGCCGAACACAGCGGAAATGCCCGCATTCGGAGACACCGAATCAAAGGTAAACCATGATAAGAAGAATAATTTCAAGTCAGGGAAAACGGTGAAGAAAAGCCCCTGGAAGGGTGCATCGACGCTCACCCAGGCATCATTGAGCCCAGCATTGATATTAAACGATGCAGCACTTGCAGAAGATTGGTTTTGGTCATTTGCTAATGCAGGTAATGCGAAGTTCATTACTAAAAGAATGGACAGAACAACTTTGCATGTATGACTCATGCTTGAGTTTGAATGTTGTCTTGATTGCTTGGCATGTGGATAAATTTGCTTAATGTTTTAATATTAACCAAATTGCTGCGCAAATGATATTTTTTGCAATTAAAAAAGGGCCGCATTTGATTGCAGCCCTTTAGTTGTTTGGCTCCCCGGGATGGACTCGAACCAACGACCTAGTGATTAACAGTCACCCGCTCTAACCAACTGAGCTACCGGGGAAGAATTGAATTACACATCATTTTTAGGGATGGGTAAGGCGCGGTATTTTCCGTTCTTTGGCAGGGTGAGTCAAGGACAATTCCTATCTGTGGATTATGACGACGGGCAACGTGTCTCATCGCTGCTGGAAAGTGCGGCCATTCGCATGCGGCCACTATTGGAGACCACAATTTTTTGACCCTTGGTCCAGCCCCTCCCATCACAAAAAACAATGCTGGTGTTGCTTCCGGGTGCTGATCCGCCAGAGAAGAAACGAATTTGTTTCCGGCTTTCAGCACTCAAAGCCGACATGTCATCCAATGGATTAGTGTTTCGTAGCAATGGCTCATCTGCCTGCCACGCCCGATCTCCATTGAGGTCTGCGAATACCAGCCAACCGACACTCCACTGTGATTGGGAGCTGCAGCCCGTAATATTGTCTCCTGGGCAGGCAATCGTCCATGTGTGCATGCTGATTGCTTCGTTGCGCGCTAGTTTTAAATCTGAAAGAAGAAGCGCTGTGGCCGATTTGATTTGCTGATTTAAAATATGGTCTCGCATTCCTGGAATTCCGGCAACCGTCAGGATTGATACCAGTGCAAGCGTAATTAAAAGTTCCATGGCCGTGAAGCCGGAGTGTGAAGTTTTCATCGCCAATTCAGATCGTAAAAAGCCGACTATCAGCCTAAATCTTTGAATCAGGCTTTGTGAGAGCCAAACCGGTCAGTTTACGTAGGAATATTCAGATCGTAGACAGCGCCTTTGAAATCCGTGCCACAACGGTCTCAAGATGTTCCATGCTGGTCGCAAAGGAAAGACGTAGATGACCAGGCGCACCGAAGGCAGTGCCAGGTACCAATGCTACTTCCGCATTTTCCAGAAGCCAGGAAGCCAGTTCAATGTCATCGCGTACGTTCGGCATACGTTCAATCGTTTCATTGAAAGAAGGAAATGCATAAAACGCACCATCACATTCAGGGCATTCCACTCCCTCAATTTCATTCAAAGCGCCTAAAAGGTATTCATAGCGTCGCTTGAACTCCAGTCGCATATCTTCAACACATTGCTGTGGGCCGCTGAGAGCGGCCGCTGCAGCAGCTTGCGATATTGAACAGGCTCCGGATGTGCTTTGGCTTTGAACTTTCTTCATGGCTCCGATGATTTCTGCCGGCCCGGCGGCATAGCCTATACGCCAGCCGGTCATCGCGTAGGCTTTTGAAACGCCATTCACAACAACTGTGCGGTCGCCTAATTCCGGACAGCAGTTTAGTAGAGTCTTGAAAGGTTTCTCCCCCCAATAAATATGCTCATAAATATCATCACAAACCACCAGAACTTTGGGATGATCCACCAACACATCTGCAATGGCTCGGTAGTCTTCTGCACTATAAACCTTGCCAGTAGGATTTGAAGGTGAGTTGATCAGCAGCATTCGAGTGTTGTCAGTTAAGGAGTTTTGAAGCTGACGGGCACTGATTTTGAAATCAGATTCAATCCCCGTATTCAGGATCATCGGCTGTCCACCAGCGAGTTTGACCATGTCCGGGTAGGAAACCCAGTAGGGTGCCGGAATAATAACCTCATCCTCGTCATTCAATACCGCCAGCATCAGGTTAAAAATGGACTGCTTGGCACCGTTTGAAACGATTACCTGGTTTCCTTGAAAAGAGAGTGCGTTTTCTCTTTCAAATTTTTCAATAATGGCGGCTTTGAGTTCATTGGTGCCATCTACCGGGGTGTATTTCGTTTGGCCTGCATTAATTGCTGCAATTGCCGCTTGCTTGATATGTTCAGGAGTATCAAAGTCCGGCTCACCAAACCCCAGAGAAATAATATCCCGGCCGGCCGCACGCAGTTCTCTCGCCTTCGCCGCCACAACGATGGTAGCAGCCGGTTTTACCTGTGAAACCCGATGAGAGATTTTGACTGACACTTCCGAATCCTTTTGCTTAAGTTCTGCCGCTATCATAGCAACATTAAACTGCTGGGCGAAGGCTATAATGGGTGGTTTTTCAGGCAGAATTAATTCGTGAGAGATCAAGACCGAGCATTCCGTTTACATAGTGATTTCAAGCCAGCCGGTGATCAGCCTGAAGCGATCGCCGCGCTCAATGGTGGCTTGCGGGATGGTTTGTCGCACCTGACACTTTTAGGTGTTACCGGTTCCGGCAAAACTTTCACCATGGCAAATGTGATTCAGCATTTGCAAAGGCCAACATTGGTCATGGCGCCAAACAAAACTTTGGCAGCCCAGCTATACGGCGAGTTTCGGGAGTTTTTCCCGTCAAACGCGGTAGAGTATTTTGTGTCCTATTACGATTATTACCAACCTGAGGCATACGTTCCTTCCTCAGATACTTATATCGAGAAAGACGCCTCCGTCAATGAACATATTGAGCAGATGCGCCTGTCCGCAACCAAGGCACTGTTGGAACGGCGTGACACCATCATTGTTGCCACGGTTTCTGCGATCTACGGGCTGGGTGATCCCAGTCAGTACCTGAGCATGGTATTGCACCTTTCAAAGGGCGAGATTATTAATCAGCGCGATATTCTCAGGCGACTTGCCGAGATGCAATACAGCCGCAACGACATGGAGTTACGGCGGGGAACCTACCGGGTTAGAGGTGATGTAATCGATGTGTTTCCCGGGGATGAGGAAACACAGGCGGTTCGAATTGAGCTTTTCGACGAGGAAGTAGAGACGATATCGCTTTTTGACCCGCTAACCGGTGAGATTCTGCGCAAATTGCCACGTTTTACTATCTATCCCAAGTCTCACTATGTGACACCAAGGCAAATTGTCCTTGATGCGGTTCAAACCATTGGGGAGGAGTTGAAAGAGCGCCTGGAATACCTGCGTAACAACGACTGTCTGGTAGAGGCTCAGAGGCTCGAACAGCGAACACGCTATGACATGGAAATGATGCTTGAACTGGGTTATTGCAATGGAATTGAAAATTATTCACGTCACCTGACCGGTAGGGGAGTGGGCGAATCGCCACCGACCCTGTTTGATTACCTGCCGGAAGATGCATTGCTAATACTGGATGAAAGTCATGTGCTGGTGCCGCAGTTAAGCGCCATGTACAAAGGTGATAGATCACGTAAAGAAAATCTTGTAACTTACGGTTTTCGCTTGCCTTCTGCCATGGATAATAGGCCACTCAAGTTTGAGGAATGGGAAGCACGGACAGGTCAGGTAGTGTTTGTATCAGCGACACCCAGACCGTATGAGCTGGAGCGATCTGGAGAAGTGGTCGAGCAGGTTGTTCGGCCAACCGGGCTGATTGATCCTGTGGTTGAGATCAGACCGGTAACGGAGCAGGTTGATGACCTGCTATCAGAGATCAATGAGCGCGCTGCAGTTGGAGAGCGTGTACTGGTCACTACTTTGACCAAGCGCATGGCTGAAAACCTGACCGATTATCTTGCAGATCACGGTGTGAAGGTCCGCTACCTGCACTCCGATGTGGATACAGTAGAGCGCGTTGAAATTATCAGAGATTTGCGCTTGGGCAAGTTTGATGTGTTAGTAGGTATTAACTTGCTGCGCGAAGGTCTGGATATGCCTGAAGTGTCTCTGGTAGCGATACTTGATGCCGACCGGGAAGGCTTTCTTCGTTCAGAGTCTTCATTGATCCAAACCATGGGTCGTGCTGCGCGTAATCTGCGTGGTAAAGCTATTCTCTACGCCGACCGTATCACCGGTTCCATGGAACGAGCTATTGCAGAAACGGATCGACGACGCATAAAGCAGGTTGCTTACAATAAAAAACACGGGATTACCCCGAAGTCCATTCAGAAAAAGGTCTCAGATATTATGGATGGCGCCAGGGACACCGGGGCCAGGTTCAACAGAAGGCACGTGGCAATCGCCGAAAACCGTGCTACTTATACTGATATTACGCCCGCTCAGATGGGTAAATCCATTGCTGAGTTGGAAAAGAAAATGTATCACCACGCAGAAATGCTCGAGTTTGAAGAAGCAGCCAGAGTCAGAGACGAAATCGGCAGGCTTCGACAGGCTGTTTTATTGCAGTCCGGTTTCTGAGGTATTTGACATTAAAACTCAATGTCCAGCCAAATCAGGCGGTGATCGCTAACCGCTACCAGTTCATGTCCCGCTTGCTCTTCGGCTGGCCAATAAACACCGCATCCAACAATTTTGAGCCCATTGGAGGGAAGCAAATAATCGATTCGCAGATTGCCTGCAAACTCATCATTGAAATCTGAGGTGTCACTTGCCGGATCACCTTTGTGCTGAAAATTCATACCACCCTGAGTTTCACTGGTCTGTTTACCCCCATGGCTTTGCGGGACGCATGAAGCATTGATTCCAGGGTGACTCAAGAGTTGCCCTATAGAGTCGAGCATCCAGTTTCCGTCCACAGGATCAGCGTTCAGGTCGCCGGCGATTACAAATTTCGAGTCAGCTTCCAGGCTGCCATTTTCTCCCAAATCATCATACAGATAGCTTGAGCTTTGCGGCTTGATATAGTCGGACCATAGCCGGTTTTCATCGTGATTACGTTTACCGTTTCTGTCCTCTGGCCCGTCGAAAACGGTTGGCGTCGGGTGACTGACCAGGAAATGAAATGTGGAACCGTTGACACTGATTGGCAGGTCCCAGTGGCTCTTAGAACTTAACCTGAGCTGCTGCCATACAGGTTCAGGGTAATAGGGACTCCCATCTTCTTTCATGGGTTGCAACGCACCGGGCATATCGCTCCAGAGGAAATTCTGAAACGATCTGATTTGTGAAGTGTTAATTGGAAAGCGGGATAACACCAGCATGCCATACTGGCCAGGGAAATTCCCAAAACCCCAGGCATCCTCAGGGTCGCCGGTTTTACCGTTGTTGTTGAAATCAAGACCGCTATCAATTCCAGTATTGACCGGTGCCATGTATGCCGCTGTATATTGAAGTGCTACAAGTCCGGCAGCCGGTTTTTCGAGGTAATTACGGCGTAAAAGCAGGTCAGAGCCTGGCATGTAGTCAAACTCGTTCAATAAAATAATATCCGGTCGGACACGTTGAAGAATCTCAGCGAGTTGAGTCAAAGCCGGGTCACTGCCTGATTCAAGCTTTGCCAGTAGCTCGCCCTCACTCTGCAATCCCATTGCGACATTAAAAGTTGCGATGCGAATTTGATGAGGCGGCTCTGAAATAGCACAGGAAAATAGAGCCTGGGTGCAGAAAACAGATAAACAGAAATGTTTGAGTTTCATAGTGGGGTCAACCTTAATTTGTCGCTATGATAACCGAACCCTTAGAAATTTCAGAGAATCATAAATGGCCTTTGTACACGTAATTACGCCTGAGTGCGCAGAAGATAAATTGGCGAAGATTTATAAAATGGTTAGCGGTCCGGACAAGCAGGTGGATCAAGTTCTTCAGGTTCATAGTCTTCGGCCACATACACTTGAAGGCCATATGGCACTTTACAAGGCGGTCTTGCATCACCGGGCAAATAAGCTCCCCAAGTGGTTTCTGGAAGTTATTGGTGTGTTGGTTAGTCGTATCAATGGCTGTGCGTATTGTGACCAGCATCATACGGCCGGGATGAAGAATTTGATGCTTAAGCAGGGACTTCCTTTTGACCAATACAATCTGGCTCTCAAACAGGCCAGCCCCGGGGCGCCATTTACTGCTCTAGAGCAGGCTGCACTGGCCTATGTAGATAAACTTAGCCGTCAACCCTCGAGCATTGCTCGGGCTGATATTGAGCTTCTGCAACAGCAGGGTTTTGATGATGGTGAAATTTTGGAAATTAATCAGGTTGCTGCATATTTCGCGTATGCGAACCGGACCGTTTCAGGGCTCGGGGTTACCACAGAAGGAGAAACGCTGGGTCTTTCTCCTGGTCAGGGCGAAGGGAGGGAAGCCTGGCAGCACGATTAAGTTCCGGAATCGGCCGGCAGTTAATCACAGTGAGCTGCTCTGGTGTTTTCGGGAAGGTCGTAATGATCTGTTCCAAAGACTTTTTGGATAGTACGCATTGCAGGTAATAATTCCTCAAGCATTTCATAGGCCTGATCAGGATTGAAATTTGCAACATTTTCATCTTCACCGGAATAACGCCAGGCTCGAACCGGCACATCCAAAGCACTAAAGGTTTCAACGATGGCATCCAGATTAGCCTGCTTGTCGTCCAGTATCAGGATTGCACTGGGCAAGGGCGTATTAGATTTATCCAGAAGGTCTTTGAGCATCACGCCTTTGTGCTGTCCGGCGGTAAGAAAAACACCATCTTCATAGCGGGCAGGCCGGATTCCATGAACAGGAATGAAAGTTTCATCCCAGCCGCCATCGGGGCCAATCGCAGTTCTTCTGAAGTCGAATCCATTTCGTCGTAATTCGCGAAATGTTGATAAACGGAATTCTACACCCCGTGAAGTCAATGCAATAACGCGAATGCCCGAATCCTGAATGGAGCGCAGCAGGGCGGCAGAATCCGGCTGGGTGGGGCGCATCGCACTGGCGAAAAAAAGCGAACCCTGGATAGCAAGCCTATTCTCCACAGCCTGTACATGACAAGGGTCTTCGTTTGCCAGTTCTTTCTGCCATTCGTACCACTGGTCTGCGCCCAAACCCTGTTCCATGGCAAGCAAGGTGTTATCAATATCAAAAACCACCAATGTTTGGTCGAGGCCTACCTTTCTGGCCGTGCTGATTGCATCCTCGGTGAAAACGGCGATATCAGTGGTTTCACCAGTTCGTGATTCAACTGAAAACACCGCGCAAGATGTACTCAGAATTCCCGCAAAGGCCACACAACAAAAAGTTCTGATCAGTGGATTCTGTTTCATATGGTCCGGGCCGGTCGAATAAGCAACTCACTTTGCCATTGCGAGGTTGGCAGTGCAACGGGCCATTCCTGAATTGTTTAAAACTTACGTTGATTGCTCTCTACGCATCACCTAAAATTGCGCCCCGCATCGCAAGTTGCAGCCAGAACACGGAGAGGTGTCCGAGTGGCTTACAAATTCGCCGGGAGCGAATTTGAATGAGGCCTCGCAAAGCGAGGCGAACCCGAAGGGCAAGGGCAGGATGCCCGTA
>JBLHGQ010000034.1:0-23287 GCA_047614505.1 Rhodothermales bacterium | reverse complement strand
GCGATACGCCACGTCAACTTCCAACCATATTACTGACTAGCGGGGCAGTTATTCTCGCCTTGTCTGTATTACTTTTGGGTGTCAGTGTGGTTCCGGCCTCGTGGTTGTCATTGTTAATTGCCAGCGCCATCGCTGCATGGGCAGCCTGGCAAAAAAGGCAGTTCTCGAATATTTAGAATCAGAGGATAAAAATATATCGTGATGTCCGCTTTCGTCTGTGAATTCAATGGATTGCCTCTTCACGGCCGTTGGCGGACTTAATATCCGCTACATTCACGGGATCAAATATTAATCAGCCGTATCTTTCCCTGAGGAAATTAAACACCGCTCGAAGACCCATCGCCTCTCCACCTGCGGGCCGGCCGGGTCGGTGCGACTGGTTCCAGGCAAATGTATCGATATGTACCCAAGGTGTATCGTTATCGACGAAATGCTCTAAAAACAGGGCAGCAGTGATACATCCACCAAAACTGGTCTTGCCGACATTGTTGAGGTCTGCGATTTCGCTTTCTATTTGCTTCTTATAAGGTTGGTAAAGGGGCATTACCCAAAGTGGATCTTCGACCCGGTCGCCCGAGTCGGTAATAGCCTGTGCGATTTCGACGCGATTGCTGAAAATGGCTGGAAGATCGGCGCCGAGCGCAACTCTTGCTGCACCCGTGAGCGTTGCGAAATCTATGATCAGGTCGGGCAAATGCTCACAGGCATATGCCAGACCATCGGCCAATACCACGCGGCCCTCGGCATCAGTATTGCCAATTTCTACGGTCAGGCCTTTACGCGTTTGAATGATATCGCCGGGACGATAGGCGTTGCCGGAAATTGAGTTTTCAACTGCCGGAATCAGAACCATCAGATGCACGGGTAGTTTGTATTGCATCACCAGTCGGGCAAGCGCGATAACATGTGCCGCGCCTCCCATATCTTTTTTCATGGTGATCATTCCGGAAGACGGCTTGATGTCCAAACCACCGGTATCGAAACACACACCTTTACCAACCAAGGCGAGAAGCGGGGCATTCTTATCCCCCCACGTTAGCCGAATAAACCGCGGCGCCTCATCTGAAGCGCGGCCAACGGCATGTATTGCCGGATAGTTTTCAGACAGTAAATCATCACCCTTCACGATCTCTACCTGGGCCCCGAAAAAATCACCCTCGCTGATAACCGCATCGGCCAGATCTTTCGGTCCCATGTTTTCAGTCGGAGTATTTACCAGGTCGCGAACCAGTGATACTGCAGTAAAAACATTCTCAACGGTGTCGGCAATATCTTCTTCAAGGCTCAGCACCGGTCTGGCTTTCTTGCTTATCTTGTAGCGCTCAAAACGATAGGAAGCCAGCCCCCAGCCAATGCATGCCTGAATACGTTGATCTTCATTCCAGACTGATACCAGCCGAAAAACACCAGCGGGTAATACCGAGGGCAGCTTGGCTAACTGATAAAGCCAGCCCTGGTCATCCATGCAGAATACGATTGCTTCCATCCGCCCGGTCTCATCCGGCAATCCGCTCCAACTCCCAGGCATTGCCTGAAAGCCTGCTGAACTTAGCCAGCGCTGGTGGTGATCGGGCGCATTCTCCAGCCATCGAGCATATTCCGATGCCTGAACCGGAAATAGTGGTATCGCTTGATCGTCAGTTTCCCTTGAATAAATCACTTGGGTTCCTACTATTTGTTCTTATGCAGTCTATGTCATGTGAAGTAATTCGGAAACCATTCAATCAATTCGCGCAAAGTACGCTTCGCCGTTGCGGTGAATTTGCAGCACAAGTGCGCCTTTCAAATTAGTGATGGCTTTCTTCAACTCTGTGAGATTTCTGACCTTCTCACGGTTCACGCTGGTAATAATATCGCCTGCACGCAGTCCTTCAAATGAAAGAAGGCTGCGCTGCTGTAATTGATCGATGAACACGCCCGAAATTCTCCCGTTTCGCAAGCGAGTGGGTAGTTCGGTAAATATAGCTCCCGCAAATCGCCGGTCGATGTCCTCTCCGGAAATGACCAATGGCTCCTGTACCATCAAAGTGGCATTTTGCAGGCGCGCTTCCCTGATAAATTCAAGCACCAGTGCTTCACCCACAGGTATTTGCCCTTGTGCATTGAGGAAGTCCTGGGCGTTATGCACTTTGCGACCGGCGATACTGGTGACAACATCTCCCGCTTGTAAACCTGCTTTTTGCGCTGCAGAGTTTTGTACAACTTCGGCAACCAGGGCACCGCGTTCGCTGTCGATACCGAAAGCGCCGGCAAGCTCGGAGGTAAGATTCTGCACGATCAAGCCCAGGGTGCCGCGGCGAACCTCGCCAAAGCGGATCAGTTGATTCAAAACGTACTGCGCCATGCGCGAAGGAATCGCAAAACCAATGCCCACATTACCGCCGCTGGGTGTAAAAATGGCGCTGTTAATACCCACCAATTCACCGCGCAAGTTAATCAATGCCCCACCCGAATTTCCCGGATTTATTGACGCATCTGTCTGAATAAAGTTTTGGTATTCCAGACCCCTGACCCCGGTTCGCCCCAATGCACTGACAATGCCCGAAGTAACGGTTTGGCCAAGGCCAAAAGGATTGCCAACGGCGACCACGAAATCGCCCACCTGCAACTCGTCTGAATCTGCCAGAGTCAAAGCCCTGAGGTTTTCAGCCGACACACTGATAACGGCGAGATCCGTATCCGGATCCCGACCAATCAATACAGCCTCCAGACTTCGACCATCTTTCAAGGTAACTGAGATGTCATCAGCACCTTCAATCACGTGATTGTTAGTCAATATATAGCCCTTTTCAGAGTTGACAATCACTCCTGAACCAAGGCTTTGAGACACCCTTTCGCGCGGCACATCCGGAACATTAAAGAAACGCCGGAAGATGGGATCATCCAACAGTGGACTGCGAACTCTTACACGGGTTTGGGTATAGATATTCACAACCGACGGTGTGACGTCCTTCAACACCGGTGCAAGCGATGGCAACGGCTGTCCATCAACAACAAGTGGCAATACTGCCTGTGCAACGTTGGAAACCATTAGCAATAAAACCAGAATCAATCTCACCATAAACTCCTGCAACAACTCTTAATGTGCTCCATTTTACGACCACCAGAATCAGCCCCGGTTCTTTACCTTATTGCTGATATATCGCTCACGGGAAAAATAATCACCCACATTATTAAACCATGGCACACCAGCTTCAGTTGCCATTTCAGCCAAAAACAGATATATACCCATTTAGGAGTAACTTTGGCACGACATATTGTGCCGCATCACGTTTGAGGAGATCATTAGAAGTGTGAATCTTCAACAGCAAGTGCTGAGAACAGATGTATCAGGAATGCCGCTTGAGTGGATCGGCTACCAGGATGCTGTACGGCTTATTGCTCTTGAACAGGTAAGTTATGCTTTGGGCCGAAGCCTGTACCGGATTCGAGGCGGCATAAATGCCCTGAGTGGCAAGCAAAGCTCGATCGAAGTTAATGCCATCATTGCAACCTGGGGGCATCATCCTCACAAGCATCTTTTTGGAAATTCCTACATTCCACCTTTGAGTAACAAGGCTTTGTTCCGCCGTGACCAAAGCCTGTGCTTATATTGTGGTCAGCAATTCCCCAACTTTAAACTGTCCCGCGACCACGTGAAACCCCTTACCCAGGGCGGTAAGGACAAATGGGCGAATGTAGTAACTGCCTGTAAACGCTGCAACAACTACAAGGCCGGGCGAACACCTGAACAAGCTGGCATTGAGTTATTGGCCATTCCCTTTACACCCACACATGCAGAATATGTCTACCTGCAGGGAAGGCAGATTCTTGCAGACCAGATGGATTTCCTACTGGCACATTTTCCGCGTAACAGTGTTCTTCGAAAGAGAGTTGAGCAGGGCGAAAGCCTGCTTGCCTGATATAGTTCCCTGATGAATCCCGGACCCGTTTACCTGGTGGACGCCAGCATCTACATTTTTCGTGCATGGTTTTCTGTACCGGATGAGTTTTCCAGCGTTGATGGTGAACCCAGCAATGCAGCCTATGGATTCACAGGATTCTTGTGTAGCCTGCTGGAACAGGCCGATTCATCACACATCGGGATTGCATTCGACGAATCGCTGACCACCAGCTATCGCAATGATATTTATCCGGAATATAAAGCCAACCGCGACCCGGCTCCGGAGGATCTCAAACGTCAATTCAAATGGGCAAGAGAAATCGCCGAATCATTAGGCCTGCAATGCTTTTCCGATCCCTACTATGAAGCCGATGATTTGATTGGAACCCTATCCGAGTACTGGCGCGCCCGGGGACATTCTTTGTGCCTTGTCACCAGTGACAAGGATTTGGCTCAACTGATTCGCAAAGATGACCACTGGTGGGATTTTGCCCGCAACAAAAAGTTAAGCCATTCAATGGTTGCGGAAAAGTTTGGTGTACAACCTGAGCAGATGGCAGATTATCTCGCTTTAATGGGAGACGCTGTAGACAACATCCCCGGTGTTCCAGGAATTGGTGCGAAAACAGCAGCAACCCTGCTTAAACATTTTGGTGACATCGACGCCATCCGCCAGGGAATCGAGGAAGTCCCGCACCTGAGTATTCGAGGCGCGAAATCACTTTATCGAATTCTTGGGGATAACTGGGATGCAGCAGACCTGGCATTGAAACTAACTCGAATTCACACCCAGGTACCTTCTGCTCTAAAGCGACCTGATATCGTTCGTGGTGAGATTGATGAAGCGCGTTTAAACAGAATGTTTGATCAACTCTCGTTTGGCGCCATGCTGCGCAGGCGGTGTATGCAAACCGGCTGATCAGCGCCAGCCGACTTGCATTGATACTTGATACCTAGTCTTTCTTTTCTTCGCTGGCCTCTGCTTCAGCCGGTTCGTCACTATCAAATCCAACTTTTCGATATTTGCCTGTTCCTTTGTTTGTTGCATAATCATGCATGAATTTTTTCGCATCTGCAGCCATAACAACCGGGGTAGACGAAAGTAAGGTTTTTACAATATGTATCGGCTTTGCGGTTTCTTCGGTGGCTGCCCAATGGCTATTAGCAAAGAACATCAAGTTATCGCCAACAACAGTTCCATAACTGGGGAAGTCCATCACATCCAGATTCACAGCCAATGGAGCGACCTCTGTAACTGTTGTTCCTGATGCGTCAAGCAAGAGACTCATCACTCTTTGCGGCTTAATGCCGTTTTGAATGACGATCAATTTTCCATTCCAGTAATTGAGTCCCGCGATTCCCCCAAGATTGAGTTCTTCAGGTACCTGCAGGTTGACGGTTCTCATGGTTTCAAGCTCAATTACCAGCACACCCATTTCATAATCAGCCAGATACAGCAATTTACCATCAGCTGATATATCCATACCTCGAAGGCTGACCATGTTTTTATATGCTGACAAAGCTTTGAGCCTGGTTTCCGAGGCTTTCTTTGTGTAAAGAATAGGAAATACACCATCAATCGCAAAGACATCACCTTCGGAAGAAATAACCACGTTACGCAGCTTGTGCAAGAGCCCGTCAACCGGAACCGGATAACGCTTGATAATTTCGAAAGTTTTCAGGTCGAATTCAACCAGTGCCGAACGACCGCTGTCAGAAGCATGGAAACCTACAAATTCTTTATTTGCAGTAGTAATGGCCCAAAGGCGATTGCGTTCAACATCAATAGCAATATCATAAATCCCCCAAATGCGGTTGTTTTCGTCGGCTCGGAATAGTTCTGAACTGGTTCCATCCTCTGACACTGCCAATATTGAACCACTATTGACGGTGCTCACCAGAATCGCGTTTCGTGACGAGTCCCATTCGATTCCTTCCGGAAGTAGCACATCGGATTCCAATGTTGCTACCGGAACCGCGAGGCCAATCGGATTGCCAGCATCAACCATGAGATCATTCAAGTAGGTATACACCTGGGTTTTCCTCAAATTCAATGATTCATCAGTCTTATCAAAATCGTAAGACAGACCCTGGCGTTGCATTTTTAACATCACATCGAATGCACTGGACTTATCATCCAACAATGCGTTTGCAAGAACCAGTTGGTACATGTACTCGCTGTTGTTGGGTCTCAACTTGTGCAGGTTTTCCATAGCTGTCCGGTAAGCCAAATGGTTTTTTGCTTCATAAGCCTTACGGGCTTCCGCACGAAGCTGGGGAACACCTATCTGGTCGGACTGTGGGGAAGCAATTTTTTCAGGGTCGGCTATCTGGCCGACTGCAATGGTACAAACCAGTGACAACACAACAGCAATAAAGCCGCTTTTTATATTTTGATACATGCTTGGCATTCCTTGAATATTCGCTGCTTTGAGGCGAAAACCCGATTTTGGTTCCAACCGCTTATAGTTTCGATGCGATGAAGAGCGATACAATCTGCAAAGTTTAACAGAGCACAGCAGAAATTCTTGATGAATGACACAAAAAAGCACTTCAGTGGCCGCTACCTTGGCATTCGGGAACGCGATAATTGGGAGTTCGCCACACGAACCAATGCCAGCGCTGTGGTGGTTCTGGTACCGGTTACTGATAACGATGAACTGGTCCTTGTAGAGCAATACCGGGTGCCGGTTAACAGCATGGTTATTGAGTTGCCCGCAGGCCTTGTGGGAGATCTGGATGATGCACAGGAGTCTGTGATTACCGCTGCACACCGAGAACTGGAGGAAGAGACCGGCTTTCGTTCAGGTCGCCTGACCCACATCTTGAGCTGTCCCAGCTCACCTGGCATGAGCGATGAAATGATCAGCATTTATCTGGCAGAAGATTTAGTAAGAACCGGCCCGGGTGGAGGCGACGGTAACGAGGATATTGAAGTTCATATTGTGCCGGTCGCTGATGTTAGTGACTGGCTTTCTGACATGATGAAAAAGGGCAAGCAGGTCGACCCAAAAACCTATTCCGCGCTTTTTTGGCTGGAACGGCGAAAGGCGGGTTTGGCACCAATTCCCTGACCGGCCCCATTTAAAATTGAATGGAGTTCAAACAGAATGCCAAATGTTTAGTAAGGAGGTCACAAGAATCATTGACCATGTTAGGACCGTTCCCCACCAACGGCCTCGGTTAACACTCTTGCGCTGATTCAGACCCCAGGCATGTAGCAAGCGGCCAGCCAGCAACATGGCCCCAAGCAAGTGAAGGAGCCACATTTTGCTGATCTCAAGCTCCAGCATCAAAAGTAATATCAGGGCTATCGGAACGTATTCAATAAAATTGCCGTGGGCCCTCGAGGCACGTTCAAGGCCGACATCGTCTCCAACACCAATGCTCACCCTGGCTTTACGCCGGTTTTTTGAAACCAGTACTGACAGTACAATCAGAAGCAGGCCGAGCAAAGATGCATAAAATGTCGTTACGGGAATATACATTGCTTGCTCCTGATTAATCTGGGCTAAGATTAAACTAATAAGTAGCCCGCATGTGCAAATCAGAGAACCTTATGCAGTATTCCAAAATCAATTTGTCGGTTTTTCTTCTGTTAACCCTCCTGGCTACTACCCCGGCGCAGGCTTCTGAACAATCACCGGTTGCCATTGTTATACACGCCGGGGCCGGAACCATTAAACGCGAAGATTTGAGCGCAGAGAGAGAAGCAGAAATCCGCGCCAAACTTGAGCAGGCGGTGCGTGCCGGGCACGCCAAATTGGTTGCCGGTGAGTCCGGACTGTTGGCCGTGACCACAGCAATCAATGTACTCGAAGATTCCCCACTTTTTAACGCGGGCAAGGGTGCAGTATTTAACTCGGCTGGCTATAACGAAATGGATGCCTCCATCATGGATGGGGCCACGCTGAACGCAGGTGCTGTCGCAGCCTTGCAGCACATTCGAAATCCAATCAACCTCGCCTTGACAGTGATGAACGAATCGCGCCACGTAATGATGATTGGGGAAGGGGCTGAGCAGTTTGCCGTTGAGCAGGGGTATGAACTCGTCGAACGGGAATATTTCCAGACCGAGCATCGAAAGCAGCAATTACTTGAGCGGCAGGCGCGTGATGCTGCTTTAGAAAACCAGGATGAAAGCTGGTATTCAACAGTTGGTACAGTAGTACTGGACAGCAAGGGTAATCTCGCGGCCGGTACCTCGACCGGAGGGCTGACCAACAAGCGCTGGGGGCGCGTTGGAGATACGCCGATTATTGGCGCAGGAAATTACGCCAACAATGATAGTTGTGCCGTCAGTGCCACCGGAACCGGCGAATACTTTATCCGTTATGTTGTCGCACACAGCATTTGTGAGCGCGTCAGAGCCGGCCAATCTATTGATGAAGCAGCGGGAACCCTGATCCATGAGGTTTTGAAGCCCGCCGGTGGTGATGGAGGTGTAATAGCGATGGATGCAAAAGGTAACATCGCAACACCCCACAATACAGCCGGCATGTACCGGGCCAGCATTAATGTTGATGGTGAACTGTTTATCGGGATTTTTTCGGACGACTAAGCCATGAGGTCAGGCGGTCAGGCGGTCAGGCGGTTAATTAGCCTCAAGCTATGTTCTGATTGGTTCAGGGTATAAATGTGCAAACCAGGGGCACCCCCCATCAGCAGGCGTTTGCACAGTTCGGTTACCACATCCAGCCCGAATTCCCGGATCGATTCGATGTCGTCACCGTAGGAATCAAGTCGTTTGGTGATCCAGCGAGGCACCTCTGCGCCACACATCCCGGAAAACTTAAGTAATTGATCACGATTGGTAATTGGAAGTATTCCCGGGCGAATGGGAATGGTAATGCCGGCTGTTTCACACTCAGCAATAAACCGGAAATAAGCTTCAACATTATAAAAATACTGGGTGATCGCCCCGGTGGCGCCAGCATCCACTTTTTGCTTGAAGTACATTAATTCCTTGTCCGGAGAAACTGACTCAGGGTGAAACTCGGGATAACAGCCTACTTCGATGCTGAACTGGTCCCCGCTCAGCTCACGCACTGCTTCTACTAACTCATTGGCGTGCTTGAACGGTCCAGGCACCTCTTGACCACCTTGCCGGTCACCTCGCAGCACAACCAGGCGACGAACACCGGCCGCGGCATACTCGTCCAGGTATCTGGACAGCAACTCGCGGCTTTCAACTTTGCAGGAAATATGCGGGGCAATCGGCACACCTGAATCTCTCTGTAGACCAAGCACGGCCTGGTGGGTGGCATCGAGGTTCGAGCCGCCGGCGCCAAAGGTCACCGAAAAATACTCGGGCTTGAGGTCTGCCAATACAGGCCAGGCAGAATTCAGGGTATGTTGTTGTGCCTCAGTTCGTGGAGGAAAAAACTCAAAAGAAACGGGCGTCCAGGGTTTCAGCATGACTTATCAGAGACAGGAAGCAAAATGGCCAGGTCGACGACCCGGCCATTCTTCACTATCTAGTAACGGTAATGATCGGGCTTATATGGCCCATTAGAATCAACATCGATATAAGCGGCCTGCTCATCTGACAATACCGTCAGGTGAGCACCGACACGCTCAAGGTGCAAGCGTGCGACCTTTTCATCCAGATGCTTGGGCAACACATAGACCTGGTTGTCGTATTCATCACCTTTGGTCCACAACTCAATTTGCGCCAGAACCTGGTTAGTGAATGAGTTAGACATCACGAAACTCGGGTGACCTGTTGCACAACCAAGATTTACCAGCCGTCCCTGAGCCAAAAGGATAATTCTGCGACCATCAGGCAGGATGATGTGATCAACCTGTGGCTTGATATTTTCGGTCTCGTATTGATCCAGGCTTGCAACATCAATCTCGTTATCGAAATGACCAATATTACAAACGATGGCCTGGTGCTTCATGCGGGAAAGGTGGTCATGGTTGATTACATGATAGTTACCAGTTGCGGTGACAAAGATATCTGCGATCTCGACCACTTCTTCCATGGTCACGACACGATAACCTTCCATGGCCGCTTGTAAGGCGCAGATCGGATCGATCTCTGTAATGCAGACAGTAGCTCCCAGGCCCTTGAGAGATTGTGCGCAGCCCTTTCCTACGTCACCGTAACCGGCAACGACAGCTACTTTTCCAGCGATCATTACATCAGTGGCACGCTTGATACCATCGACCAGTGACTCGCGACATCCATAGAGGTTATCGAACTTGGATTTGGTGACAGAGTCATTCACATTGATGGCGGGAAACGGCAGCGTGCCTTCTTTTGCCATGTTGTAAAGGCGCTTGACGCCGGTTGTGGTTTCTTCAGTCACGCCTTGAATCGCCGCCAATGCCTTTGTGTACCAGCCATGCTGGGTATCGAGGCGTTTACGAATGGCATTGAAAAGTGCCACTTCTTCTTCACTGCCAGGATTATCAAGAACACTGGTGTCAGTTTCTGCCTGAGAACCCAGATACAAAAGCATAGTGGCGTCTCCACCATCATCCAGAATCATGTTGGCGAACGTTTGCTGACCGTTTTCGTCAGTCCACTGAAAGATTCTGTGTGTGTACTCCCAGTACTCATCAAGGGTTTCGCCTTTGACGGCGAAAACTGGCGTACCGCCTGCAGCAATTGCTGAGGCTGCGTGATCCTGGGTAGAGTAAATATTGCACGAGGCCCAGCGCACATCGGCACCAAGTGCCTCCAGTGACTCAATCAGCACTGCTGTCTGGATCGTCATATGCAGGCTACCTGCAATACGCGCGCCCTTGAGGGGTTGTGCTTCACGAAATTCATCACGAACACTGATCAGTCCGGGCATTTCGGTTTCAGCAATTGCAATTTCGCGCCTGCCCCATCCCGCCAGGGAGAGGTCAGCAACGAAGTAGTCGTCTCTGTTCATTTCTTCAATAGCAGCATTCACAATTATTTCTCCATAAAATTGCGAGCGTTGTTCCGTGATACCCCGGCATCCGAGCCTGGCCTGCCCCGAAATATTCTTGAGCAGGTCGCAACGCTCCTCGGTGCCCGAGGCATTAAATCAACTCAATCCGGCGGCCGCTCTCAAGATGTCCACCTTGTCTAGCTCCTCCCAACTTACGCCCAGATCTTCGCGACCCATATGTCCGTAAGCGGCGAGTGGCTGATAAATTGGTTTAATCAAATCAAGCGTACGGATAATGCTGTACGGCCTGAGGTCAAATTCTTGACGAACAATTTGTTCAATCTTCGCCACTGGGATTTTCTCGGTACCAAAAGCATCAACAGCAATGGATGTGGGTTCTGCCACACCAATTGCGTATGAGACCTGGATTTCGATACGATCAGCCAAACCGGCTGCAACCAGGTTTTTAGCAACGTATCGCGAGGCATAAGCTGCAGACCTGTCTACTTTTGACGGGTCTTTGCCTGAGAATGCTCCACCGCCGTGTCGGGCCATTCCACCGTAGGTATCAACAATGATTTTACGGCCGGTCAAACCGGCGTCACCCACGGGGCCACCGATTTCAAATCTACCGGTTGGGTTGATGTGATATTTGGTATTACCGTCGAGCCATTCTGAAGGCAGTACCGGCTTGATGACTTCTTCCATCACCAACTCGCGTAACTGCTCCTGGGTAGATTCGGCATTATGCTGGGTGGATAAAACCACGGCATCGATGCCAGCCGGTTTTCCATTTTCATAGCGGAATGTAACCTGACTTTTTGCATCCGGGCGAAAATGAAACCGGCCATCCGCGTTTTCTGTTCGGACTAAGGACTGGCGCTTTACCAGTTCATGCGCGTAATAAATCGGCGCTGGCATTAAAACGTCGGTTTCATTGGTAGCGTAGCCAAACATCAGTCCCTGATCGCCTGCACCCTGGTCTTCCGGGTTTTCACGACTTACTCCCTGATTAATATCAGATGATTGCTTGCCAATAATATTGATCACACCACAGGTATTACCGTCAAAGCCGACTTCAGAAGAGTCATAGCCGATGTCGACAATCACCTTACGAATGATTGCTTCCAAATCCACCCATGCATCGGTGGTAATTTCTCCACCCACTATGGCGACACCAGTCTTGACGAAAGTCTCGCAAGCCACGTGAGCCTTTGGATCCTCACCGATAATGGCATCCAAAACGGCATCCGATATCTGGTCAGCTACTTTATCCGGATGACCCGCTGAAACGGACTCGGAAGTAAACAAATAATCACTCATTTCAAACAATCTCCAAGGTTACATATCTCTTTATAAAGATTAAGAGATATATTCTATATGACTTGTATTTAATTTGCACTATTGTCGAGTGTGGATTGAGAAATTCGTCGTTCTGTGCATAATATTCGTTTCCCCGCTGGGACAGCGTGGTAACAAACCTTTGGAGCAAACAAAATGACAGAAGTTTTAGTCATGAACGATGCGATGATGATCTCGGGTGTAATCCTTGCCCTGACCTTCGTTGGCATTTTTACCGAAAACCTGCACGGATTCCATCGTGCAAAATTTGCCATGCTCGGTGCACTCATGATGATTGTGGCGGGCCAGTATTATGGCTTTTACAATTCACACCTTGCTGTGCTGGCGGTTGACTGGAACGTCGTCTTCCTGCTCGGCTGCATGATGGCAGTTGTTTCCATCATGATTCCGACAGGTGGTTTCGAAGCCATGGCCAACTGGATGGCCAAGGTTGCCAAAGGCCGGCAATTCTTATTAATGGTGATGCTCGGGTCTGCTGTTACCGGCCTTTCCCTGCTGTTGGACAACGTCACAACCGTGGTCATTTTCGGCCCATTAATCATTTTGATCGCACGGGCAATGAAAGTAACACCGATACCATTCCTGATGGCAGCGGCACTGTTATCTGATACAGGTGGCGTCGCAACTTTAGTCGGTGACCCGCCTAACTTGATGATTGGTTCTGCTAAAGGCATTGACTTCAATACTTTCTTTTATCACATGGGTGGAATTGTGTTTCTGGCCTGGATTACGGTACTTGTTGTTCTGCGAGTGGTGTTCAGAAAAGAATTGGCAGTGATTCCCACCGGTGAGTATCAGGACAAGCACGAATTTAAAGACCGGCAGCTTTGGAATCAAAGTCTCATTGTACTGGGCGTGATGGTTGTCCTGTTCATCATGCACGGAGATATCGGCTGGGAACCGTGGATGGTGTCTGCAGCTGGTTTGACCATGCTGGTATTTATTGCCCGCAAGGTTGAAATGGATCACGCAATGGAGGATGTCGAAATCCCCCTGCTGATCTTTTTCATATCGCTATTTATTGTTGTCGGCGGAGTTGAGCACAGTGGCTTTTTGCAATATCTTGGCCAGTTCATCATTCCATTTGTTCAGAAAGACCTGCTGGTTGCCACACTGGTATTGATGTGGGTAGCTGCCATCATGTCCGCAGCAATTGACAACATCCCATTCACTGCCGCCATGATTCCCATACTCTTGAGCATGGAAACTCAAGGAATCCATGTGGCACCTCTGTGGTGGGCACTGGCTGCTGGTGTAGGTATGGGTGGCAATGGAACACACATTGGTTCAACCGCAAATGTTTATATCGTGACCATTTCAGAGCGATTGGCCAAGAAGGAGAACGACCCTTCTTTGGCCATCACCCCATGGGTCTGGTTTAAATATGGGCTCCCCGCAATGGTGTCCACACTGATTGTCTGTAGTTTGGTCTTTTATTTCTACTTTGAATTTTTCAATGCGCCAATACCTACAACAGGTGTCGTAAGCGCTGCCGGACACTAACAGCAATAATCATCGGCCGATTCGCAGCTTTGTGCTGCGAAAAGGCCGGTTGACTGAGGCTCAGGCTCGCGCGCTGGAAGTGCTTTGGCCAAAATTCGGCATTGATGCCTCAACAGGGAAATTTGATCCGTCAATTTCGTTTGGCCGCACAGCGCCGCTGATTATTGAAATCGGCTTCGGAAACGGTGACGCGACATGGCAGATGGCCCGCGATGAACCGGATAAAAACTTTATTGGTATTGAAGTGCATAAGCCGGGAGTCGGGCATCTCTTGCAGGCACTTGAGTCTCAACAACTGAACAACGTACGAATCGTGCGCAATGATGCGGTTGATTTCATTCGGGACAAAATTCCAAATCATTGCGTTTCCGGGGTCAGAGTCTATTTTCCTGATCCATGGCACAAGAAACGTCACCACAAAAGACGGCTTATCCAACCCGGGTTCCTTGATCTGCTTGCAGAAAAAATGGCCGCTGGAGGATTACTGCATCTGGCCACTGACTGGCAGCCCTACGCTGAACATATGCTGGAGGTTTGTAATGAACACCCGGCGTTTGAAAATCTTTCCCCGACAGGCGGCTATTGTGAGAAACCGGCATGGCGACCGGAAACCAAGTTTGAGCGCAGGGGCACAAAACTGGGCCACGAGTCCTTTGATCTATTATTCACCGCGTAACGGAGTTATTTCCTACAAATTCCAAAGTCATCGCTCACATTAACAAAATGGTTGAATAAGCGGCATTAAAGTTGGGATAAACCACAATAAGCTGGACTATACTTGCGTATGATTTACAGCATTTTAAAATCCGCTTTTATTTACAGGCCCAACTTCTGGGCCATTGCTGCATTTGCTTGTCTGATATGTAGCGGCCAGGTGCTGAGCCAGGATCTCGCCCTGCCCGTCGAACCAAGCCAAGCGGTAGAAGCAATTTGGCAACCACCAGATGTGACTGCCTTACCTGTCGACTGGTGGGTCGAATTTGAGGTTGTTCTACCCAGCATATTTCGCGAACGGATCGGTCGCTTTCTGGCGTCAACAGAAGAAAAAATCAGCGGTCTCGATGCAGATAATCTGGTCGTTTCAAGCACCATCCTTGCCAATCTTCGTGCACAGGTTGACCTGTTGCAGGTCGCGCGCAATGGTGGCGACAATCCTGAATTTGAGCCCATTCCAACTAAGGGTGTCTATACTCTGGAGGACTTGCTCGAAGTTCGGGCCATGTGGCGGAACCTGCAAACGCAAAAACTGATTCCGGCACAAACAGCCGGGCAACTGGAGAGGCAGATTGGCCTGCTGCAGAATCGAAGAGACAACCTTCTTCGTTTATATAACACAACCGAAATCAGTGCACCGCAACGGCTGGTTTTCGGATTGCAAAGAGTATCTGCGCAGGTAGAGCACGAGCTCTTTTCGCAGCAATTGACAAACGTAAAACAGACGCTATCTGATATTGATCAACGTACTGAGCAAACTTCAGCGCAACTAATATTCGCACGTGAACATTTGCAAAAGAGTGACACCACGCTTGCGGCCGTTAAGTCAGAAGCACAAAGGGCCAGGCTCGTCGCCGCCGAATTTTCGCAAAAAATTGCAGTTATTCAAAGCCAGTTGCTTGATGTGCTTTCAGCAACGACTTCCAAACCAAGCCTGGAAATAACCCGCAAACAGCAATTAACCCGTGCCGCGGTGGAGCAAGCTCTTGCCAGTATTCACGAGGCAATGCACAAGACACGAGAGTCCTGGTACCTCCTAAGGTCAGGTGTACATGATTTACCTGACGATTCGAGAAAATCTATTGAGGTTTCCAGAGACCTGATAAGTGATACCCGGAATCAGTTGGAAGTATGGGAAGCTGCCAGTCAAACCACGCTGATCACACCGGTGCCTTCGTCAGATCTCAATGCCATCAAGAACATTGAATTGGCCCACGTGACTGCGCGTGAATCATTGGATCTGATCACTGACCTCAATTCAGCGATTGATGACCTGGAATTGATACAGGAAGTGTTTCTGGTCGAAGTTGCCAACACACGTACCGGGTTGAGGGGCGGGTGGTTAAGGTTTTCCATTTTCATAGGTGATATTTGGACAGCCACCAGCAGTGCGTTTGATGTAATCCTGTTCCGAGTTGGAGACGGGCCCGTTACGCTGGCAGGTTTGTTCAAAATGCTGGTCATTCTGGCTCTGGCCTACGCGCTTTCCTGGTTTATCCGGCAAGGGCTACAACGGGTCAAATCAGGTGTGCGCGTTGCGAATAGCGCATCAATGTACACGCTTGGCCGTTTGTTGCATTACCTGATAGTCACCATTGCCCTATTTGCTGCACTCACATCAATTGGCCTTGATTTCACCAAATTCGCTCTCATTGCCGGTGCGCTATCTGTGGGTATCGGTTTCGGTCTTCAGTCTATCGTTAATAATTTTGTTTCCGGACTGATTATTCTTTTCGAGGGCTCTCTCAGGGTCGGAGATTATATTGAACTCGACAAGGGTCTGGCTGGCGTCGTGAGAGAAATCAACACCCGAGCCACCGTAATAAATACTACAGACAATATTGATGTCGTGGTTCCCAATTCGGATTTTGTAACAACCCGCTTGACCAACTGGACCTTGCGCGAACCAGTTGGTCGTTTGCGCCTGCCGTTTGGTGTTGCCTACGGATCAGACAAAGACCTGGTCAAACAGGCAGCGCTGGAAGCGGTCGCGGAAACGGAATTTATTTTAATGAATATGCCTAGCCGAGAGCCTCAGGTCCGTCTGGTTAATTTTGGTGACAGCAGTCTGGACTTCGAACTACTGGCGTGGGTAAGCCGCTCAGGAATCCGCCGTCCACACCGCGTTCGCTCCAGCTTTCTCTGGGCTTTGGAGACGAAACTGACCGAGCATGGTATTGAAATTCCATTTCCACAACGCGACCTTCACTTGCGCAGCGGGTTCCAAAGTATTGTCGAACCTATATCTACTTTAAAACCCAGGGGAAAAAAATAGACACCGTCAGTTCGCTTTTGAATTGTATGAGTCCTGCTGTTAGAAATTCCCTTTACGCGATACGATAAGCGAACTATAGGGAAACCCAGAACCAATAACATGGAATCAGGCCTGACACTCAATGGCGACATGATGACGGTATTGATTGTTTTAATCATAACCGTTGGTTTGTTTGTTTTTGAAGTAGTACGCGTCGATGTTGTGGCCATTTGTATCATGGTCATGCTCGGCCTGCTTGGCTTGGTTCCGGCAGCAGAACTGTTTAATGGCTTTGCCTCCAATGCGGTCATATCCATTATCGCGGTGATGATACTTGGTGCAGGACTTGACCGTACCGGTGTCATGTCGCTTGTGGCTAAGTACATACTCAAAGTGGGCGGTAAGACGGCACGCAAGATTATTCCGTTGGTCTCTGGCATTGTTGGTGGTATATCAGGACTAATGCAGAACGTCGGTGCCACTGCACTTTTTTTGCCGGTGGTATCGCGGATATCCTCACGTGCGGACATTCCGCAATCGCGACTGCTTATGCCTATGGGCTTCTGCGCTATATTGGGTGGCACACTGACTATGGTCGGGTCTTCACCTCTGATTTTGCTCAATGACCTGATTCTTGCGTCCAATAATTCCCTGCCCCCGGGTGCTGAAACTCTAAAAGCGTTTCATCTTTTTGATGTCACGTTGATAGGAATTGCTCTGCTAACTTCCGGAATTCTGTATTTTCTTTTCTTCGGCAAGTGGTTACTGCCTTCACATCGGGATAGTTCCAGTGGAGCACCGGCCCGAACCAAAACTTATTTTGCTGACACCTATGGTATTAAGGGTGATGTATTTGAGCTGTTGGTAACTGTAGACAGTCAAATGGTTGGCATGACAGTTGGCGATGCCGAGTTGTTGCCGGATGCACCAAGACTACTCGGTATTCGAAATACGGAAGAGCCCCGCATGGCACCTCCGTCTGATGAAATGATTTGGGTAGGGACAATTCTCGGCGTGATGGGCACACGCAAACTGGTGGGCCGTTTTGCACTGGACAACAAATGCAGAGTACAGCCACATTTGCGCACCTTTGGTGGCCTGTTCAATCCAAGCCGGGCTGGAATCTCAGAAGTTGTTATCCCACCTGGCTCAAAGCTAATCGGACACACAGTTGGTGATGCGCGATTACGAAAACGTTATGGAATCAGTGTGCTGGCAATTAACCGCCGCGGTGCGATCATCACTGAGGGCCTGCGCGAACTAAGCATGGAAACCGGTGATTGTCTGGTGAGCCACAGTACCTGGCGTGATCTTTCTGCAGTCGGCCGGGAAAAAGATTTTATTGTTGCCACTGATATCCCCAAAGAAGAGCAGCGCCCACAAAAAGTGAAGCCTGCTTTGTTTTTTTTCGCTCTCTCAATAGGCATGATTATTTTTTCTGATTTTCGCCTTTCAATCTCTTTACTGGTTGGTGCCCTGGGCATGGTATTAAGTGGCGTGTTGAATATGGATGAGGCCTATGATTCAGTGAGCTGGAAAACCGTCTTCCTGCTTGCCAGCCTGATACCTTTGGGGCAAGCCATGGAACGCACAGGAACGGCAGCCTGGATTGCCCAGGAAGCGCTGGCGATCCTTGGCAACATGCCTGACCTGGCGATACAAATCATGCTGGCGATGCTGGCTACGGTATTTACCCTTGTTATGTCCAATGTTGGTGCTACCACCATTCTCGTGCCCATCGCGATCAGCATTGCACTGGCCACAGGTGCAAACCCGGTGATGTATGCACTGATCATTGCTCTATCGACATCAAATGCATTCATCCTGCCTACTCATCAGGTAAACGCCCTGATCATGGGCCCCGGTGGTTATTCAGTTTCTGATTTTGTACGTGCCGGAACCGGCATGACAGTGGTCTTTTTAGTGGTCATGTTGACCATGGTGAATTTGGTCTTTTGACTCTGCTTCACTCCTTCACTCGCTGTCGCTCGCGTTGGCGCTTCCATGCGCCAAATGGTTTTCAGATAAGTAGATTTCACCATTTCGGATCTCTACAGCGATGGGCGTGAGGCTAGAACCTTCACACGGCCCTGAAATGCATAAACCATTGGAAATATCAAAACAGGCACCGTGATGCGGACAAACCAGCGTGTGATCCTTGTCGAATAAAAACTGATCCGGCGCGAAATTAAGCGAACGGCCCTGATGCGGGCAGCAATTATGATATGCCCTTAACTGCCCCCGATATAGAAATAGGGCAACATAGCGATTCCCTTGTGGGGAACTGACCAGCACTTCTTTGCCCGTTTCCGGGTCAATATCCTCAATATGGCAAAGCAGATGCAATTTGACTCTCCGGCCAAGCGACCATATATATTGAGAACCCCTAAGGATTCAAGGTTTGAAAAATGGCATTTTACATTAGCCCACCACCACGTGGCCCATTAGGCGGTATCCTGGCAGGCATTGTCGGGGTGCTGATAATGACCGGTGTCTTTATGCTTGGTTTCATTGCTATTATAGTTGCCCTCAGTGTTGGATTTCTTATTTGGGTCGGAATTTATGTCCGCCTCTGGTGGGCAAAAAGAAAAATGCTGAAACAAGGAATCGACCCGGCATCATTGAACCCGTTTGCAAATGATACAAGGCCTAAACAATCGGACAGCCTCGATGCCGAATATGAGGTAATTTCCAAAACGCAGGACGAATAAGAAAACAATTAGTAATTTCAAGTTGTAATTTTCAATCTGCCAGCTAGACTTATACAAATAGACAACGGTTCGGGAAAATGATGTTTACAGTTGCGGAAATCATCAAACAGAAAGGTGGGATGGTGCTTTCAGTAGACGAGGATGATTCAGTCTATGAGGCAATCAGCCTGATGTCAGAATTGAATATCGGGGCTGTGCTGGTCAAAAAAAATGACAGCATTTCCGGTATTTTCACGGAGCGCGACTATCTTCAAAAAATAGCTCTGAAGTCGCTCTCTTCAAGAGATACGATTGTAAGTGACGTGATGTCATCACCGGTGATTACTGCCAGTCCTCACGATTCAGTGCAGCAATGCATGGAAACCATGACCCGTTGCAGGTGCAGGCATTTACCCGTGGTTGATGGTGAAGAATTACTGGGTATGGTTTCTATTGGAGACCTGGTTAAGAAAATACTCGAAGAAAAAGAGTCCGAGATCGAGCAATTATCACATTACATTACTGGCAGTTATTAGCCGGGCTTGCCTGAATCAGCACCACCATCCAGCTTTCTATTCCTTTCCAGTTTAACTTCAGCGTTCCTGGCTTTTTCGTGCGCCGCATCCAAGGCTCGCTGAATCGCCTGAGAAGCTTTTTCTGTCATGCCGCCTTCCTTAGCCTGTTGTCGAACAACCTCTTCAGCCTGAGACAATAACAAGTCGATCGAGCCAGCATTGCCCACATCTTCTATCGGTTCATGTTGGCCAAACAGATTAATCCATTTCTCTGTTTGTTTTCCCAGTTCGATGACTCGGCGAAATTCCCGGTCCTGTTCTGCGCCGCCTCTAATCAAGCCGACTGCGGTGGCAATCAGGGACACTGGCACCAACGCAAAATCACGAAACCCATCTGCGACTAATTTCAGCTGGAAAATCATTGATTCACGAAACAATATACTTCTTGGGTAATTTTCAGTTTCCTTCATAAGCTTGTCACCATTAAACTAGACGGCAATTATCACGTCTGAGCTTACAATATGAAATACCTGCACACCATGGTCAGGGTAATTAGTCTGGAAGAATCCCTTGATTTTTATTGTAATAAGCTCGGCCTGGTAGAACTCAACCGAAAAGAGGTACCAGCCGGGCGATTTACGCTGGTATTCCTGGCCGCACCCGGTGATGAATCTGCCCAGGTTGAGCTTACTTATAACTGGGATGAGGAAGACCTTTGCGGCGGTAGAAATTTTGGACATCTTGCGTATCACGTTGACGATATTTACACATTTTGTGCAAATCTTATGGCCTCAGGAGTTACGATTAACCGTCCTCCTCGAGATGGACATATGGCTTTTATTCGTTCACCGGACGGCATTTCAATCGAATTGATTCAACAAGGTAAAGACCTGCCCCCTCAAGAACCATGGGCTAGCATGCCCAATGCCGGCCACTGGTAGAAAACGATTTGTTCCATCACTCTCTAACGATAAAAATAAGACTGTAATCAGGAAGTGGTGCTCATTGCATGCAGGATGGCCATTCGCGTGAATACGCCATTGGCCACCTGCTGCAGAATCACTGATTGAGGGCCGTCTGCAACCTCTGAGGTAATTTCTACGCCACGATTCATCGGGCCCGGATGCATAACCAGACAGTCCGGCTTAGCCTGTTTCAGCCGCTCAGATGTGAGTCCCCAGTCCCTGTGAAAGCTGGCCTGATCCGGCACTTCAGTATCGCAAAGCCGCTCGCTCTGGATACGCAGCATCATCACAACATCGACATCTTTCAAGGCATCATCAAGATGATCAAACAAAACCGTGCCCATAAGCGTATCTTCGCCTGGACGAAGGTTTGCCGGCGAGGCAAGGCGGATTTCGCCAACTCCAAGTTTCCGCATCGCTTCAACATTCGATTGAGTTACACGCGAATGTTGTAAATCACCGGCGATAAGTACGCTGATTTGCGATAAATCATCGAAATGCTGTTGCAGGGTCATCATGTCCAACAAGGCCTGCGAAGGATGTGCACGACTACCATCTCCGGCATTAATCACATGGGTGCCCGGCAATGCATGTACGGCGATGTCCGCCGCTGCACCATTGTCCGGATGGCGAAACACAATAATATCCGGGTTCATTGCCTGAATGGTTTTGAATGAGTCGATCAAGGTTTCACCCTTTGAGACTGAACTTGCGGCAGCCGAGAAATTGACCACCTGCATGCCGAGCCGTCTTGCTGCAATTTCGAAAGAAAATCGGGTGCGGGTGCTGGGTTCATAAAAAAGGTTTACTGACAGAGAGCCCTCACAGGCGTTGCGATAGGCTTCGGGATCACTCTTTATTTTATGTGCCAGATCCAGCAAAGCATTGAGCTGAGAATCTTCCAGCGAGCCGATATCCAGCAGATGTTCAAATGCCTTCAGCAATCTTTTCTCCTTACGCCGGATCGGTCACAGGCAGAGATTGTAACCAGTTTTCAAGGATTATTTTCGCCGCCATTGCATCCAGCTTACGCGCATCCTTTTTGCGCGCCCGGCCTTGCGAACGTGCTTCAGCAAATTCAGATCCCGCTGCAATTGAAGTCAACCTTTCATCGGCAAAATAAACCTGTTTCCCAAACCTTTCCTCTAGCTCTGTCGCAAATTTTCGAGTTGCACGCGACATGTCCGTTTCCAGACCCTGCATATCAAGGGGCAAGCCTACTATCAGGGCAACCGGCTTCCACTCCCTCATTAACAATTCAATCGCCTGCCAGTCCGCCTGCGCATTATGCGCGATAGTGACAAGCGCCCCGGCAGTTCGTGTAGCTGTCTGCCCGACCGCTACGCCAATGCGACGAAAACCGAAATCGAATCCCAACAATGTGCCGTAGAGAACCCCCTGATCAGGCATGACCACCTTCGCCATGCAAATTCTGGAGCTTGATTCCCAATGCCGATATCGCGTGTTCCCAGCGATCTATTAAGGGCAGGTCAAATACAATGGCCCGGTCAACCGGCACCGAAAGCCATGCGTTTTGACGCATTTCTGACTCCAACTGACCATCTCCCCAACCCGCATAACCCAAAGCAACCACATACCGTTCCGGGCCATTACCATGTGCGATTGCTGACAAAACATCCCGTGAAGTGCTAATCATGATGCCGGAAGACAATTCGAGGCTGGACTCAAACCCATCTTTTGGCGAATGCAATACAAAACCCCGTTCCGCATGTACCGGCCCTCCTTCGAGTACCGGTTTTTTACACACTTCCTCGTTATCACACTGGATGTCCATTTGTGACAGAATTTCGCCAAGATTAAAGTCGGACTTTCGATTAATTGTGATACCGATTGCACCTTCTTCAGTGTGCTGGCAAATGACAGTAACAGACCGGTAAAAATTGGGATCAGCCATGGCGGGCATCGCGATCAACATCTGCTTTTCCAGATAACCTTCGTGTGAATTGTCACTTCCAGCTGTCATTCAAGCCGGTATCCTGAGGAGAATTTCCAGGTTCTTGTAATGTGAAGCACATCCACTTTTGAGCTGATGTTGTCAGGTAGAGGCGAATAAGGTCCCGCGAGACGTACGATTCTAACGGCCGCATCATCAAGCTCTTTCAAGCCAGAGCTACGCATAATTTCGATGTTTTCAACACTACCATCCCGACTAATTCCTACTGTCATAAGGAGATTTCCAACCAGTTTTCGTCGCCGGACTTCTATCGGGTAATTAATATTCCCAACCCGTTCAACTTTGGCGACCCATGCCTGCATATAGCTCGCGAATTCATACTCTCGGGTGTTGGCAGAAATAAATTTTCTTCTTGGCAAACGCGACTTCCAATCCTCATTGCGTTGCATATTCGGGCGCAGGTCGGCAATTTGCCTGCTTTGTTGCATCAACTCGGCCGCGCTGGGTAGGTCTTTTTCTTCCTGTTCTACGCGTGTAACTTGTTGCACGGGTCGGCTATCCGGGTTGGCACTGATCACCTCAGGCATGCTTTCCAAAGTCTCTGACGGCAATTGTGA
>JBLHGQ010000033.1:0-24252 GCA_047614505.1 Rhodothermales bacterium | reverse complement strand
AATTGTGTGTGCACCTGATCCATGTGATTCAGGTAGATATGTGCATCTCCCAACGTGTGCACAAAATCTCCGGCCTCCAGCCCTGTGGCTTGAGCAATCATCATGGTAAACAATGCGTAGGACGCAATATTAAAGGGCACCCCCAGGAATGCATCGCCACTACGCTGATAGAGCTGGCAGCTAAGGCGGTTATCCGCCACGTGGAACTGGAACAGGGTATGGCATGGCGGTAGTGCCTGCTTTCCTGCACTGGCATTTTCCTTCGGACTGAAACGAACGTCGGGCAAAACAGCAGGATTCCAGCCTGTAATAATATGCCGCCTGGAATCGGGATTGGTCTTGAGGTCATGGATAAGGGTACTGACCTGATCAATGCTTCCACCATCCGGGCCTGGCCAGTTTCGCCATTGAGCACCATAGATCGGGCCCAACTCACCATTGTCATCTGCCCACTCGTCCCAAATTTTGACTCCGTTTTCCTTCAAATAGGCAATGTTTGTTTCACCTTTCAGAAACCAGAGCAACTCGTGAATGATCGATTTGAGATGCAGTTTTTTGGTGGTAACAGCAGGAAACCCATCGCTTAAATTGAAGCGCATCTGGTAACCGAAGTGGCTGATCGTTCCGGTTCCGGTGCGATCAGCTTTGCGCGAACCGTTGCGAAGCGTATCTCTTAAAAACTGGAGGTAGGTTTCCATATCAGCCATGGTTTCCGCTGGAAGGAGAGTGTCTATTATAGGCCCAGAAAATAATCATCAGACCAGCAATAATCATCGGCAAGGATAGCAACATACCCATGGTCAACCAGTCCATGGCCAAAAAGCCAAGATGCTGGTCAGGCTCACGGAAAAATTCAGCCATGATCCGGAATACTCCATAGCCAGTCAGAAACAGCCCGGAAATGGCTGCCCGTGGCCGGGGCGAAGCCGAATACCACATTAATATCAGGAATAAAGCCAGGCCTTCCAGACCAGCCTGGTACAGCTGACTCGGATGGCGGGCAAAGTTGTCGAGTGCCCCACTTTTCCAGGCCTCTTCCAGGGATGATGTATAAAGCGCAGATGCCGGAACAGCGCCGGGAAAAATCATGGCCCAGGAAACATCGCTCAGCCTGCCCCATAACTCTCCACCGATAAAATTTCCGATGCGTCCAAACGCCAGGCCAACCGGAACCAGTGCTGAAACGAAATCTGCGACCTGCCAGAAACTTCTTTTAGTTTTGCGGGCATACCAGGCCACTGACAGAATCCCGCCAATCAGACCACCGTGAAATGACATTCCTCCTTCCCAGATTCGAAATATGAAAAGTGGATTTTCGAGCAGGCTTTCAAAGCCGTAGAAAATGACATAACCCATTCGCCCGCCCAGTATCACCCCGAGCATGCCGTAAAAAAGAAAATCTCCAACTTCTTCAGCAGACCATTGCCACCAGGACCTGTTTCGTGCAATCCAGCTTCCCAGTATCCAGAAGGTCAGAAATGCCAGCAGATACATGACTCCATACCAATGAACGTCCAATGGACCAAGTGAAATGGCAACGGGGTCAAAATTGACGAGCCGGTAACTGCTTTGCATTGAGGAGTCTCTGATCTATTCTGCAGCATATTCCAGACCATTGTCGCCCGCAAGCATAGGTGTAAAAGAGGTAAAAGATGAATCGATTGAACGAAAGCAGCAGCCTTTATTTACGTCAGCATGCAGATAATCCCGTGCACTGGCAGCCCTGGGATGAACAGGCATTGCTTATGGCGCGTGAGACTTCAACTCCCATTCTGCTTTCGATTGGTTACAGCGCGTGTCACTGGTGCCATGTAATGGCTCATGAGTCTTTCGAGGACCCCGCCACAGCTGATCTGATGAACAAATTGTTTGTGAATATCAAACTGGATCGTGAGGAGCGCCCCGATCTGGACAAGCTTTACCAGTTATCACATCAATTATTGTCTAACCGGGGTGGTGGCTGGCCACTGACCGTATTTTTGGACCCGCATGACTTGACTCCGTTTTATGCTGGCACTTATTTCCCACCCACACCACGTCATGGATTGCCGGCATTCAAGGAACTGGTGGGGAAAATTCGCGAATGGTTTGAGCAAAATAAAGACGCAGTCAAAGCACAAAATCAGCGGCTTTCAGAGGCAATTACAAGCCTGCAGAAGAGTTCATTGTTTGAAGGGCAGCCTGACCCGCAAGTATTTGACCGTGCATTCGAGCAAATTAGTAGCCGATATGATGATTTGCATGGAGGCTTTGGCGGAGCGCCCAAATTCCCTCAGGCGCCCATGCTTGGCCTGCTATTGACCATGTCACAAATGACTCGTGACTACTCCGGTGCGGCACAGGAAATGCTGAATGAAACGCTGCGTAAGATGGCCCTTAGCGGTTTGCGTGATCATCTTGATGGCGGATTTTTTCGATATACGGTTGATGGTAACTGGACTATCCCGCACTTTGAGAAAATGCTCTATGACAACGCACTGTTGTTACCTTTATATGCGCAAGCTGCTGCCAGTTCAGAAGATCGCCTGCTTAGAAGCGCCACCGACGGCATTGCGCATTGGCTGTTGAGTGAAATGCGACATGACAATGGTGGCTTTTACGCCAGCATTGATGCCGACGCCGATGGAGTAGAAGGTGGTTTTCATGTCTGGCAGGCAGACGAACTCAAAGAAATGCTTTCCGGCAATGAATATGAGGCAATTGCCAAACACTTTGGACTGGATCGTCCACCCAATTTTGAAGGCCATTTTTGGCATCTCGTACTTGCAGGCGGGATAAATGAATTAGATGAAGGCCCAATAATTTCAGCCAAACAAAAAATGCTCATCGCGCGATCAATGCGCATACCGCCTTCAACCGACCATAAACAATTAACGTCCTGGAATGCCCTGTGCATTGAAGGTTTCGCCCGGGCAGGCACCTGCTTGCAGCGTGAAGACTGGATAGATGCTGCAGAACAAACGTTGGAGTTCATACGGGACAATCTTTGGATCAATGGTCGGCTATTCGCAGTTTACGCTGAAGGTGAGCCAAAGTTTCCGGCCTATCTTGATGACTATGCTTTCCTGCTCAAGGCAAGCCTTTCATTGCTTCGCGCCCGATGGAGCCCGGCCTTGTTGAACTTTGCCACTGAACTGGCCGATGCGATGATTTCCAATTTTGAGGACACTCAAACTGGCGGCTTCTTTTATTCTGCTGCTGATCAGGATGCGCCCATTTCTCGCCTGCGCCCTTTACAGGATGACGCTACTCCGGCCGGAAACGGTATTGCTGCTATCGCGTTGGAGGAGCTTGGACATTTGACTGCAGATTCACGGTATCTGGATACCGCCGGACGTGCTTTGATGAGTAGTTACAATGAAATCCAGCAACATCCGTTGGCTTATGCCACTTTATTATGTGGCCTCGATGCACATATGCGACCTCCCATTCAGGTGATTATCACCGGGCCGGATGCGAGGGATTTGAAAGCATGGAAAGCGGTCACTAATGGCTTTGATCGGGTAAACTGCTATTTGTTGGGGCCCGGATCAGGGAATTTACCTGTAATACCCGGCCTTAATAAATCCACAGATCAGACTGTGGCCTATATTTGCGAAGGCCTGCGTTGTTTACCACCGCTGAAGTCCAGTTTGGACCTTCAGAATCAGCTGCAGAACTTAAAGGCATAAAAGGGCAAACATGACGGATAAAGTGACACACCATGCTTGAGTTTGCGCTTCCTAATATCCACGCTATCGCAGTCATGATCCTGATTACCATCGCGCTGGTGATGTTTGCGCGAGATGACATCCCGCTCGAAACAACCAGTCTGGTGGTGCTTGTCGCATTGACTGTCGGCTTCCAACTATTCCCATATACATCCAATGGCGAGACCTTAACTCCGACTGATTTTTTCATGGGTTTTGGCAACCGTGCGCTTATTGCGGTTTGCGCACTAATGATTGTCGGGCAAGGTATGATCCGAACCGGTGCGCTCGAGCCGGTTGGCCGCATGCTGGCAAAGATGTGGCGCAAAGGTCCGGTGGTCTCTCTTTTACTGACCCTGATACTGACCACAATGCTCAGTGCCTTTGTCAACAACACACCTATTGTGGTTTTGATGTTGCCAATCCTTATTGGCGTGGCCGTCAAGACCGGGATGTCCCCATCCGGCTCATTGATACCCATGGGCTTTGCCAGTATTTTGGGTGGCATGGCCACAACCATCGGTACATCGACCAACCTTCTGGTAGTCAATGTTGCTGCCGACCTGGGCATGGACCCGTTCAGTATGTTCGATTTCATGGGCCCTGTTTTGATCGCAGGAGTCTTTGCTCTGTTGTATTTGTGGCTGGTCGCACCGCGATTGATTCCGGAGCGCAAACCACCTATGGACCGGGGAGTTTCACGAGTCTATACAGCTCAGATCCGATTGAATGATGACAGCCCGGCAGTCGACAAAACACTTGCAGAGGCCATTACCAGAGCCGGTGAAGGAATTAATGTAGAAACCATTCAGCGCGGCCAGGGTGTATTTATCAACCCTCTGCCGGATGTTCGTTTGCGCGGTGGTGACCGGCTCACAACCAGTGATACCCAGGCCAACTTACGTGAATATTCCCGTCTTCTTCGCGGCACGCTGTTCACTGATGATCATGAAGTGGATGCCAGTCACCCCTTCAGCCCGGAAGGCCTACAAATTGCTGAAGTGGCTATCACTTCAGCATCCAGCCTGAACGGCACCCGGATTGGCAACGCACAGCTGTTTTCCCGTTATGGGCTTCGGCTGTTGGCCTTTAACCGCTACGAGGGTATGGAAGGCCGTGAATCCCCAGGGCTTGACGAGGTTCGCTTGCGGTCAGGCGATGTATTGCTGATCCAGTCCAGTCCTGATAATTTGATGCAACTCAAAGAGTCAGCTGATTTCCTCATTCTTGACGGCAGCATCAACCTTCCCAGAACACGCAAGGCACCCATTGCACTGGCCACCATCATCGCCGTGGTGGCTTTTGCCGCGTTCAGAATAATGCCCATTGAAACCAGCGCATTGCTCGGCTGCCTGTTTCTTATCGTCACCGGCTGTTTGACCTGGAAAGATGCAATGAACGCATTAAATACCCAGGTCATTATGATCATTGTGTCATCACTGGCCATGGGTGCAGCCCTGCTTAAAACTGGCGGTGCTGACTACCTGGCCAATGCATTTGTTTCGATAACTTTCGGTGCACCGGCACCTGCAGTTATGATGGGCCTGATGCTAATGATGGCCATCATGACCAACGTGGTTTCCAACAACGCAGCGGCGGTAATCGGCACTCCTATTGCCATTGGTATTGCACAACGGCTGGGATTGCCCCTGGAACCCTTTGTGCTTGCCGTATTGTTCGGCGCCAACCTGAGTTTTGTAACACCTATGGCTTATCAAACCAATATTTTGATCATGAATGCCGGTGGCTATAAATTCGGTGATTTCGTCAGAGTTGGCCTGCCACTAGCAATCATGTTGTGGCTGGTTTTGAGTGGCGTATTAATCTGGGCCTATGACTTGTAGTTGTAGTGCTGAACTTCAAAAAGGTGACTCAGGTTGCTGTTTTCAGGGGCTTGAGCAACATGGATGTTACGCCAGAGCCCTACATGGATGTATATACGGGCGTTCCCTGAAAATAGCTACCGGATTTATCCTGATGCAAACACTCAGCGCACAATGAAAGAAAAAGTAAAAACCATGGAATCAATATCGATATGAAAGCCACAACCGAAACCGTCCGGCATGGACCCTACCCCGAACTCACCATCACTGCTGTGTTGGTCGGTTATTTTCTCGGAGCAATCATTGCTGTCAGCATTGGTTATGCCGCCCTGATACTGGGGTTTTCAATTGAAGGTTCTGAGTTGGCAGCCATTTTGGGCTTTGCAATTTTGCGCGGCATGCTTCGTCGTAACAGCATTATAGAAAATAATATTGTGCAGACGGTCGCATCCGGTGTTAATGGAGCATCCAGTGGTTTGATGTTTTCCGTACCTGCCATCTTTATTCTCGGTTACGGAAGTGATTTTAATCCGGTGCTGCTGACATTCGGAGCGATTGCCGGCGCATTTCTGGGAATTGGTTTCATTATTCCGCTACGCAAACAAATGATTGATTACGAACGCCTCACTTATCCGGGCGGTGTCGCCGTTGCCACAATCCTGAAATCCCCGGGAGCTGGCATGAGCAAGGCCGTGTTTCTGCTGGTCGCGGCAGGAATCAGTGGCGGAGCACATTTCCTTAGCCAGTCCACCGGTGTGGAGTACTGGGACCTGGGCGCTGCACTGAACTGGCCTGCCTATATGAACGGCATCTGGTACCTGTCATTACTATCCGTTGGTGTCGGCTATATCGCCGGCAAAGGCGGGGCTGCTTTTATCATTGGCGGTTATGTCTGTTACTGGGTGTTGTCCCCATTACTGAGCCATTTCGGCCTGTTTCCAATTGACCCGCAAACAGCTGAGGTCACCAGCGATCCGAATCGACTTAGATTGCTGCTTTATCGACCCGTTGGTATCGGCATGTTGATTGGTGGTGCAATAGCCGGTGTGATTATGGCTTTCCCGATGATCCTCAGTGCGATTCGTAGTATGCAAAACGCGGCCAAGGCCGAATCGGTAATGTCCAATGACGAAATGCCGATCAAGCTGCTTTATATTGCCATCGGAGGCGCGGCTATTCTGTTGGCGGTCATGGCAGTAATGTCGACCGAAAAAATGGGCATTGGCAGAGGTGTGTTGATGGCCGTGGTTGGCACTTTGTGGATATGGATTGCCGGTGTGATCCTGTCGGAGGCCATTGGTCGAACGAACTGGTCGCCTCTTTCCGGAATGACTTTGATCGCGGTAACGATTCTGATATTCATTTCCAGCGGTATTGGCGATGACAAGGCCGCCATTGTGTCGGCGATTATGGTCGGTGCGGCAGCCTGCGTGGCCATGTCACAAGCGACCGATTTGATGTTGGACCTGAAAACCGGCTACCTGGTTGGGGCAACTCCACGAATGCAGCAAATGGGGCAATTCCTTGGTGCCTGGCTCGGCCCCATACTCATTGTCGCATTGATATTTATACTACATGAAGCCTATACCCTTGGCAGTGACAAGCTGCCTGCACCACAGGGACAGGCGCTTGCCAGTATGGTCAATGGCATTGTGGGTGGGGATGTGCCGATTCAGAAGTACCTTGCCGGCGCGGGCCTGGGTGCCTTGCTCAGTCTTGCCCAGCCAGGTCTCGGTATCACGGTGGGTCTGGGCTTTTACCTTCCTTTTAGTATTGTGCTGACATATTCACTTGGCACACTCATCCGCGTGGTTAGCGATCGCAAGATGGGCAATGAATTTGCAGAGAGTGTCGGCATTCCGGCAGCAGCGGGTGTCATTGTGGGGGAAGCACTGGTAGGCGTCGGCTTTGCCATCAGCATGATTCTGGTGGCCGTATGAACATCAAATCAATTTCGTTAGCTATGGTCATGCTGTCGTTTCTTGCCGGCGCATTCATTGCAGTTCTGGATCCGGTAACGGTTAACTGGGGCTGGATGGGTGTTGTTTTGATGATTGGCGTCGCAGGCCTGTGGACCTACCGCAGGGCACATCATTCAGAAGCCAGTTCCGGACATCGCCTGTCAGGAGATATGCAGGTTTTGCAGGAAAGTCTGCAAAATATATTGTCAAACCTGCATGAAACATGCGCCAGAAAAGAAGATATTCCGGTCTATGAAGCCCGTTTCGAAATTGACCGGCTTTTTCGTACAGACCTGAATAATTTTGCAGAATCACGCGAAGCCATGATTCATGTATTTGGAATGCAAAATTATGCTGATGTAATGAGTGCTTTTGCTGCCGGTGAACGTTATATTAACCGTGTCTGGTCGGCTTCCACAGATGGGTATGTAGATGAAGTTCATCTATACATGGAAAAAGCCCGATACCAATTCGACGAAGCCAAGAATTTGTTCTCGAAATTACAAAATGAAAAGCAGATGGCTACCGACCTGGTCGCTGATTAACAAACGGGATTGATAATAAAATTTCTATAGTGAGCTTAACTGAATTAGAACAAGCGCCTTTTCTGGAATCATCCACTGAACCTGCGCATTATCCTTTGATTGGCCCTCTGGATCCCCCACCTTTTACGGTTTACAACCCTCAGGGTAAGGCGCCGGTATTGCTAGTGTGTGATCACGCAAGCAAAGCCTTCCCGGCCGCAATGCATCAATTGGGACTAGCTGATTGGGTGCGCGAAAAACATGTTGCCTGCGACATCGGTGCTGAACTCATCACCAGGCACCTTGCTGACCAGCTTGATGCCCCGGCGGTGCTGGCCGGGTATTCGCGGCTTATCATTGACTTGAATCGCCAGCTTACGCATGACTCGGCTTTTGTAAAAATAAGTGACGGAATCTTAATACCAGGCAATCAAAGTGTAAGTGATCAGGAAAGAGAGCAGCGCATCAGTTCTTTTTTCACTCCATATCATGGCGAGATAAGCCGGCAACTGAAGTTATTTGAAGCACGCAAAATCGTGCCTGCATTTATTTCAATGCATACCTGCACACCGGTATTTAATGATGTAATCAGACATTGCCATATTGGCGTGATGTGGGACAAAGATCCCCGTATCCCGGTGCCGCTGATGCAAAACTTGAAGAAGAATCCTGAGTTACGTGTTGGCGATAATGAACCTTACTCAGGTCGCCGCCCCGATGATTTCACAATCAACTTCCATGCTCAGGAAGCTGGACTGGCGCATGTCGGTATAGAAGTACGTCAAGACCTGGTCAGTTCTGATGAAGGAGCACAGCAGTGGGCCAATATTCTGGCTGAATCTTTTGAAGAAGTACTGAAGGACAGCTCTATTTATGCTCTTGCCTAAATTTTTTTATTATAAATTCTATTGTTCGTCTATACTCCATGGTTCCATTGTATCTATGTGTCCGTGGAAATTTTCGATAACGAGTGCCATTTAATTGCGTTTTTTTTGCGCTGTAGATTGACCACAAAAGTTGTTCTAGATAGAGTGTGCGTTCACGTTTTATCAGACTCAAACAATCCAACATTGAGAATCAAGCATGTTTAACAAATCTTTTACAAATGCCCTGGTAAGCAAAAGCATAAAAATTGTGATGGTTTTGCTGGCCAGCTTCGCGACAGTAACTTTCGCGGCAACCATTCAGGAAATCACAGACGCTGGTGAAGCGCGCGCCGATGCCGGCACCGCGGACCAACAAAAAATTGATGCTGTTGCAGATCAAACTGAAACAATCGTCAGTGATTTCAAAACAGTTGCTAAAGTTGTTGATGGCCTTCTGGTTTACAACAATCTTCTACAGAGGCAAATTGATAATCAGGAAGCGGAAAAAATCGCCATTTCTGAATCCATCAGCAATGTGGCATTGATAGAAAGGCAAATTGTGCCCCTAATGACACGCATGATTGATGCAATGGAAGGATTCATTCAATTGGATACGCCTTTCCTGCTTTCAGAGCGCACTGAAAGGATTGAGCGTCTGAAAGGAATGATGGAACGTTCAGATGTTTCGGCAGCCGAAAAATTCCGCCGGGTTCTGGAGTCCTATTCAATTGAAGTGGATTACGGTCGCACCATTGAAGCCTACAAAGGCTCAGTTGCTGTTGAAGGCCGCGACCTGGAAGTTGATTTTCTTCGCATCGGGCGAGTCTCGCTGAGCTACCAGACTGTCGGTGGCGGAGCGACCGGCGCCTGGGATAACGATGCAAGGGCATGGGTTGAACTACCGGACGCCACCTATAAAGAACAGGTTGCCACCGGCCTCAAGATTGCCCGTAAACAGGTTGCACCGGATCTTCTTGTTATCCCAGTGCTCGCTGCAAAGGGAGTAGGACAATGAGAAATTTTACAAAACAGATTGTTTCGGCAATGGCTTTAACATTAGCGATCAGTGTTCCGGCTTTTGCAGCGGAGGCAGTGGATCTGGATGACTTGCTAGCAAAAGTTAAGCAGGGGCGGGTTAATGATGCTGCTCAAGCTGCCGAACGACTGGATGGATTCAGAAATAACCGCGCCGATCAACAGCGTTTATTACAGGCGGAACGTAACAAGCAAGCCAATGAAGAAGCTCGTTCTGCCCGGATGGAGCAACTTTTTGAAGACAATGATGCTGAAATTATTGTCCTTGAAGATGCACTTACTGCACGTTTGGGTGATCTGAAAGAACTGTTTGGTGTATTGCAGCAGGCCTCTGGCGATGCAATTGGTCAATTCAGCAGCTCAGTTACTCAGGTTCAGTTTCCGGAAAGGTCAGCCTACCTGACAGAATTTGCCACCAAGATGGGTAATACCAACCGCATGGCGTCTCTGGAAGAGATCGAGCGCCTGTGGTTTGAATTGCAACGGGAAATGACGGAATCCGGCAAAGTTGTGAAATTTAACATAAACGTTGTCAACTCTGATGGCGAAGAGACCCAACAGGAAGTCACCAGGATTGGTGTATTTAATGTGACCTCAGACGGAAAGTATTACAGTTATTCTGAGGAAAACAACCGGCTGGTTGAGTTTGCCCGCCAACCGCAAAGCCGCTATTTAAGCCGCGTTGAAGACCTGGAAAGTGCTACATCTGGTCTCCATCCAATTGGAATCGATCCTACCCGTGGACAGTTGATGGCATTGTTGGTGCAATCACCCAGTCTGGGTGAGCGTATCGCACAGGGTAAAGAAGTGGGCTACGTAATTATCGCCCTGGGTATAGTTGCCGTCGCAATTGCTATCTGGCGCCTTCTGGTACTGACGGGTGTCAATGCCAAAGTTAATAATCAAATCAAGAATCCGGACAAACCTGGTGACAACCCGCTCGGTCGAATATTTAAGATATATGCCGACAACCCGACAACGGATGTAGAGTCACTCGAGTTGAAGTTGGGTGAGGCAATCCTCAGGGAAATGCCGGGCCTTAATTCGATGCTGCCATTGTTGAAGATCGTTTCCGTGGTTGCACCATTGCTGGGTCTGCTGGGTACGGTAACCGGTATGATCGTGACCTTCCAGGCCATCACATTGTATGGTGCTGGCGATCCGAAACTGATGGCTGGCGGTATTTCAACAGCTTTGGTTACGACGGTATTGGGTCTGGTTGTTGCTATCCCAACCGTTTTCCTTCACACGCTTGTTTCCAGCAAAGCGCGCAGAGTTTCACAGATTCTTCAGGAAGAGTCGGCCGGAATTTTGGCTGAACGTGCTGAAGGTCAGCTTTCAGGATCATAAGTAGAGTCACATGGACCTTATTTATTATTATATTCCAGCGCTCGAAACCATTCGGGATTTCGTGGAAATGGGTGGTGACGTTCTGTTTGTGATTGGCCTGCTGACCATATTTATGTGGGCTTTGATCATTGAACGCATTGTGTTTATTCGTGGTGGCCACAAAAAGAACGTGGCCACTGCCTTAAAAATCTGGGAAGGCCGCGCTGATCACTCCTCTTGGAATGCTCACCAAATCCGCACAAGATTAATTTCGGTGGTAGCCAGTAAAATGGAACAGAATACTGCCTTGATTCAAACCTGTGTCGCCTTGTGCCCTTTATTGGGACTGCTTGGGACTGTAACGGGAATGGTAGAGGTTTTTGAGGTCATGGCGATTTCCGGATCAGGCAATCCGCGTTCAATGGCATCAGGTGTTTCAAAAGCCACAATACCTACCATGGCTGGCATGGTCGCGGCGCTTTCCGGCATTGCGATGAGTACATACCTGCAGCGTAAGGCAAACGTAGAAAGAGAAATGATTAATGATCACTTGATTGTCGTGCATGAATAATCAACATCCACGAAATAGTCAATATTCACACTGGGAATTCGAATGAAACAAATCTTTAACCAACAACAAGCTGAAGAAGAATCGGAAATTAACATCACTCCCATGTTGGACGTGGTCTTTATTATGCTGATCTTCTTCATTGTTACCGCTACTTTTGTAAAAGAATCCGGTATCGACGTTAACCGTCCGGATGCGGCAACGGCGACCAAGCAGGAAAAAGCCAATATCCTGATTGCAATCGCTGCCAATAACACTATCTGGATTGATCGACGTCAGATTGACATCCGTTCCGTCAGACCTAATATTGAACGACTTCATGCAGAAAACCCACAAGGGACTATTGTTATCCAGGCTGACAAGGAATCCAAAACGGATACTTTGATTCAGGTAATGGATGCTTCGCGCCAGGCGGGTGTTTATAACGTTTCTATAGCGGCCCAGGATTAACAGGGAGCTCAAATGTCAGCAACGATTACACAAACCCTTGCAGATGGAAGTTCCAGTCAACTACCAAGAATCGTTTTTGGTGCCATTCTGGGACTGGTAATTACCCTGTTCCTATTCTGGTTTATGCAGGCGATGATTGAAATGGGGGCTGGCCCGCTTGACGAGAATGCACGTGGCAGCCTGGTTGATTTTGTTAGGGTCAAGCGCGATGAAACGCCGGATCGTGCGAAACGTAAACCTGAAAAGCCACCACCACCCGATGCGCCACCGGAACAACCACCTACTCCTCAGCTGGATAATCTGGATCCCACAGCTGACAAAATCGCAATCTCGGCAGTTCCTGTAACCACCGATATTGAAATGACCGGAGGTTTCAGCCTGGGTGTTGGAGAAGGCGATTACCTGCCGATCGTAAAAGTTGCACCAATTTATCCTCAGCGCGCGTTGACTCGTGGAATAGAAGGTTACTGCGTTGTGGAATATACCGTTACACGCCAGGGTACGACTCGCGAACCGGTTGTTGTTGAAGATCAGTGCACATCCAGCCTGTTTCACCGGGCTTCTTTACAGGCCGCACTTAAATTTAAGTACAAACCCCGCATTCTGGATGGTGAAGCTACAGAAGTTCGCGGCGTCCAAAATAAATTTACGTATGAAATTACAGAGTAGGTGTACATGATTCGTCCCAGTTCCCTAAAACACATTTCCACTTTGCTGCTCAGCGGTGCCCTTTCAATGCTGTTGCTCACTCCAGCGATAGCTCAGGACGAAGAAAGAAAAACCAAGCAGACCGTGGCAATGAGTCAGTCTGTTTTTGAGAAACTGCAGGAAATCCAAGAATTTGTTGAGTTAAAAGACTACGCCTCGGGGCACGCCGCAATTACGGAGTTGCTGAGTAAAGATAAATTGTCGCCCTACGAAAAAGCCCAGATTCACAATCTCAGTGGATATTCCTACTACCTGCAAGAACAGTTTCCGAACGCCATTCGCTCATATGAACGCGTTCTAGCTGAACCGGACCTGCCCGAAGCCTTACAGCAGAGCACACTCAAAACCATGGCTCAGCTGCATTTTATCGTTGAAGACTACCCCAAGGCCCTGGAAACAGTTAAGCGCCTGATGGCTGTAGTGATGGAGCCAGCTGCTGATGTATACATGTTGCTTGGGCAGGCTCATTTCCAGATGGCGAATTACACAGAAGCACTCACTCCAATCAAAACCGCGGTTGACATGTATTCCGCACAAGGCCGTACGCCATTGGAAAACTGGCTGCTTCTGCTTCGGGTTTGCTACTACGAACTTACCGATTTTCCGAACATGATTGGCGTGCTCGAGCAACTCATCGCTTTCTACCCGAAAGACACTTACGTGCTCACATTGGCTGGTGTTCACAGCGAATTGGGTGATACCAAAAAACAAATGGCGCTTGTAGAGTCTTTGTACGAGAACGGCCAACTTAGCAACCCGAGCCACATTGTTAACCTGGCAAATTTATACCTGCTACACGAAATTCCGTATAAATCTGCAGCCCTGCTCGAGAAAGAAATGGACAGCGGCCGCGTCGGACAGGATGTACGTAATCTACGCCTGTTATCGCAAGCTTGGTATTCTGCCCGCGAAGATCTAAAGGCCGTCCCTCCACTAAGACGAGCCGCTGAGTTATCGGGCGAAGGTGAGCTTTATGTTCGCTTAGCCCAAGCCTATATCAACCTGGAAAACTGGCCAGAAGCGGCAACTGCCATCGAAAAAGGCATTGAGCTTGGCGGTCTGAGCCGTGCGGATACAGCCAATATCATGCTCGGAATGTCCTATTTCAACCAACAGAAATTTGAGCAAGCCAGACGCGCTTTCCAACGTGCATTACCGGACAATCGCAGCAAACGTACTGCTGAGCAATGGGTCAAATATGTTGATAGTGAAATCAGGCGTTTGGAAATTATGAATCAAACCTTGCCTGTTAATGAAGCCCGTAAAATCGATGATCTCGAAAAAATGATGAACTCGACCAACCAATAATTCCAACTTAATTTACTCTTAAAAAGGCCGGGTTCTTCCCGGCCTTTTTATTGCCAATTATTTGAGCCTTGAATCAAGCCTCTCATTGGCGATTCTCATAGCCTCGGTCCAGCTGGGCTCATCCTGTTCATTAACTGCCCGGTGCAGCTCATCTAAAGCATCTTTGAAACGGTTTACCACTTCCCGGGTTTTGGAATTTCCCTGCTGTATTTCGTAATACAGATGCGGGTTTTCCGATACAATTTTAGCTGCAACTTTCAATTGAGCATCAAAAGTTGAGCTCGATATCTGTCGTAGTAACGGCACTTCTTCCCCGCTTTGTGCCAATGCACTGGCAAAAGCAATATTGACCAGGTGCGACAGGCCCAATACCCAGGCCATCACCTCATCGTGCTCATCCAGACTCAAATTAACGCATTCAGCTGCGGTGTGGGCAAAAAGCGCTCGCGCATCTTGCAGCGCTTGTGAGTTACCGACATCTACGAACAGGATGTGGCGACCGGAAAGCCCGATCGCATCCGGTCCGAACATGGGATGGACTGAACAAACACGGCAATCGGCCTCAACCAACGCGCTGAGACCACTACGCATCGGGCTCTTCAATGAACCGATATCAAATATCAATCCATTGGGCTTCAGCTCAGCCAGGCGATGCAAAATTGCATTACTGGGCCGCAGTGTGACGGCAACAACAATGACGTCATATTGCTCAATGCAGGATTCCCAATCAGTCACTCGCCCAAATGCGGTATCTTTTTTGACCGGGTCAGATACATCAACCTGGTAACCGACCATTTCAAGATAACGGGACATCCACTCACCCATCCGGCCGAGACCACCAATAACCAATGCTGATTGCCCCAGACCATGATCTGAGCGTACCAACTGGTGGGTTTCCTGATTACTCAGAGAATGGTGAATTAAAGTCTCAAGGATATCTCTGGCCATATCGCCCGAGATGCCTTTTTTTACTGCCCGGGCCATACCACGTTCGATCACTTCACGTTCGCGCTCGTAGTGGCGCAGCGGTGCACCTGTGACGAGTTTATGCTCGCCGATAGTAGTTACCACTGCCTGACGCTCAGCTATCAGATCGATAATGCCATCGTCAATCTGGTCAAGGCGTTCACGCAGTTGTAATAACTCGTGAGCGGTCAGTGTCTGGTCTTTTGTCATGAAATTTTGTTTATGCGGAACGCAGAAACCCTTGGCTAATTCTTATAGTCACTAGGCTGCACGATAGATGCAACTGGTGCAAGTTGAAAATGCACGTTGCATACATCGTCACACGATCGCTTCCACCCAATTTGCAAAATGACCCCCGCTACCTAATCTGAGTAAGGTTGCCCCTTTGCGTGAACTGTTGAAAGAGCATTTCGGCACCTTTTGCCAGAAATGCCTGGTCAGATTCGAGCAGAAATAGACTCGCGCCTTTTTCAATCCATTTTTGTGATTCTCTGACGTTGGGCACGTACATACCAACCGCCATTCCAACTGCTTTGCCCGCTGCACAGATTCTTTCTACTGCAGCAATAACCCTGGGGTCGTCAGGTGATTCAGCACCATAGGCAACCGTCAGATCAATTCTTCCAACAAACAGACAGTCCACACCTTTAACAGAAGCAATCTCTTCAACCACGTCCACTGCTTCAATGTCCTCGATCTGTACAATCACAGTTGTTTGCTCCTTACTATCGCGCAGATGATCAGCCATCTTTTTTTCGATGTATCCTGCTGCCCTGCTTGAAGCGGCAAATCCCCTACCCCCACGTCCATAGTGAGCGGATTTTGCAATAGCTTCTGCTTGATCAGCGGACATGACGTGCGGAACAACAATTCCGGTGGCACCCGAGTCGAGCACATTAAGAATCCCTTCGGGTTTGTCACTTTGCAGTCGCACTAAAGCAGGCATTCCCGAAGCCCTCAGAGCATGGATACATGAATCAAGCTGCATACGCCCGAATGGTGCGTGCTCTGCATCAAGACACACTGCATCAAGCTTTGAGTCACCAAGAACCTCACACACAATTGAAGATGGTGACTTTACAAACGTCCCAATCAGAGCATCTCTTGCTCGTAATCGTTTGCGAAATGAGTGATCTGAAGGTTTCATTTATGTGGTTTCTTATTTTATACTGCCGTTATTCTTCTGTCGCCTAATCAGTATGTTGCATTCGCTATGGCTTGCCGTTCAATTGACGGCGAATGCCCGTAGTATTCCTTGTAACTTTTGCTGAAATGTGAAGTTGAAACGAAACCTGTCAGGGCAGATATCTCGACCAGACTACGGTTGGTTTGCCGTAATAGCTCTCGGGCTCTTTTTAATCTAAGTTGCAGGTAATAACGCGAGGGTGCGCTTAACAGGTAACGCCGGAACAATCTTTGTAGCTGTCTTCTGGAAAGCCCAACATAGGATGCCAGTTCCTGCTGACTCAATGGTTCGGAAATATTACCCTCCATTAACTCAACTGCTTCTACTAATCTTTCAGACTGATGACCCAAAACATGTTTGAGCGGCACTCGCTGCTCATCATCCTGCTGCCGGATGCGTTCGTAAATAAACTGATCGGCTACACCGGCACTGACATCCTTTCCACAATCAGACCTGATGAAGTGCAACATCATGTCAACCGGCGCAGTACCCCCTGAGGAGGTATATCGTTTTCTATCCAGCGTGAAAACATTTCGATTCACGTTCACATTCGGGAACAAATCGTCAAGTGCAGCGAGGTTTTCCCAGTGAATGGAGCATCGAAAACCGTCCAACAAACCGGCCACAGCAAGAACATAACTTCCAGTGCAAATTGCGCCCAGTCCGATTCCCAGCTTGTTGACTTTTTTAAGCCATACAGTTGATCTTAAAGTGGTATTTATTTCAATTTTTCGACCACCACAGACAATTATGACATCAATATCTTGTAAAAAATCATCATTGTCCAGACTTTGATCAACATTAATACTGATGCCATCACTTGAAAACACCGCTGCACCTGTTTCGGAAATGGTTTTCCAGGAATAGTGAGCGTTGCCACAAATACGGTTGGCCATTCGCAGTGGCTCAATTGCAGAAGACAGTGACATCAAAGTAAAGTCATTGATGAGCAGGAAACCAAACCTTGTAGGCAAGCTATTGCTGTTCAAGAGAGATATTCACTCCGGCAATTCAGGATCTAATGGCGAGTATGAGTTGCCGGGGCTTGGAACTCAATCTCTTGAGTCAAGAGACGGGAGTTAATTATTGATAAATTTGACTCCAAACTGCTTTGTACTGTGTTGTAACCACAAGGCCAGATACTCAGCGAAGCTTCTGCGGACCATAACCTCAAACTCAAAATCACCTTCAAGTCGCCCGATCAGGACCGCTGCTTTGGCAAGGCCACTTTGCGCACAGCTTCCGGATTTAAACACCTCCGGATGAAAATCCAGAGTACACCCTGCGGCCAAAACATCACGAACTGCTGGCCCTGAAAAATTCAGAGTCACCTGCCCGGTGCTAATGTCGTTAATGCTCACATGCCTGTCGGCTGTAGCTGACCGGAGTTTTTCGACAAGACCGGAACAACGGTCCAATTGACACAATATTTGCCACTCATCAGGGCCAAGCCAATAGATCCGGTACTGACCCGAACTCATCGTGTTGGGACACTGTGGTAATTCCTGTTCCAGAATTTCTTCCACTACTCTGACCAAATCCGAATCTGCAGGGTTAACCCTAAGATTGATATGGCCGATTCCGCTTTGCACACGAACTACCAGACCTTGAGAATTACCATCCGATTCATCGTCAAGCGCACACTGCGATTCCAGAAATGACTCCAGACCGTGCCGGATATGAGCTTGATCAGTCATTCTGGCGCTCACTTTTCGGGTCGTAGAAAGCCGGCGAAACGAGCTTTACCGGGAGACTCGAGCCATCTGCCAACGCTGCAAAAACAGTTTCTCCTTTACGGACTCTGCCAGAAGCCACCAGGGCCATTGCGATTGGATGTCCCAGGGTTTCACTGAAATAGCTGGAACTGACATGTCCGCACATAGGCACCGGTTTTGCAGCTGTCGGGTCGTCAATGAGCTGAGTGCCTTCGGGCAATACGGTTTTATTGTCGGAACTGAGCAATCCAACCAGTTGTTTTCGGTCTTTCCGGGACGAATCAGGTCTTGCCAACGAGCGCTTGCCGATAAAGTCCTTGTTCTTCGATAATAACCAGTTCATACCCAGATCAAGCGGGCTCACCGAGCCATCCGTGTCCTGACCAACGATCACAAAACCTTTCTCGGCACGTAACACATGCATGGTTTCGGTGCCGTAAGGGGTGATGTCATATTCATTCCCAGCTTCGATCAACGTCGTCCAGAGGTGATGAGCGTGCGAGCTGTCAACATTGAGCTCAAATGCCAACTCGCCACTGAAACTGACCCGGAAGATTTGTGCCGGGATACCGGCGATCTGGCAGTTTTTCACCGACATAAAAGGAAACGCCGAAGATTCGAGATCAATATTGCAACCCAGTTTCTGGACGACCTTACGGCTATTGGGCCCGGCCACTGCGATGGTTGAATAATGATCAGTCAATGAAGTCAGATACACTTCCAAATCAGGCCACTCGGTCTGTAGCCATATTTCCAGCCAGGACATGACAGCAGCTGCCCCGCCAGTGGTTGTCGTCAGGTAAAAGTGTTGCTCGCCAAGACGCGCCATGACGCCATCATCCTTGAGCATGCCGTCTTCGCCCAGCATGATTCCATAAGCACATCGCCCTGGTTTCATGGCGGCGACATCATGGGTATAGATACGCTCTAGAAAGCGCACAGAATCCGGTCCTCGAACATCGATTTTGCCCAGGGTTGAGGCATCCATGATGCCAACAGACCGGCGGGTTGCAAGACACTCTCTCGCAACCGCTGAATGCAGGTCTTCACCTTGTTGGGGGAAATACCAGGGCCGAATCCATTGGCCAACATTTTCGAATTTCGCCCCGGCCTCTTCATGCCAGGGCTGGATGGCTGTTTTACGAACTGGTTCAAACAGTGCACCGACACTTTCACCGGCACACATTCCAAATGTCACCGGCGTATAAGCAGGGCGAAAGGTGGTGGTACCGACTTCTGGAATGGACAAATCGAGGCATTCGGCCACCACCGCCATGCCATTAATATTGCCCAATTTGCCCTGGTCAGTACCAAAGCCCATCGCCGTATATCGTTTTACATGCTCTACGTTTCGATAACCCTCACGCACGGCAAGACGAATATCAGAGACGCTGGCATCGGTCTGGAAATCAACGAATTGCTTTGCACAGCGATCGGGGTCTTTTTCTGCCGGAACCCGCCAAAGTGGCTGTAGCGGATTGGACTGGATCGGCCTGCATTTTGGTCGCGGTATTTCCGTGGTCTGAAAACCGCAAGCCTGCGCAGCGGCACTACCGGCATCAATGCCCTCTTTCAGACAGGCTTCGAGCGTCCACTGCCCTTTGCAGGCACCCGCCGAGAAATTGGCTTGCGCTGTTTCACCAGGCACAAAACAATGCAATGAGTCATCCCAGACATTCTTCCCGCCTGCCTGCGAATGCAGGTGTACAGCAGGACTCCAGCCGCCGGATACGGCAAGCAGGTCGCAACTAATATTGATCACTGCCTGCACAGTTGCACTGGAATCACCAGACCACTTTGCAATTTTGACGCCACTAACTTTCTTCCGCCCACTGACGTCTGTGACGACATGACCAGCGAGCACCTGGATTCCCGCAGCTTCCGCCTCATCTCCCAGACTCGCCGCTGCAGTGGGTCTGCTGTCGACAATGGCATGAACCACACAACCGGCTGCGTGCAAATCCAATGCAGCCTGATAGGCTGAATCATTATTGGTAAAAACCACTGCACTACGTCCAGGGCAGACTGCATATCGATTGAGATAGGTTGATACCGCCGATGCCAGCATCACGCCCGGTCGATCATTGTTGCAAAACACTAAAGGTCGTTCAAAAGCGCCCTGTGCAAGCACGACTTGTCTTGCCCGAACACGCCATAATCGCTGCCTGACATTACCCCCTGGAACCGGTCCCAAATGATCGGTGCACGATTGAGCAATGGTTAAGAAATTCTGGTCAAAATATCCGAATACTGAACTGCGGTTTAAGCGGGTCACATTGTCCATTTCAGACAGCGCATTGACGGTATTCTCAAGCCATTCGCCTGGCGGGAGGGCATCAATCGACTCCTTAGAAGATAGTAACTGGCCGCCGAATTCACTTTGCTCGTCCGCAATTATGACCCGCGCGCCGGATTTTGCCGCAAGCAGCGCAGCCATCAATCCCGCCGGACCAGCGCCGACTACCAGCACATCGCAGTGTGCATTTCGATGTTCATAAAAATCAGGATCAGGGGATGCAGGCGCGCGCCCAAAACCTGCCGAGCGACGGATGATTCGCTCATAAGCTTCCCACCATGAACCGGGGAACATAAAAGTTTTGTAATAGAAACCGGCACTAAACACGCGGCTTGCTACATCAATGACTTCGGCCACATCAAAGTTGACGCTAGGCCAGCCCTTGGTTGACCAGGCTTCCAGCCCGTCATAAAGCTCAACCTGCGTCGCTTTGAGATTGGGCAGGGTGGAAGCACCCTTTCCTATTTGCATGATGGCATTGGGTTCTTCAGCGCCGGAAGCGAAGATTCCCCGCGGTCGATGCAACTTAAAACTGCGCCCTACAATGGATACTTGATTGGCCAGCAAAGCCGATGCCAGTGTGTCACCTTCATAGCCGCATAAAGATTTACCATTGAATCGAAAAGATATTGGTTTCGAACGGTCAATGCGCCCACCCTGCTCCAATCGATTCGCCTGCGAGTCGCCCATAGCCAGCCTACTCATCGCTGGTCTCTTTCAAACCGGCCTGCAACTGGTAGCTGGATTCAATTCGATAGCTGACGGTATCTCTGACTACGCCAAACCATCTCCTGCATCCCTGAGCGTGATTCCATAATTCCTTATGCCTGCCGCGCGGGTTCTTGCGCATAAACAGATAATCCGCCCACTGAGTGTCATCCAGAGCAAACGGATCTTCAGGACGACTGATGCCGCCTTCACCACCATAGCTGAACTCGGTTTCTGCGCGCTCACCGCACCATGGGCATTTGATCAGGAACATGAGCAATCCATGTCAGTGAGCAACCGCTGCAGCGCCGTGCTCATCAATCAGTGCGCCACTTGAAAAGCGGTCCAGGCTGAATGCTGCATTGAGTTGATGTGGTTCGTCCTGCGCGATGGTATGGGCAAACACCCAACCTGAACCGGGTGTGGCCTTGAAACCACCGGTGCCCCAACCGCAATTGAAATAAAGGCCTTTGACCGGTGTTTTGCTGATTATCGGACAGGCATCAGGGCTGACATCGACTATGCCGCCCCACATTCTTAACATTCTGACCCTGCTGAAAGCCGGAAACAGCTCAATAATGGCCTGCATCGCGTGCTCAATCGTGTGAAAACTACCGCGCTGACCATAGCCGAGGTAGGCATCAATACCGGCACCGATCACCAGTTCGCCCTTGTCGGACTGACTGATATAACCGTGTACCCCGTTGGACATAACCACCGTATCAAGTACCGGTTTAAGAGGTTCAGAGACATATGCCTGCAATGGATGACTTTCGATAGGAAAACGCAGTTCCGCCATGTCCGCCAGCACACTGGCATGACCGGCAACCACCACACCGACTTTATCTGCCATGATTCGTCCACGGCTGGTCTCAACACCGGTTATTTTGCCGCCATCGCGGTTAAGCCCGGTCACTTCACACTGTTGAATGATGTCCACCCCAAGTGCATCGGCCGCCCGTGCGAAACCCCAGGCAACCGCATCATGACGTGCAACTCCACCGCGCCGTTGCAATGAGGCACCAAGGATCGGATAGCGCGCTGTTGGGGATGTATTGATCCCGGGTATTGCCTTTGCAATTTGCTCAGCTGAAACAACTTCGGCATCTATCCCGTTCAGCCGGTTCGCACCCACCCGTCTTTCAATATCACGCATGTCCTGCAGAGTATGGCCAAGGTTGTAAACACCACGCTGGCTGAACATAACGTTGTAATTTAATTCCTGACTGAGGCCTTCCCATAGCTTCATAGACTTTTCGTAAAGAAGAGCCGCTTCGGTCCAAAGATAGTTAGATCTCACAATGGTTGTATTGCGGCCGGTATTGCCACCACCGATGTAGCCCTTCTCTAGTACGGCGATATTGCGAACGCCATGCTCTTTTGCCAGATAGTAGGCAGTCGCCAATCCGTGACCACCGCCGCCAACAATGACGACATCATATTTTTTCTTAGGCACAGGATCGCGCCAGGCTTGCTTCCACCTGGTGTTATAGCTACCGGCGTGGCGTAGCAGACTGAAAGCTGAATATTTGCTCATATAGGGACTAAATGACTAACCGTTCGCACCGTTTACATCGCGTAGGCGCTCATTTTTACCATCAAAGGGACTGTCGGCAATAACGCGTGCCGCATAAAGCTTACCCAGAATCTCAATTTCCATTTCAGTACCCATTTCGGCAAATTCGGGTTTGACCATGCCCATGGCCAAGGATTTTTGAACCCTGAAACCATAAGCACCACCGGTTGCACGGCCAACAAGTTGCCCGTCTATGGTCAAAGCATTATTTCCCAATGCATCTGCATCATCAACATCGAGAACCTCAAGAGTAACCAACAGGTTATTCAAGCCCCTGGCCTTTGAGGCCATTAACGCATCCTTGCCCAGAAAATGAGCTTTCTCCGGCTGGATAAACCGATCCATTGCCGACTCATAGGCCGAATACTCAATGGATAATTCTGTACCCACCATTCGGTAGGATTTTTCCATGCGCATGGCATCCATGGCACGGATACCGAAGGGTTTGAGACCAAGGTCTTGTCCTGCTGCAATCAAGGCGTCAAATAATTGATTTTGCTTTTGCATCGGGTGGTGAAGCTCCCAGCCCAGCTCGCCAACATAATTCACCCTCATCGCATTAACTGCCACATCGCCTGCAACGATGTTTTGAGCGTTTAACCAGCGGAACTGTTCATTGGAAAAATCGGCGTCTGACACCCGTTGCATAAGGGTTCGTGATTTTGGTCCTGCTATCACCAATACACCAATAGCATCAGTCAGTTGTGCAAAATTCACTGAGCCATCTCTGGGCATATGCTTTTGCAAATAATCATGATCCAGTCGCTGAAAACCGCCGGCTGAAACCAGGTAAAAGGAACTGTCTGATTCACGGCAGATGGTGAATTCAGAGTGGATCCCACCATTGCCGTTCAATGCATGACACAGTCCAACGCCGCCGGTTTTCTGTGGAATTCGATTGGCAACAAATCCATCAAGAAATGCTTCGGCACCCGGACCTGAAACGCGGCATTTCGCAAAAGCGGTCATGTCCAGAATCCCGACATTGCTTGTCACATTTTCAACTTCACGGCCAATGGCTTCAAACCAACGGGAACGGCGGAAAGACCAGTGATCTTCCTGTGCCATGCCTTCGGAGGCGAACCAGTTGGCTCTCTCCCAGCCAAATTTTTGACCGAACACGGCACCCATGTCCTTGAGCCGCTGATAGCAGGGCGCAGTTTTCAGTGGTCGTGCGGCGGGCCGCTCCTCATCCGGGTAGTGAATTTCAAACACATGGGAGTATGCTTCCTCGTTTTTTTCGACCAGGTATTCCTTACTCACATAGTCACCGAAGCGGCGTGGCTCAACGCCAAGCATATCGATGGTGGGCTCACCTTCAACAATCCATTCCGCGAGCTGCCAGCCGGCACCACCGGCAGCAGTAATACCGAAACTATGGCCTTCATTCAGCCAGAAGTTGTCCAGGCCCCAGGCCGGCCCAACAATCGGGTTTCCATCAGGGGTGTAAGCGATCGCGCCGTTGTAAACTTTTTTCATTCCTACTTCGGCGAAAGCAGGTACACGCGCCATAGTTGCCTCAATATGCGGCACCAGGCGGTCAA
>JBLHGQ010000032.1:0-24403 GCA_047614505.1 Rhodothermales bacterium | reverse complement strand
CATCGGTTTGTGCACGGATTGAACAAAAAGTCTCATGTGATTGATCACGAACTTCGTCATGTGATGCGCGGGCATCTTCAAATATGGCCCGTACTTCAGCAGTCTGTGCTTCATCCAGCCCTAGTTCACTGGTGAGCCGGTCCGCCGGGTTTCCATGTCCAGGCCTTGCCTGAGCAACGCCTGAGGCAATTGCAGAGGCGAAGACAAGAGTGCAGATCATTACGGTGTTTCGATTCATTTTTGGTCCTGTTTCAATTTCTATGGCCGGCCGGTATTGGCTGGCGCTTCAAATTTGTCAGGCTCCATAGTGATCTGCGATATAGGATCAAATTTGAAGAAAATGAGGAGATTGGCCTGGCGTGGTTGTAGGGGCTGCGAGGCTGGTGCAGGATACTCAACCATATGAAACTGAAACTGATTCATAAACTGCTAATAGCGCTGTTTGTTTGCACAGCTCTGGTTTTGGTGCTGATCACTCTGATCACGCGCGCGAGCATTGGCCGTGGCTTTGTTGATTTTCTACAACAACAGGAGAGATCCAAACTGGAACAACTGGTGCCGGAACTGGTTAGTTGGTATGGATCGCGACAGAGTTGGGATGCGTTTCTGGAAAGCCCGCGCGAGTTTCACGAATTAATAGCTTCAACCCTGGGCAGGGGTGGTGAGTCTGGAACTGAAAGCCGGCGACAACCGCCTGCGGGAAGACGTCCCCCTCCCGGTGGTCCCAGAGGCGGGCCCAGAGATGGATCCAATGATGGAGCAGAAGCCGGGCGTCGCGATGGTCCCAGAGAACGAACCGGCCCGGATGCCTTACACCAACGAATATTCCTCTTGAATGCAGATCACTATGCCATTGTCGGGCAGGTTCCGGCGGGCAGTTCGCAGGACCAGTGGCTGGCCATCGATGTGGGTGGTACTACAGTCGGTTACCTGGGTGTGGCCATGCAACGTGGTATTGAATTGCCCGAGGAAGAGGCATTTCTGGTTCAGTTGCGTGAGAACCTGCTTATAGGTTTAGCCACCGGACTGGCAGTGGCGGCCTTACTTGCCTGGATATTGGCACGCCACTTAAGCGGGCCAATCAATAAGGTTGCCGGTGGTATACGAGCGGTCGCTGCAGGTGATTTTGACACCAGACTGGAGCCCAAGGGCAGTGACGAGATTTCAAAACTTGCTGATGATGTGAATCGACTATCGACGGCATTAAAAGAACACGAGACGGCACGCAAACGCTGGATGTCAGATATTGCCCACGAGTTACGCACCCCGTTGGCGATTATCCGCGGCGAGCTGGAAGCCATGAGTGACGGGGTTCGCCCGATGGACATAGCAAACCTCGATTCGGTGCAGGATGAGGTTAATCATCTCGCTTCACTGGTAGATGATTTACACAATCTGGCACTGACCGATTCCGGCGCTTTGGCCTATAAAATGCAAATCGTTGATCTTGACGAGTTACTGCAGTTGGCAACCGGCTCCTTCACAGCCCGTGCAGCGCAGAAAGAACTGCAACTGGAATACGCCAGCCCTGGTCAGCGTGTTTTTGTTAAAGGCGATGAACAACGACTGCGGCAACTTTTCCGCAATCTGCTGGACAATTCAGTGCGCTATACCGATGCAGGCGGTCGTATTTCGGTCGCGCTGACCAACAATAATGGATCGGTACAACTCACCATCAGTGATAGCAAGCCTGGCGCAAGCTCAGATGAGTGTGAGCGCCTGTTTGAACGACTTTATCGCCTTGAGGGCAGTCGCAACCGCAACTCAGGCGGCAGCGGGCTGGGTCTTTCGATTTGCCGCAACATCGTTGAAGCTCATGGCGGGAGCATAAGCGCCGCACCCGGCCCGGATGGCGGTATATTGATCACCACCATATTGCCACTGGAAACATGACCCCCGGAAAATGAATGAAGGGCAACTCATCCTGATTGTTGAAGACGAGGAGAAGCTCGCCAGTCTGCTGCGCGACTATCTTGAAAAAACCGGTGGTTATCAAACCCATTGGGTGGCCCGTGGTGATGAAGCTCTAAAATCGTTTGATGCAGTCTCTCCGGACCTGGTTCTGCTAGACCTGATGCTGCCGGGTATGACCGGTATAGAAGTGTGTAAGGCGATACGGGCAAAAAGCCGGGCACCCATTATTATGGTTACCGCGCTGGTAGAGGAAATCGATCGCCTGCTTGGTCTGGAGCTTGGCGCCGATGATTATATTTGTAAGCCCTTCAGCCCGAGAGAGGTCGTTGCACGGGTAAAAACCGTATTGCGCCGGTCAAGTGCAGGACCAAACGAGGTATTGCCTGCAGGTCTTCAAATCGACAAGGATCGTCATACAGCATCCATCAACAATACTCAGATGAAACTCTCGCCAGTGGAGTTTGCAATGCTTGACCATTTGGCCGCGCACCCCGGACAGGTGTTTTCGCGCGATCAGTTAATGAGCGCCATTTACAACGATTACCGCATCGTCAGCGACAGAACTGTGGATACCCATGTGAAGAACTTGCGCCAGAAATTATCCGAAGCATGCCCCGGATCTGACCTTATCGAATCTGTCTACGGAATCGGCTACCGCCTGGTCGTTTAAACGCTGGAGCATGGGCACGCTTGTTTGTAGGAGCGATGGTGCGATTGCGGAGCAATTGCCATCGCGAAGTTTTTAGCCATCGCGAATTGCTTCGGTTTGCACAGACCTGGAATCGGTCGAGCACCCGGTAACTCTTTTTGAAAGACACCGTGAATACATCCATGTAGGCTCGTCCGCATCATCCCTGATGCGTATGCTTTCAAAAATTGTTTCCCGGTTCTCTCCTGAATCATTGTGCAAGACCCTTTTGGGTCAGGAATAGCGTAGGAGCGATTGCGGAGCAATTGCCATCGCGAAGTTTTTAGCCATCGCGAATCGCCTCGGTTTGCACAGACCTGGAATCAGTCGAGCACCCGGTCCTCTCCTGAATCATTGTGCAAGACCCATTGGGGTCAGGAATAGCGTAGGAGCGATGGTGTATTTGGTTGTAGGAGCGATGGTGTATTTGGTTGTAGGAGCGATGCTGCGCGTGTTTGTAGGAGCGATGGTGTATTTGGTTGTAGGAGCGATGGTGCGATTGCGGAGCAATTGCCATCGCGAAGTTTTTAGCCATCGCGAATCGCCTCGGTTTGCACAGACCTGGAATCGGTCGAGCACCCGGTCCTCTCCTGAATCATTGTGCAAGACCCATTGGGGTCAGGAATAGCGTAGGAGCGATGGTGCGCGTGTTTGTAGGAGCGATGGTGCGATTGCGGAGCAATTGCCATCGCGAAGTCTTTAGCCATCGCGAATTGCTTCATTTGGCACATCACTAATCAAAAATCCAGTCCAGGCCTTGTCGAAACGATTCGGTAATCAAAGAAAAATGCCCATAACCCTCAATCGTGATCGCATTGAGTTTCCAGGGCAGTTTTGATTCCTTATTCCAATGATCGATCCTGGCGGCAGCAGGCTTGCGAAATCTGGGCTCGTCATCGGAGGCGCTGGCAACAAACAAGCGGGAGCCTGTGTTTACTACGTTTGAATGGGTCGCAGATATGCCCGCTCGCCTACAATGGTCAGATCCGTTCCAAGCTGTGCGCTGAGTGTTGTGAACCTGTTCAAAATACGCGCAGCATCCGGACCACGGGCAATCCTTGGCCGGCCCCGGGTTTCGAGTTGGCGCAGCCGGTCGTCTCCGAGCTCATTAAGTACAATCGGAATGATCTCAATTTCCTGTATTTCAGCATGCGCAAAATTAAGCTGCACGATGGCTGACTCCCAGACTTCGGGCGGATAATGACCGGGTTCGGTTCGGGAATGAAACACCAGGCTGCCCAGGCCGTGAAAAATGGGCTTACCACGATGAACCTCCAAGCCGTGTAATAAAGGAGCGCCGTGACTGGCAAAGACATCAGCTCCGGCGTCGATACAAGCACGGGCAAATTTTCTGGCCCAGGGCTTGGTTTTGCTCATGTCATCGCCCCACTGGTGATTATGTAGATAAACCAGGACACAGTCCGCCTTATCGCGGGCTGCAGCAATGGCAGCCAGGTTGCGCTTCACATCACTTTCGTCCGGTACTGATTCATTGTGCATGCGAAGCTCATTGACACCGGCTCTCTCACTAGTTGCGGCTGCCCCTTCGCGAATCTTGCCGGATGCCATGGCGACCAGTGCCACTCGTTGCCCGCGAGGTGAGAAACCCGCCGTGCTGGCTTGTGCAATATCAGCACCGGTGCCGGCAAAACCAAAACCTGACGCAGCAACGGCATTGCGGGTTGCCAGCACGCCAGCTGTACCTAAATCCCAGGCATGGTTATTGCTCAGGGCGAGCAAATCGAAACCCATTTCATCAAGGCAATGCAGAACTTCCGGAGTGCCCGCATGGAAAAATTCTGTATCGCGCGTAGGCGGACCCGATTCGGTCGTCAAGATTGCGGTTTCAAGATCCGTGAATGCAGTATCACTGCTCTGAATTTGCGAAATAACCTCATTCAGCCCCGGGTATGGGTCCAGACAAAGCGGATGCTGCATTAAGGCCTGGCCGGTGATGGTCAAGCGCAATGAAGCCTGAGAAATGAGCCGGGTCAGGGGCGGTGAACAGGCGACCAAACCCAGCGGAATCGCAGTGCATGACTGCCTGATAAGTGAACGTCGGCTAATGCCTTTTTTGTTACTCATAACAAGCTGATTTACTCTAAGCAAGGGTTTTTAGGGAACGATGGAAAGCATAATGCGTGAAGGATGATCAACAGAGCAAAAAATTCGGTTATTCGCGACCCTGGATGGGCCGGCAAAGCCCATTTCCGCCCCACTGTTCGGATTGATATCGAATTGCGGGTAATTGCTGCTGGAAACATCCAACCGCAAGCGATGGCCTTTTTTGAACAGATTGCTGGTGGGAAATGTTTCCACTTCAATCCGATAAACCTCACCGGCACTCATCATCACCTCACGCTCCCAGCCCTCACGGTAACGTGCGCGTAGAATTCCCTCGCTAATATTCATCGCAAAACCGTCGGGGTAATCTTCACTGGGAGGGTACACATCGATCAGTTTGATACAAAAGTCGGTGTCGGGACAATCTGAAGATACCCAGAGTTCAGCCGATATCTGCCCGGTAAGCTCCAGATCAGCCTCAAGAGGCGCTGTTTCAAAAACCAGCACATCATCGCGTTCTGACAATGGGCCGTTTCTGGCATGATCGGAGTAACAAAAGGTCTCTTCAGTTACTCGTTGATCATATGCGCCGCCTTCCATCACCGGGTCTCCCGAGGTAACAGCGCCACCAATTGTCGGAACCGGATCATCGGGATCGCTGACATATGCCAGCGATGCGCTTTCCTGTAACGGAGTCATGTCATTCAGAACTCCGTTGACGTGCAGATGCAGTTGTTTCGTCACCACTCCAGCCGGCGGCCATGTCTCGGCGTGCAGCCACTGTCCGCCATGTTGAAGTCTTCCCTCCTCGTTGCGGGCACCCGTGCCACCACCCATACGAAAATAATGCAAACCCGCCTGCGGGCCTGCCATGCCACCTTCATTTTGCAGGAAGTGATTAAACCATTCCAGGCGATATTCCAGATAGTTGACGTTAATATAACTTTCCAGTGTGGCTTGTTCGCCAAAATCGACATCACCGGCATAACTCGCGGAGCGATTACCGTGTGTCCATGGGCCCATCAATAGTCGAACATCGGCCTCCCGGCCCTGCAGGTTTACAAAATTAATTGTGCATGCGAGGGCATAAGGGTCATACCAGCTGCCGACGATGCTGACAGGAATATCGGGGATGCGGTCGTAATAGCCTTCAGCGTAAAGCCCGGTCTGTTTCCAGTAATCGTCAAATATGCCGGCCTGCCATTGTTTGAACAAGTACGACTCAAACTCAGGAGCAGCGCTCAATGGCGAGTGCCCGGGGGACCAGGGCATATCCCGAAACCAGGCAGGAATATCCTGCGCCATTAAGGTCTTTCGCCGCTGTGGACTCTGCAGGGTTTGCTTGCTGAGTAAGGCATGGCGACAGGCCCAGGTTGCCTGCTTTAGCTCAAAAGCTCCGCCACGTCTGATACCGGCATGGTAGGCGCTGGAAAACCCACCGGAATCCATAAACATGCAAGCTAGACCGGGTGGATTCATGCAAGCAAGCGCCAACTGGGTGTGGGCACCATATGACAGGCCCATGGTGCCGACCCGGCCATTGCACCAGGCTTGTTCAAGCAGCCAGTGCATGGTGTCTTGCCCATCACCCGCTTCATACAAGTACTTTACAAATTCCCCCTCGGAACCGTAACGGCCACGACAGTCCTGCATTACAACGCCATACCCCTGTTGTGCAAAGAAAGTCGCAACTTCAGTCCGTGTTAATGGGCTTGTACGCCCTGGCAGGAGTTCGGAGCGGCTGGCACCTGCTTTGTCATAAGGAGTGCGCTCCATGATCAACGGGACCGGTCCGGTTCTGTCCGACGGCAGATAGATATCGGTGGCCAGATTGGTGCCATCGCTCATGCGCACCATGATGTCTTTCTCCACCACAACATTTTGTTTGGAGCGGTGGGCCAGCATCAGTAGCCGATATTGACTGCAATTGTCAGCAGTATGAGGGCAATGCCTATATAGCTCAGCCAAAGCCAGAAGACGAATTTCGCCCACTGCAGCCAGCCCACCTGGGCGGTTGCAAGATAGGCCAACAGGGTTCCGGAAGTAGGAGTGAGCATATTGGTGATGCCATTGCCAAACAGGAAAGCCAGCACGGTAGTTTGAGGTTGTACACCAGACAACTGCCCCAGGGGACCAAGAATTGGCATGGATACAGCAGCCTGGCCTGAAGTAGATGGAATCAGGAAATCGAGCAACAATTGCGAGCCGAACATGCCGTAGGCAGCAAATAAAGGATTGTTCTCGCCAATCATACGGGTCAATTTGAATACGATTGAATCCAGAACCTGACCTTGCTCCAGTGTGACAGCGATGGCGGAAGCTACGCCGATGAGCATGGCGGCCATCAATATTTTCTTCATGCCACCTACAAATGCGTCGGCAGCAAAGCTGGGCTTTAATCCTGCTGCGGCAGCCAGCAAAGCACTCAGACCAATGTAATATGCGGAAAGCTCATGGTGTTGCCATTGCCAACGATTGGAACCATAAACAAGGAAGGCAATGCCAATGGTTAACAACCCCAATGTCAGCTGGTTGCGTTTTGACAGGGGCGAACTATCGAAGGACCAGTCCGCTTCGCCTTTTACGCCCTCTTTGCGGATCATCAACAGCACGAATGCAATTCCCACCACAATAAACACGCAGTAAAACCAGAACCGTAATCCAGCGCCGCTGAAAACTTGCAGGCCAACCAGCGGTTGAGCAATGCTCAAGGGAACCGGGTTGGTCACCGAGGACAGATAGCCTGCTTTAACCGCAACCGTGACAATAGCCAGGCCAATAATGCTGGACAAGCCCAGGCGCTGAGCCATGGCAACCATCAAGGGAATAATAAGTAAGTATTCTGAGGCTAAGCCCAGGAAGGTGCTGCCGGCAGAGAACACCAACATCAGAGCCGGCACCAGGATGTAGATATTGCCGCGAACACTATGCAGCAGCTTCTCCAGGCCGGCATCAATCGCGCCTGACTGGGTGAGAATGCCAAACATCCCGCCGATGATTAAAACCATAAAAATAAGCCCGGCCATGCGCTCCAGACCGGTTGGAATTGCCAGCAAGGCTCCGCTGAGGCTGACGGGTTGGGCCTGTCCTGCGGCAGGCGCATGCGTAGTGCTGAATAATTGCACGAGCGAACGATCCTTATCGAGTGTCTGGTAGGTACCCGGCACCACGAGCTTTCCATCTCTTTGGTATTGGCCCGAGTCAATCAGATAGGTAAGCCCTACTGCGAGAGCCAAAATCGTTAACATTACGATGATCGGGTTGACCTGTCCGGTTTTGCGGGCTTCTGTTTGCATCATGTTCTCAGGGAGTGGCGTTGATACGACTTATTCTAGTTTGCCGGGCGGGCAAACACCCGAGCCCTGGATTGGGCCCGGGTTTATCAAAACGCAACACTCAGAGACCTGGCTGAATCCTAGAGCTCAAAGTCCCAGTTCAATTGTGCGTACATGAAGCGACCGACGGCGTTATAGGTGTTGATATCAAAGTTGATATTCAGGTTAGTCCTTGATGCTGGCGGTTGTTTGTCGCCCACATTGTCGACTCCCAACTTCAGGTTCAAGGCATCACTGAACCGGTAGGTTGCAGCAATGTTGTGATAAGTGACTGAACCAATGTGATATGAGGTGCCGCTTCGAACTTCAGTGGTGTCACCGATGTAGCGTGCAGAGTAGCTGCCGGTCCAGTCATCATTCGCAAGCCTGACCGTGAACATGCCGCGCCATTCAGGAAATGCCTCACGGCTTGCCGCAGTACCGACTTTATCATTGATGGAAACACTGCCATTTGGCAGGGTAGATTCCTCTGTCAGGTCCATCAAGTGAGACAAGGACAGCGTGTAATCCATAGCGCCAAAACGCGTTTCGGTGGACATGCGCCCAACCAGATCCAGGCCTTCAACTGTTGTGCGGTTAAGATTAATTGGCCCATCCGCAATATTGGTGATCTCACCGCTAGTGTCACGTTGAATGAAGTTACAACGCTGGCCACTGCTCGAGCACAGGTCCAGCAGATTCTGAGCGCCGTAATCACTAATGGTGTTTTCGATATCAATGTTGTACCAGTCAAGGGTAAAGCTGGCGCCTTCAAGGCCGGAAGGGGTGTATACGAAACCAATGGAGGTATTCTCGGAGGTTTCTGGCTGCAAGGCCGGGTTGCCACCAACGGTGGCATTAACATTGGCGAAAGGTTGTACGTAACCATTTGGCACGCCGGTGCAGCCGATTCCGCCACCACCACCGCTACAGGGGTCAGATACTGGTATCGAAGTTGAGCGGGTGCCTTCAAACAATTCGAGGATTGACGGAGCACGGAAACCTTCAGCAAAGGTTCCGCGGATCATAAAGTCGTCGTTAGGACGCAGTAAAAATCCAATTTTCCCATTGGTGGTGCTACCGAAAGTACTGTAATCCGAATAGCGCATGGCAGCTTGCAGTCTGAAATCCTCGATGGATTCACCGCCGCTGACCAGTGGCACATCAAATTCAACATACGCCTCGTTCAGGTCGTACTTACCGATGGTGCCATCACGTGGCGCAGAAGACGTGGTTCGATAGGTGTTCACCCGTGGTGTGGAATTGTTGGTTGAATCCGGAACATCAACGCCTTTTTCTTCGCGATACTCGATACCGGCGGCAAAGCCCACAGCACCGGCCGGCATTTCGAACAGTTCGCCAGTGAAGTTAAAGGTGAAATCAAATTGCTCAGCTTTGTTGTTGTCAACAGGTGCAAACCGAATGTAATCAACCATTTGAGGGGTAAGCGGGTTAAACATATTGACCGGCACGCAGCCGGCAGAAATATCGGAAACATTGGCGCTGATACCGGAGGTATCACATGCCAGCAGGCCAAGAGCAAGCTTGTCCAGGTGTAACTGATTGAATGAAGTGAAGCTGGCCTTATTTTGTGCTGTGGACACAAATGTATCCCAGCCCCAGCCATTGTTGAATTCACCAGCAAGGCCTATTCCCAGACGGGTAGTCTCAACATCCTGAACGTTATCGCGTTGCCCTACATCTTCGAAGAAATTATCGATCCTGAAGTCTGAACCGGAAAACTCAATACCAAAGGGATTCACCCTCGGGTCGTTGGCAATGACAAAGCCACGACTACCCCCTCTGACAATGGGGGCTGCGCCGGAGAACAGCTGACCAGACTTGCGCTCGTTGTAAAGCGCTTCCACTGTAAATGTCATGTCATTTCCGGTTTCGGTGTTGCTTTGAATGAACAAGGAGGTTCGCTCGGTAGGGCCAACGACATAATTATTGTCATAGCGGTTAAACCGGTCTGTTGCTGACACCACCGGCCGCCAATTTGCGATATTGTTTCCATCGCTACCCGGGGCGCGTGTTATGCCGGCGGAGGGAGGTGTAAAACCGACAACGGCGGCCAAGCCTGATTCCCGGAACAGACCTTCCGGAGTTCCTGCGGCAAGACCATTAAGAGGAATGGCAGTCAGAGCCCGATCCTGAGAATAAATAGGCTCCTGATCGACATAGCTCAGCGCAACTGTAACGTTGGTATTGCCGAAGGTTTTCCCAAACAGCACGTCCAGACCAGTGGTATCGCGGTCGCTTTCACTGCTGCTGCCGTAATAGGCTTTAATGCGGCCGCCTTCGTAGTTTTGATATGTGTGTATGTTGACCACGCCTGCGATGGCGTCTGCACCATAAATGGCGGTGGCGCCGTCCTGAAGTACTTCCACTCGCTCGATCATTGCCTGTGGAATGGTGTTCAGATCAACGAAGTCACGAAAACCTCGGGTTCCGGCGCCATTCACCCAGCGATGGCCATTGACCAATACGAGGCTGCGATTGGGATTCAAGTTGCGCATATTAAGTGCGCTCGAGCCATGGCTTACACCGGCAGAACCATTGGAATTCAGGCTGGGGCCAATTGATGGCAGGCTTTGCAACGTTTCACCAATGGATAGTGAGCCATCTACGCGAAGATCTTCTTCGCTCAGCGTCTGTACCGGGCTGCTTGATGATTCGTCCTGCCGCCGGATTCTGGAGCCGGTGACATAGACCTCTTCAAGCACTCCTTCATCACCTGCGTCTGAAGATTGTTGGGCATACAGCATGCCGCTTGGACTGCTGATCAAGGCTGCCAGCAGGATTGCAGTGCCTAAACTGGTAGATAGTGGCAAATTTGAGTGCCTTTTCATCGGTGATATCTCCACGTGACTATTTATGAAAGTCGCCGGGCACCATATTCCAATGGTGATCGACAAAGCAGAGCGATTGTAGGCAGAATTTTTTTACCATTCAATATGATGCATATATTCAATTTAACTATAACAAAATGTTATGGATCGTTTTTTCCCTGAATGTTAGGCTGTGGCTGGAATACAGCTGCAGATCAAGGACCATGACCCAACCTGCTTTTAATACCAACCTTAAAAGTCTGGAATGCTTTCGCAGCATCATTGATACCGGCTCGGTTACGGCAGCGGGCAAACACCTTGATCTGACTCAGCCGGCGGTCAGCCGTCTGCTGGGTGTGTTGGAGAATCAAATCGGTTTACAACTTTTTTACCGCCGTCACGGGCGGCTTGTACCAACCCCGGAAGCGCTGGCACTTTACAAGGAGGTGGATGTCGCGCTCCAGAGTATTGACCGTGTTACACAGCTGGCTGAAAACCTGAAAATCGCCGACTTTGGTGAATTGACGATTGTGGCTCCGCCCAGTCTTGCGGAGGGAATTCTTTCACACGTCATTGGCGAGTTTATTGCCAGTCATCCCAATGTAAGGGTCAGTCTGGATACACAAAGCCAGGAACGTGTCCAGGATATGGTGGCCTTGCGTGCTGTGGATTGTGGGTTTGTGAAGCTGCCTGCCAGTTTCCCCGGTGTTCGTTGCGAGCTAAAGATTAGTGCCGGCACCATTTGCGTCATGCCAGCCGGCCACTCACTGGCAGATAAAAGGAAGATTTCGGTTCGCAATTTGCGCAATGAGCCGTTGGTGCTGTTGGGCAAAGGAAAAGCTTCGCGGCTGCAGGTTGATGAAGCATTTCGTAAAGCCGGCGTCAGAATGAATGTCAGGGTTGAGACTCATACGGTTGGCGCGGCCTGTGCCATTGCCCGACGCGGTGTGGGAATAACCATTGTCAATGAGATGCTGGCAATGCAGTTTGCCGGCAAGGGCTTGGTGATGCGGCGTTTCTCACCCAATATTCGACACGAATATGGGTTTATGACTTCAAGCGACACACCAATGAATCGCGTAACACAGCGTTTCCTGAATAATTGTAAGCGGTATTTTGCCGACAAACGCCAGACCCTGTTGTTGCCATCTGATCTTCTCTAGAACTAAACTGGATTAAACCTGAAAAAATATCGGCGGAGAACACAAAACCATGAACAATTCCTTAACCAAACCATTTATTTATGTAATTTTGGCAACCGGCATCTCAGCCTGCTCTAATGAAGAAGCAAGTCTCGAGCCAGTCATTCAGGAACGCCTGGTGAAGGGAGAATGCGGCACTGTATTCGATGGTGAAATCTGTACCTGGAGTAAAATGCTGGGCGACGAGCTTGTTGCATTTGGCGCAAGTGTTTCGCTGAGCTCAGCGGAAAACGCCGATTTGGAGGCAGAATTCATCTTTCCACCAACTTTTGCCGCACGCCTACCGATGCCTGAGGGGGTAAAGTCTCATACCGGAATCGACCACCTTGGTATCAACTGGGAGTCGCATGGCCACCCACCGGGACCGTTTTTCACGCCGCACTTTGATTTCCATTTCTTTACCGTTTCGACGGATGAAGTTGATGCCATTGATTGCAGCGATGTGAGCAAGCCCGAAACCCTTCCAGCAGGATATGCCTTGCCCGATATAGAACTCCCTGGATTAGGAATGCTGGTTGGTCTTTGCGTACCGCAAATGGGGATGCATGCCCTGTCTGAAGAAGAAATGGCGGCAACCGATTTATTTGGAGCCTCAATGGTGGTTGGTTTTTACGCCCAACAGCCGATCTTTATCGAGCCCATGATTTCACGTGACCTGTTAATGGTACGTGAAAACTTCAGTCTGGCGATTCCCGACTCATCCGCTCCGGCCGGAAGCGCGGCATGGCCTGACAGCTTCGAAGCTACTTATGATGCACGGGCAGATGCCTACCATATGACTTTCTCGCTACAAAACTAACCTAAATATCGATGGTCTCGGGAAGGGCGTAGGAGCGAGGGTGCACATGCATCGCATGTGCCCTCGCGAAGCTTTTTAGCCATCGCGAAGCTTTTTAGCCATCGCGAAGCTCTTTAGCCATCGCGAAGCTCTTATGCTGAAAGTTTCCCATCGACCAACCATTTGGGCACTGGTAATCCCTTCGCCCTCAAAAACTCCACATTAAAAAGCTTCGACTGGTAGCGCGTCCCAAAATCGGCCAATACGGTCACAATGGTGTGCCCCGGGCCCATTTGCTGCGCCAGTTGTATGGCACCTGCCACATTAATGCCGGTTGATAAACCCACACACAGCCCTTCTTCGGACAATAAATCGAATATCACCGGCAAGGCATCCTCATCCGTCACCTGAAACGCATCATCAACCGGTGCGCTGGCAATATTGGCAGTAATACGTCCCTGACCGATGCCCTCGGTGATGGAATTGCCTTCGGAACGTAGCTCGCCGTGTTTGTAATGATTAAACATGCACGAACCCATCGGATCGGTCAGGGCAATGACTATATTGGGATTTTGTTCTTTCAGATAACGCCCAACCCCTGAAATCGTGCCACCGGTGCCAATTGCACTGCAAAAGGCATCCACGGTGCCATCGGTTTGCCCCCAGATTTCCGGGCCGGTGGAGCGATAGTGGCCATTGCCATTGGAAAGGTTTTCCCACTGGTCAGCATAAAAAACCCCGTTTGGCGCAGTCGCGGCCAGCTCTTGTGCCATACGTTCAGCCACATGCACATAGTTCTGTGGGTTTTTAAAAGGCACTGCCGGGACTTCATGCAACTCACAGCCTAATAGCCTGAGCGTGTCTTTCTTCTCTATGGTCTGCGTTTCGGGAATGGTAATGATCGTGCGATAGCCGAGCGCATTGCCCACCAGAGCGAGACCAATGCCGGTGTTACCGGCGGTGCCTTCGACAATAATGCCACCGGGCTCAAGATCGCCACGCTGCTCGGCATCGAGGACAATGTATTTGGCTGCGCGGTCTTTAATTGAACCGCCCGGATTCATAAATTCTGCCTTGCCCAAAATGTTGCAGCCGGTCAGTTCGGATGCTTTGCGCAGTCGAATCAGAGGGGTATTGCCAATGGCATCAATCAACGAGTTGGCTGTTTCCATGATCATCGTATTCCGGTTAGTAACATATTGGCTTCCATTCTATCTAATGTAGAAGCGAGCACCACTGTGGGAGCGATGACTGGTTTTGCATCGCTTCGCGATTTATCAATTTGCGTGTTTGGTGACACGCACGCGCCACCTGCGGAGCAAGAGCCATCGCGAATTGTTTCGATCTCGAACTATCCATCTATAATGCCGCCATGTTGAAAAATTCCATTATCTTGATCCTCATGCTCGCAGCAACTTCAGTCTGCGCAGAAACCGAACTGAAGTTGCTGCATTTCAATGTTTGGGGTGCCGGGCAGAACCAAGGCAAATCGATTGAAGAGACGTTGGCCGTTCTACGTGCAATTGATGCAGATATCGTCAGCTTGCAGGAATCGCGGGCCGAGGCATTTGAGTGCAGCGGTCGAAGTTGCCCGCCGCGTGGTCCCAGCGCCGCACGAGAGTTGGCAGAGGCCATGGGTTACCACTATTACGACCAGAAAGGTGAAGACGTCGGGCTGTGGGCCAATGCCATATTAAGCCGCTTTCCCATTCTTGAGGTTACCCCAAACGAATTTGGGATAGTCATCGAGACCGGTGGCAAACGCATTCTTGTTATCAGCATGCACGGCGAGGACTACCCTTATGTGCCATACCAGTTACTGGGCATTCCTTATGGAGATGCACCTTTTCTGGCCGGCTCAGATGCAGCGGTTGAGTCAGCAAGACAGGCCAAGCAGGCAGAGCTTGAGCTGCTTCTGCAAGACCTGTCCAGTGTAGAAAACATCGAAGCCACCTTTGTAATGGGTGACTTTAATGAGCCTTCGCACCGTGACTGGACGGCGGCCGCTGCTGCTGCCGGCCAACACCCCTTTGCGGTTGAGTTTCCTTTTACCGTCAAATTGGAAGAGCTCGGCTTTGTCGATGCTTACCGTACGGTTTTCCCGGATGAGATCGCCCGTCCGGGATATACCTGGACGCCTACTACCAGCCCGGATGACCCGGCCGACCATCACGACCGCATAGATTTTATTTTTGTGCGTGGCGCTCAAGTGCTCGATGCCGCCATCGTTGGTGAAAAAAGCCCCGAGGCTGAAATTGTAGTAACGCCCTGGCCGTCTGATCACCGGGCAGTCATGGCAAAAATTCTATTACCATAAAACTTCTTTGTAGGAGCGACGGTTTGCTTGCGGAGCAAGGGCCGTCGCGAATGGCTTGGATCTTGCTCCTGCCCTTGTAGGAGGCTGGACCACCAGGCGAATTGCTTCAGCGTTGCACCAGCCTATTCAAGAATATTAGGCCTGGCCTAGCCCTCACCATGTAAAATCCCCTCATGGTTGAATTCGCCCCACCTCCCACTCCATCGGAAGCCACCTCGCGCGGATTCTTCGGCGTGTTCCGCTATTCCCGCCGGGCAATTGAGCTGGTCTGGACCACCAATAAACCGCTGACCATCGCGCTTGCCATTCTCACGCTCATTGCCGGTGTGCTACCAGCCGCCATGGCATGGGTTGGTGCTTTGATTATTGATGCGGTGGTAGCTGCCACCAACGTGGCGCAGGGTTCGGGCGCGGTCGAAATGACTCGCATATTTACCCTGGTGGCGGTTGAGGCAGGCATTGTTGGGGTGTTGGCCGGTGCCCAGCGCGGTATCTCCCTGTGCAAGGCATTGTTGCGCGCACAATTAGGCCAGCGTGTAAATGTGATGATCCTGGATAAAGCGCTGACTCTGGAACTGGCTCAGTTCGAAGATTCAGAATTTTATGACAAACTTACGCGCGCCCGGCGCGAAGCCTCATCAAGGCCACTTTCATTGGTCAACCGCACTTTTGGCCTTGGGCAGAACCTTATCTCGCTGGTGAGTTACGGTGTATTGCTGGTGCAGTTCTCCCCCTGGGCAGTGCTGGTGCTGATGATTGCCGGCTTGCCATCGTTTTACGCTGAGACGCGATTTTCCGGTGATGCATTCCGCCTGTTCCGTTGGCGTTCACCCGAGACCCGCATGCAGATCTACCTGGAATCGGTGATGGCGCGCGAGGACAGCGTCAAGGAAGTGAAGTTGTTTGGCCTGGGGCCTTTGTTGCTAGGGCGGTACCGGGAAATATTCCGGAAAATGTACAAAGATGACCGTGCATTGGCCATGCGCCGTGATGGTTGGGGTTTTGTGCTGGGCCTGTTTGGTACCGTCGCGCTTTATGGTGCCTATGCCTGGATTGCTGTGGCCGCAGTGGCCAGTCGTATCACCCTGGGCCAGATGACGATGTACCTGATGTTATTCCGTCAGGGCCAATCAGCGGTTGGCGCCATTCTTACGGCGATTGGCGGTATGTATGAGGACAATCTATATCTGTCTGCTTTGTACGAATACCTGGAAACGCCGGTAGTAACCTCAAGCGAAGGTCAGCTTAAAGGCCCGCTGCCCAATGATGGTGTGCGGTTTGAGGCGGTAAGTTTCACCTATCCGGGCGGCAGTCGCCCTGCGCTTAAAGCCATCGATCTGCATATTAAACCCGGCGAATCGCTGGCGCTGGTGGGGGAGAATGGTTCGGGTAAAACTACCCTGATCAAGCTGTTGACCCGCTTGTACCACCCACAATCTGGCCGAATCCTGCTTGATGGTATGGATCTGGCTGAATGGGATGAAAATGCACTGCGTCAACGTATTGGTGTGATCTTCCAGGACTTTTCACGCTATCAGTTTTTGGTGGGCGAAAACATCGGTGTCGGCGATGTGCGACATTTTGAAAATGAAGAACAGTGGAAAGATGCGGCCGAAAAAGGTATGGCAGATGACATCGTTAAAGACCTGCCATCGGGTTATGCCACCCAACTGGGCAAGTGGTTCAAAGACGGCCAGGAATTATCCGGTGGTCAGTGGCAAAAGATTGCGCTGTCGCGTGCTTTCATGCGTACCGATGCCGATATTCTGGTGTTGGATGAACCCACGGCTGCCATGGATGCCGCCGCTGAGGCAAAAATTTACGAGCACTTCAGAAACCTGACCCAAAACCGCATAGCCATCCTCATTTCTCACCGTTTTTCAACCGTGCGAATGGCCAGCCAGATCGTTGTTATCGAGAACGGCAGCATTATCGAGCGTGGCACCCACGCCGAACTCATGGAACTGAAAGGGCATTACGAACGGTTGTTCTCTTTGCAGGCTGCGGGCTACCGGTAACCCGGTGCTAGTGCAATATTCAGACTAGCTCAGCGCGGTTTCTCCAGACCAAAGCTCTTCATCCGGTAAGCCATCGTTGACGGCTTTACGCCTAATTTTTCGGCCGCACCACTGGGCCCGGATATTTTCCATTTGGTGGACTCAAGTACTGCCAGCAGGTTGTTTCTTTCGCGGTCGCGCATCTCCATATCAGTGACAAATTCCCGGTGAACAAGCGGCTCATTAGAACCGAGGTAATTAGGCTTTGAATCCGTCTCCGGCATGGCCAGATCCAGCCTCAGGCGGTGGTCGGTTGACAGGATGACTGCGCGTTCAATCACATTTTTAAGCTCACGCACATTACCTGGCCAGGAATGGTTTTGCAGCGCCTCCGCCTGCTGCCGTGACAGTTGTATGGGCTGCTTCCCAAGTTCCTTACAGATTATTTTAAGAAAATGCATTGCCAGCGGACCGATGTCGTCACGGCGCAGGCGCAAGGGTGGTACTTCAATAGGGAAAACACTTAGCCGGTAGAAAAGATCCTGGCGAAAGTTGCCGCTTTCAACTTCGGCGCGTAAATCCCTGTTTGTGGCGGCGACCACACGCACATCAACTTTAATGGTCTGTTCATCGCCGACCCGTTCAAACTCGTTTTCTTGCAATGCACGCAAGAGCTTGCCTTGCTGTTCCATTGGGATCTCTCCCACTTCATCCAGGAAAAGTGTTCCACCACTCGCTAGCTGCATTCGACCTACGCGGTCTTTGTGCGCACCGGTAAAGGCACCACGCACATGCCCAAAAAATTCGCTTTCAAACAGCTCAGAAGGAATCGATGCACAATTGACCTTAACCAAAGGCCCGTCGGCGCGCTTGCTACGTTGATGAATGGCGCGAGCGATCATTTCTTTGCCCACACCCGATTCACCGTTTACCAACACACTGGCTGTGGTGCCTGCTACTGCTTCGATTTGGGAGAAAGTCCGTTTTAAAGCCTGTGAATCACCAATGATCTCGCCAAAGTTCACATTGACGTTGATTTCATCACGCAGATAATCGCGCTCCTGCTCCAACTGTTCCTTTAGTGCGACAATTTCACGGTAGGCATTCTCGCGCTGGTGCTCAATTTCCTTGCGCGCAGAGATATCCCGAAAAACCACTACTGCGCCGCTTATAGCACCATCCTCGATGATCGGCGTGCTGACATATTCGACAGGCACATTGCTGCCATCTGTACGCCAGAACACCTCGTCATCAACCTGGTGCACCAGGCCATCGCGGATGGCCATATAAATGGGGCACTCCTCTCTTGGGTAATGCGAGCCATCCGAACGGGTGTGGTGATGAATATCGTGCAGCGGTTTGCCTATCACGTCTTCGGTACGCCAACCCAAAATACGGGTGGCTGCCTGGTTAACAAATGTAGTTCTACCCTGCGCGTCCAGTCCGTAAACACCTTCACCTGCTGCATCCAGGATGAGCTGATGGCGCGTTTGAAGACTTTGCAGCTGCTTGTCGTTGCCCCCGGCTCCGGTTTCAGGCGTGTCCTGGGGTTTGTTATCTGAGCTCATTGTTCAAACCTTAAAAGTCACAAGTATTTGTGAATTATTTCACAAAAAACTGTGAATCACAAATTTCTGAGACTTGGTAAAAACACGTAACTCATTGTTATTTATGGGTTTCGTTATATGGCACGAAAACTGCAGTGTAAGGGTTATGAACATAAAGGAAATCACCATGAGTAAAATCATTAAACCGCCATTTACGCAAGAGACCGCACGGGCAAAAGTCCAGGTCGCTGAAGATGCCTGGAATTCACGCGACCCCGACCGTGTTGCGTTGGCTTATTCGGAAGATTCGAACTGGCGCAATCGCGATCAGTTCTTTACCGGACGTGATGCCATAAGGGAGTTCTTAAGCGACAAGTGGGAAAAAGAACTCCATTACCGACTGATGAAGGAACTGTGGGCATGGACAGACAACCGCATTTCGGTGCGCTTTATCTATGAGTGGCAGGACTCGGCCAGTGGCCAGTGGTTTCGCACACATGGAAACGAGCACTGGGAATTCAATCAGGACGGCCTGATGCAACGACGGGATATGAGCGCCAATGATGTGCCGATTCGCTGCGAGGATCGTCAATTAAGCACGTCCACAGAAACCAATACGAAGTAGGCCTGCACTACGGCAGGCAAAACCCAATTGAAATTGAAATCAATCTTAGGAGAACAACATGAATATATCGTCAAAAAGAAAAACTTTATCTAAACCACAATCCTGGCCCATTGCATTAGCAACGTTGTTGACGCTTGGAGTTTTAACATGGGTACCTCAAGCTGATGCAGGTGAAGTATCAACAGATCAGACCCAGCACAAGACCATTGAAATCGATGGCGTTGAAGTCTTTTACCGCGAAGCAGGTCCTGCTGATGCTCCAACAATCCTGTTACTGCATGGCTTTCCGACCTCCTCGCATATGTTTCGCAACCTGATACCGGAACTGTCTGATCGCTTCCATCTGGTGGCACCCGATTACCCCGGTTTTGGCAATAGCGCGCAGCCCGCCATGGAAGATTTTGATTACACCTTCGATGGTCTGGCCAATCTGATGGAAAAACTGGTTGATGAGTTAGGAATCGACAAATACAGCGTGTACCTGATGGACTATGGCGCACCGGTAGGCTTTCGCCTGGCAGAACGCAATCCGGAAAAAGTCGAGGCGCTGATCGTGCAGAACGGTAATGCCTATACCGAAGGTTTGCGTGAATTCTGGGATCCGATTCGCACTTACTGGAATGACAGGACAGCAGAAAATGCCGCCCCACTGGCCGGTTTCATTGCACCTGAAGGTGTGAAGTGGCAGTACACTCATGGCGTGCGCAACGAGCAAGCCATCAGCCCGGACAATTGGAATGTGGACCTTCGTCACTTACAGCGCGAAGGTAATCCATCCATTCAGTTGGCACTGTTTTACGACTACCAAAACAATGTTCCGCATTATCCGGCATGGCAGAAGTATTTTCGTGAATACCAGCCACCAACACTGATTGTGTGGGGCAAAAATGACTACATTTTCCCAGCTGAAGGCGCGCAGCCGTATAAGCGTGATCTCATTAATCTGGAATTCCACTTGCTGGATACCGGCCACTTTGCACTGGAAGAAGACGGTCAGAAAATTGCCGGGCTGATTCGTGACTTTCACCAGAAAAATGTAAAGCCTGTAAAGAAGCTGGCCAACATTTCAAACAAGTAGTCAATTTCGACTAATGAAAGCCCCTGCACACACAGGGGCTTTTGCGTGTCTCTAAACACGCATTTTTTGATGCTGCAAAGCGGCGCATAAAAGGGTTTATTCTTTTGATCGGCCCGTATACGCTACCATGGTTGTGCTGAGGACTATTTATCAGCGTCCAGGAGAATGCGACATGGGTAGGGAACAAAAGAGTAACAAGGAAGGCAAAAAGAAAGCCGCCTTGTCACCCAAAGAGAAGAAGGCAGCTAAGAAAGCACGCAAGGAAGCTAAATCCTTCTCAATATCATAAAGCAGTAAAGCTGGTAGATCACCACAGGTCGCTTACCAACTGATAGGAAGTCTGACTTCTATGCAGCTGCCGCGTTCTTTAGCGGCTTTTATCGTGATTGAACCGTGGTGTGCTTGCACTATCCTCCTATCCTGAACCCCCTTGGCGTCTTACCATGCAAGCGCTTAAACGCCTTCACAAATGAAAGGTCCGACTGGTACCCCACCTGTTCTGAAATACGCGACACAGTCAGACTCGTAGTCTTGAGAAGCTCACGCGCCCTGCGCATGCGCAATCTGGTCAGGTAATCGAAAAACCCCATCCCCAGTAAAGCTGTGAACTTGCGGGCAAAACCAGATCGCGAAAGTGAAGCCTCAGCAGCGGCTGACTCGATAGTCCATGAATGGGCCGGATTTTTGTGAACAGCGGTCAATGCAGTGGCAATACGCGGATCCTGCAGGGCAGCAATAACTCCAGAGGCACCATTGCGACCAAAATCAGCCCGCAATAGCTGCACCAACAGCACCTCGGTTAGCTTATCGACGGTCAGGGCGCTGCCAGGTGCCTTGGACATGTACTCAGCACTGAGATGCTCAAGAGTACGTAGCAGCCAGGGCCATTCGATCATTTCCTCGCCGCGCATCAACACAAATTCAGGCAGGGCGCGCAGCAGAACATCGTTCGCGACGGCCTCGAATTGACAATAGCCACAGAGCAATAATGTTTCGGAATCATCCGGGCGTTGCGGCGATACCGTGTGGTCCACGCCCGGGGCAATAAATACAAAATCACCCGCTTCCAATTGCTCGGTGCGGCCCAACACCTCGACCTGGCAGCGACCCCGTCGCACCAGGTGAAACAGGGCGCGTTCCTCAGCGCGATAGTCCAGTTGCCAGGGCGGGCGTAGAAAATCGCAGAAGTAAACACTGCCTGCCGCCTTTATACCGCTTAAAATGTCGCCTAATACATCCATAATAGACGATTAATAGCATAATTAGACACTAATAGCCATATAAGGTACACATATCTGAGCGTACTATCTCATCCAAGTTAAACAATATATGGAGATAAACCCATGCCTAACATCGAAATCTACTACAAAAGCTGGTGCCCCTATAGCCAACGCGCACTGCAGCTGCTTAACGCCAAGGGTGTTGAGTACACCGCTATCGACTTGACTGACGGGAACTATGACCTTGAGTTAGAAATGCGCAAGCGTTCCGGCCGCACCAGTGTGCCGCAGATATTTGTCGACAACCGCCACCTTGGAGGCTATGACGACATTGACGCGCTTGACCGGGTTGGTTTATTGGACCCGCTTTTGTTCGGCAAGGAAGTTTCGCGCGCCGCCTGAAATTGAGACTGGTCGCAGTTTGAGTGTTACGACTTGACCTGCGACCGCCGCAGGTCACCGGGTGTACAGCCATAGTGCCGTTTGAACGCTGTGCTTAATGTTCGAGCGGAAGCGAACCCGGTTGCATTCGCAACCTGCTCCAAAGACAGGGTTGTGCTTCTAATGAGACTGTTAGCTTTCATAACGCGCCAGTCTGAAATGTAAACCATCGGCGAGACGCCAATCACATCGTTAAAACGCCGCACCAGTGTCGCGCGCGACATTCCCGAACGGTCACCAAGAGTTGACAAGGACCACGCAAAAGCCGGTTCCTGATGTATCAGGGTGAGCGCATGGTGCACGCGGCGGTCCCGCAGTGCGGCCAGAAAGCCAGTAGAGTCCTGATTGTGTTGCACATGGTTATCCAGAAGTTGCATAAACAAAACCTCTGTCAGGCGATCGGCAATATGGTTGCTGCGACCCTGATGACTGCTTAACTCTGCTTCAATCAGCTTAATTACCGACCAAATGGACTCAGCCGATTCAAGCATTGGAAAGTGCATCACCTCAGGCAACTCACGCATGATGGGGTGAGGTGCGTTCCGGTCAAAATGGACCATTCCACAAACCAGTCGGTTGGTGATGGTGCCTTTTTGAAATAAGGGATTCCCCAGTTCACAAGCCGCACCGGCGCGCGTGCTGGGTGTCATCTTTCTTCCTGGTTTATCAGCAATCCAGTGGGGACCACCGTTTGGCAACATGACAATATCGCAGGATCCGGCCTTTACGGTTTCCTGGCCACTTGCACCGACAAAACAGTCCCCCAGCAACACGATGTGAAAACGAAGGGCGTCCTGCTTTTCCAGCGACATACCCCAGGGGGCTGCCAGGTCTGAATTAAAGAAAATTGAGCCCCGGAAACGCAATGTTTGCAGCACGTCACCGAGAACATCGAACTCTCCCTGTAGTTTGAGCTTTTCAGACACCTTTTTGGTTCTCCCAATGAAACGCCTTGATCATTCGCTCCCTACAATTCAGCCCATCTAAATATCGTATTTAAACACTGCAAGGAGAAGTGCCATGTTAAACGGTTTCCAAAGATCATCAATAATGTCCATCATCCTGATTGGGCTGACTTTAACGTTTGGTTCATCAAATGTCTTCGCCAAAGAGTTTTTCGAGATCAAGGACGGCAAGCTGGAACGCCCGACTGGTTACCGGGAATGGATTTATGTTGGCACCCCGGTCACCCCGAACGACATGAACAACGGCAAGGCGGCGTTTCCTGAGCATCACAACGTTTATATCGACCCTAAGAGCTGGGCCCATTGGAAGAAAACCGGTGAGTTTCGTGAAGGCACGATTCTGGTCAAGGAATTGGTCAGTGTAGGTTCAAAAGCTGCGGTGAGCGGCAACGGTTATTTCCAGGGTGATTACATTGGCCTTGAAGCGACCATCAAAAGCAAAAAGCATTTTCCGGATGAGCCAGGTAACTGGGCTTACTACAGCTTTTCAAATCCCGACCTTAAAACTTTAGCCTCCACAGCCGAAGCGTTTGCACCCGAGTCATGTAACTCATGCCATGCCGTATCTGCGGCCGATGATTTTGTCTTCACCCAGTACTATCCCGTGCTGACCGCAGGCAAAGGTACCGGCTCCAAAGCTACTGGCGGGAAACTAGACGTTCTCACTGGGGACAAATAGCGATGAGCATGTCGTCCTTACAAAAACTCGCTTGGATAATGGTCACCGCTGTCATTTCGGCGGCACCATTGCAGGCTATGGAGCAATCTTCAGGCACCGCGGTTGATGACGCATATGCCGCGAAAGTCTATGCCTATATGGTAGATAACAAGCTGGTTGGCGAGGGTCGTATTCGTAGCTATCCATTTGAAGGGGGGCGGCCTCACGGTAGCATTCAGGAAGTGGTCACCACGGAGGCAGAAATTGATGGTCACAAAGGCCGACTAATTATCAAACATAATTACGGCGCCGAAGATGGCCTCACCCCCAAGGCCGTATACGCCGCCGATCATAGCGAAAATTATGAAGCCCTGACGATCATGTTCCAGCGTGAAGAAGGCTACGACCCGGATAACAACGACTGGTTCTGGGCTGAGTACTACGCAAGTGGCGAGGTCATAAATTTCCAGGGTACCAACCTGTCTGGCCGCTCACCCTTGTGCTTGAGTTGCCACACGCCGTTGGGAGGCAAGGATCGGGAAATACTGAACGGCACTGCAAAGTAACGTTTTGTAAGAGCGATGGTGCGCTAGGCTTTTTGTAGGAGCGATGGTGCGCTTGATGTTTTGTAGGAGCGATGGTGTGCTTGATGTTTTGTAGGAGCGATGGTGTGCTTGTGTAACAAGCACCATCGCGAATGGCTTTGGTTTAGCACTACATTTGGTCCTGGATGTGGGAGCCTGGACCACCAAACGAATGGCCTT
>JBLHGQ010000031.1:0-24831 GCA_047614505.1 Rhodothermales bacterium | reverse complement strand
GCGAAGCTTTTTAGCCATCGCGAAGCTTTTTAGCCATCGCGAAGCTTTTTAGCCATCGCGAAGCTTTTTAGCCATCGCGAAGCTTTTTAGCCATCGCGAAGCTTTTTAGCCATCGCGAAGCTTTTTAGCCATCGCGAAGCTTTTTATTCTCAGCCTTTGAGAACCTATCTGTTAACCTAACACCATGAAAACCGCCAATATCCACCAACTTACTCCCAAACCACTGGTGATTGCGGTCTCATCGCGGGCTTTGTTCGATCTGGAGGAAAGCCACCGGGTTTTTGAAGACCGGGGTATTGAAGGTTACCGCGAATATCAGGTGGCAAAAGAAAATGTAACCCTGAAACGGGGCGAAGCATTTCCTCTGGTACGAAAACTGCTCGCACTCAACGACGATGCAGTTGAGCATCCGGGTGTTGACGTTATCCTGCTATCGCGTAACAGCACCGATACGGGACTGAGAATATTCAACTCTATCGAGCATTACGGCCTGAATATTGAACGCGCTGTGTTTACCAATGGTGAAAGCCGCTATCCATATATGGAGTCTTTTGGCGCTAGTCTATTCTTATCTACCCACGCGGAAGACGTCAGGCGCACGCTTGAGGCCGGTTTCGCGGCAGCAATGGTATTGCCCGCCAAGACCAATCGCCCCGAAAGCGATCAATTACGCATTGCCTTTGATGGTGATGCCGTATTGTTCAGCGATGAAGCAGAACGGATATTTCAGGAGCATGGCCTTCAAGCTTTTTCAGATAGCGAGCGGCGCTCGGCCGAAACACCTTTGAGTGTCGGTCCTTTTATGCCATTTCTTACCGCCTTGCACCAGATTCAGTCGGCTTACCCGATTGAAAACAACCCGATTCGTACCGCACTGGTGACTGCCCGCTCAGCCCCTGCACATAAAAGAGTCATTTTGACATTGCGTAAATGGGGCATTCGGATAGACGAGTCTTTTTTCCTTGGAGGAAATCCCAAAGGTGAATACTTAAAAGCCTTTGGTGCAGATATTTTCTTCGATGATCAGCAGGCGCATTGTGACTCTGCCAATGTTCACGTTGCCACCGGTCATGTGCCGAGTGGGATTATGAACGAGAAATGATCAAGGCCTGAGCAATTCGCCTGGTGGCTAAAAAGCTTCGCGATGGCGCTTGCTCCGCAAGCGCACCATCGCTCCTACAGTTAAGCGCACCATCGCTCCTACAGTTAAGCGCACCATCGCTCCTACAGTTAAGCGCACCATCGCTCCTACAGTTAGCGCACCATCGCTCCTACAGTTAGCGCACCATCGCTCCTACAGTTAGCGCACCATCGCTCCTACAGTTAGCGCACCATCGCTCCTACAGTTAGCGCACCATCGCTCCTACAGTTAGCGCACCATCGCTCCTACGCATTAATAAGCCGAAGTGCTAACCGGAGCAATTCGCGAGCGTATTTGCGATGCAAATACACGCTCGCTCCTACAATTAGTCGTTTAACGAAGCTTCGCGAATCGCACGAAACTCATTGCCTTCGTACCACTGTGGCCATTCGTCGCTATTTGCGACCCGGTGGCCGATCTTATAAAAGATATGCAGGTCTTCCACAGCCGCGTCCATATCCCAATCAGACTGGATCTCATCAGCCGGGGAATGGTAGCGATTTGCAACATAGTCGGTATTGCGCTGCGTTACATAGTCCGCGCCGTGCTCACGATCTACCGTACCGCCACGGGCATATAGAACTGGCACGCCTTTTTTGGCGAAATTAAAGTGATCAGAGCGGTAGTAATAGCCTTTTTCAGGTGTTGCCTCGGGTGTGACTGTGCGGCCGGTTTCAAGCGCTACCGCGGCCAGTATTTTCTCCATTTCAGACCCGCCGTGACCGATGACAACAATGTCATTCATTTTTCCGCGGAAATTCAAGCGGTCCATATTGATGCCACCTACGGTTTTATTCATCGGAAATTGTGGAGATTCAGAATATGCCTGTGAGCCCAATAAGCCCGACTCTTCAGCGGTAACCGCAAGAAAGCCAACTGAACGTTGAGGTGCCGGATTTGTTGCGGCCCATGCTTGCGCAATCTCAAGCATGCCACTGGTGCCACTCGCGTTGTCTTCGGCGCCGTTGTAGATGAAATCACCTTGTGCACCATCCTCGTGTTGCACGGTTCCCTTATGGTCCCAATGCGCCATGTAAATGAATAGCTCATCGGCCGCAGCAGTTCCGCGTTTGAGTGCGCCGACGTTGTAGGATTCTGCAAATTCAAGTGTATTTTGAATGTTGACGGTGGCTTTAAGTCCCAGTGCAATTGGAGTGACCGAGCCTTTCGCCGCCTGCTCTTCAAGCTCACTAAGTGACTTGCCCGCTGCTTCAAGAATCTCCGCCGCGACATGGTGCTGCATCCAGCCTTCAACTTTGACGCGGTGCATGTTCTTATTCTCTTGTGCGAGATCAAATTGTGGCCCTTTACGCCCGTCTTCAATTACATTCCAGCCATAAGCTGCTGCTGCAGTTTCGTGAACGACTAAGATGCCGGCAGCACCCTGGCGGGCAGCTTCTTCGAATTTATACGTCCAGCGTCCGTAATAAGTCATGGAAATGCCATTAAACAGTTCCGAGTTTTTGGTCGCAAAACCCGGGTCGTTGACCAGTACGATGACGGTTTTGCCGTTGACGTCCAAACCTTCATAGTCATTCCAGTCATATTCGGGGGCTACAATGCCGTAACCGGCCCAAACCAGCTCGCTGTTATCAAGTCCGGTTTGTTCCACAACGCGTTTGGTAAATACAGCAACTTCCGGTCCGTTTTCATAACTGAGAATAGAATTGCCTGCTTCATCTTTAAGGCCAAGTGTCATATCACCATGCGCTTCAATTGCCACCAGAGGCACTGCCTGACGGTAGCTGTCTCCGAACATGGGTTCCAGGCCCATCTCCTGAAACTGTGATTCAAGATAGTTGAGAGTCAGTCTTTCACCTTCAGACATTGGGGCACGCCCACCGAACTCATCGGAGGAAAGTGTGCTGATACGCTGAAGCAGTCCTTCGGTTTCGATGGATGCTATGGGGCTTTCAGCATTAACAGAAGGGGCTACTGGGGTTGTAGATTGTTCTGTAACTGTTGTGGTTTCTGAAGGCTCGCAGGCAATGAGTAAAAACAGAGAAGAAATGAAAATAAAAGAACGTTGAATCACGGTGGCTCCGTAGAATCTGAATAAGTCGATGCAAACTACCGGACACGGGGGGATCGTGCAAGATTTAAGCGATTCGCGAGGGCTAGAAGCTTCGCGATGGTAAAAAAGCTTCGCGATGACAATTGCTCCGCAATTGCACCATCGCTCCTACGCATCTATAAGCCGAAGTGCAATCGCACCATCGCTCCTACGCATCTATAAGCCGAAGTGCTAGCGGAAGCAATTCGCGATGGTAAAAAAGCTTCGCGATGGCAATTGCTCCGCAATCGCACCATCGCTCCTACGCATCTATAAGCCGAAGTGCAAGCGCACCATCGCTCCTACAATTCAAGCGCACCATCGCTGCTACAAAAAATGTGCCCTGCAACCGGGTCGGGGGAGACCTGATTCGTTCGAAACAGTTGGCTACAGGACACAACCATACGGTACCGTACTTTGCCCTGCAATGATGTGAATTCTTGTTACGAAATTCAGAAAATTTGGATCAGGAATTAATTTTGTACACCTGCGGTTCGCGTTCCAGCACGATGCCAAAACGATCCAGAACCGATTCTGCTATTTGCTCGGAGAGTTCAAAAATGTCGCTGCCAGTGGCCGTGCCATGATTGACCAGCACCAATGCGTGGTCTTCAGAAACACCAGCATCACCCCGTTTGTAGCCTTTCCACCCGCATTGCTCAATCATCCACGCTGCACTGAGTTTGCAGGACTTATCAGCAATGGAAAATACTGGAAATGATTGATGGTGGGATTGAAGGTATTCAGCAATATCGGCTGAAACTTCCGGGTTTTTGAAGAAGCTTCCAGCGTTACCCAAAACAGCAGGGTCAGGAAGCTTACGTTGGCGAATCCGCACTACTGCATCACTGACCTGCCGGGCATTTGGATTTTTGATATTCATTGCTGCCAGTTCTCCAGCTAATCCAGCATAGGAAAGGCAAGGTACGAATTTTTTTGCGAGTTGCAAACGGCAGGACAGTATCAGAAACCGGCCCGGGTCAACGGATTTGAACCGGCTGTTACGATATGAAAACTGACACTCTTCACTTGCCATTTCCAGCTTTTCACCGCTTCGCCAATCGTAAGTATTCACCGAATCCATTAGCGAGGAAACCTCTACCCCGTATGCACCAATATTTTGCATAGGAGCAGCACCAGTCAGGCCGGGGATCAGGCTGAGGTTTTCAAGCCCACTAAAGCCCTGGTCTATCGTCCACAAGACAAATTCATGCCAATTCTCACCGGCGGCCACTTCTATCAATACCGAATCGTTGTCTTCGCTAATAATCCTGCGACCCTTGATTCGGTTGAGGTAAAGCGTGCCGGGTATATCAGAGCAGAACAGAATATTACTACCACCGCCCAGTACCAGATCTGCATCACGGTCAAATGAACCTGACGGAAGATTCCCTACGTCTTCTGGGGAATCTAGTCGCACCAATTGCTTGGCACTGGCTTCCACACCAAATGTATTGAACGATTTGAGTGAAACATTGTGCTCCGTCTTCATGCTGGTGCAATTGCCTCAAGGCATTCTGAGATCAGGCCCGGACCGCGGTATACAAATCCAGTGTAAAACTGGACAAGGTTTGCCCCGAGCGCCAGTTTTCGGGCAGCATCCTTACCCGAACTGATTCCACCCACGCCGATCAGCGCCACTTCTGAGGGTAGAACGGTCTTAAAGCGTGCCAATACTCCGTCGGCTTTTTCCCGCAGAGGATTACCTGATAGCCCACCGGCCTCTTCAGCATGCTGCAGACCTTTTATGGCACTTCGGTCGAGCGTGGTATTGGTTGCGATGACACCGTCAATCTTGTGTTTGGTGACAATTGTTGCGATTGCATCAATGGCTGCTTCGGTCAAATCAGGCGCCACTTTGACTGCAACCGGTACAAATTTATCATGTGTATCGGCAAGTTCGGCGCGCCGACGGGCGAGCTTTCCGAGTAGGTTATTCAATGCCTCTTCGCTTTGCAGATCACGCAGGTTTTTGGTATTGGGCGATGAAATATTGATGGTGATGTAATCGGCAACTGAATAAACACGCTCAAAACAAAACAGGTAGTCATCAACAGCCCGCTCAATGGGCGTGTCGGCATTTTTGCCAATATTGATTCCCAAAATTCCCTGGTAAGCTCTTTGTACAGCACGGGCGACAAGGTGATCTACACCTTTATTGTTAAAGCCGAGACGGTTAATCATGGCGCTGGCTTTGTTAATACGAAATACACGCGGTTTTGGGTTACCCTTCTGTGGTCTGGGGGTAACGGTGCCGATCTCAATGAAACCAAACCCCAGATCACCGAGAGCATCAATGTAATCCCCGTTCTTGTCCATGCCCGCAGCCATGCCGAGCGGGTTAGGAAAATTAAGGCCCATTACTTTGACCGGTTGATCTTGCGCTTTACATACCAATCTTGTCGCGCCAACCGAATGCGCCAGGCGAAGAGCATCAAGGGCCAGTCCATGCGCGGTTTCTGGAGAAGCCGCGAAAAGTGCTTTGCGGATTATCGGGTACATCACGAAATTAAAGTCAGAAACCAATTGGGGTCAAAGCTAAAATTGCTGATAGATGCAATTTTTACTCTGACCCCAAATATGACTGGTTCCATTTCCTAAAGGTCGAACTTGATGCCCTGGGCCAGAGGCAGGTTGGTGCCGTAGTTAATGGTGTTGGTTTGTCGCCGCATATAAGCCTTCCATGCATCGGAACCTGATTCGCGACCTCCGCCGGTTTCCTTCTCACCACCAAAGGCGCCGCCGATTTCAGCACCGGAGGTTCCAATGTTGACGTTCGCGATACCGCAATCGGAGCCGGAAGCTGACAGGAAACGCTCGGCGTTAATGACGTTACCGGTAAATATTGATGAGCTTAGTCCTTGCACCACGGCATTTTGCTTCTCAATTGCTTCATCGATCGTCTTGAATGGAATCAAGTAGAGAATAGGGGCAAATGTTTCTTCCTGCACAATCTCCCAGTGATTTTCTGCTTTGATAATAGCCGGCTCGACAAAGTAGCCCGGCCGTTCGATTCTGTTGCCACCCGTCAGTACAGTTCCGCCCTCAGCCTTTGCTCTTTCAATTGCTTTTTCAAAGGTCTTGACGGTTGCCTCATCAGTGAGTGGTCCCATTAGGGTATCGTCGTCTAAAGGATCGCCGATACGAACCTGCTGGTAAGCGTTGACCAGTTTCTCGGCGACATCGTCAAAAATGGTTTCGTGAATAAACACACGACGGGTTGAAGTACAGCGTTGGCCGGCAGTTCCGACCGAGCCGAAAACAATACCTGGAATTGCCATATTCATGTCGGCGGTTTCATCCAGAATGATTGCGTTATTGCCGCCCAGTTCCAGCAGGCTTCGACCCATGCGCTGAGCAACCTTGACGCCAACCTGGCGCCCGACCCAACTTGAACCGGTAAAGGATAAGAGGTCAACCCGGGTGTCATTGACCAGTTTTTCAGCGAGGTCGTGATCATGCGCCATGAAACTCAGAAAAATTGGTGGATAACCACCTTCTTCCAGGGCTTCATTGCAAATATTTTGAACGGCTATGCCACATAAAGCACCTTTGACCGATGGCTTCCATACTGTCGTGCTTCCACAGATTGCAGCAATAAATGCATTCCAGGACCATACTGCAACGGGAAAATTGAACGCCGAGATCACGCCAACCACACCTAGTGGATGCCATTGCTCATACATACGGTGCTGGGGTCGCTCTGAGTGCATCGTGTAGCCGTAAAGCATACGTGACTGGCCGACCGCAAAATCACCAATATCGATCATTTCCTGTACTTCGCCGTCTCCCTCGGCTTTGATCTTGCCGTTTTCCAGTGCAACAAGGCTACCCAGTGCATCTTTGTATTTGCGCAGTGCATTGGTGCAAAGACGAACGGCATCCCCTCGAGCCGGTGCCGGAACGTTTTTCCAATGTGCAAACACTTCGCGGGCCTTTGTAATGACCTTTTCATAATCGGCGTCAGAGGCTGAATAAACACTGGCAATAGATTCACCGGTGGATGGATTTACACAATCAAATTGACCGGCATCAGTGGTAGTGGACCATTCACCATCGCCAAAATATGCGCCCGGATTGTTTTGTTTAATGCCAAGTTGCTGCAGAAAATCTTCCGGCAGGTTGTTATGTGGAGAATTCATGTATTTGGGTTTCCGTTTTTGGGTCTGTAACAACCTCGCATTATCGCATTGCAGTTACGCCCTTGCACCCCCGTATTCTGCTCCGCTTTTATTTTTTGGCGCCGTTGAACTTGGCGACAAAGGTCCGGTCATAGATTGCAGGCAAAGGAAGTTCAAATTTGGCTTACAGGGAGATTTCATGACCATGTTATCCTCAACATCAGGAAACCACTGTCAGTGATGGCCAGTGGAGCAAGGAATAATGTAATGGCCATTGAAACGGGTACAACAGACCAATCTCGTTCCAATAAAAAGATCAATGCAAAAACGGAAAATGGCAGCGTGAGTGAAACCAGCGTAGATCAACTACTTGTAGAGCGGGTACAAAGCGGGGATAAAGCTGCCTTTGACCTGTTGATCCACAAATATCAACACAGAATTGTCAGTCTGATCTCACGTTATGTTAACGATCCGAGCGAGGCACTGGATGTGGCACAGGAAGCTTTTATTAAGGCCTACCGGGCAATCGGCAATTTCCGTGGTGACAGCGCTTTTTATACCTGGCTATACCGTATTGCCATCAACACCGCTAAAAACTGGCTGGTTGCGCGTAAAAGGCGACCACCTGCCACCGATATTGATGCAGTTGATGCTGAACAATACGACATGGATAGCCGTCTTAAGGACCGCGCTACTCCCGAAAGCGAGCTGCTCAGAGAAGAAATTGAAAAAACCGTTTTCGATACGATTGCACAATTGCCAGATGACTTACGTACCGCGATTATTTTGCGGGAAATGGACGGTATGAGTTATGAAGAGATCGCGATCACAATGGAATGCCCGATCGGCACAGTGAGGTCCAGAATTTTCCGGGCCAGAGAAGCAATAGATGAGAAACTAAAACCCCTGGTTGATGGTCAATAATACCGGGATTTGGATTCCCCATAATTTGGGGCAACATAAAAATAAAATTTTTAGAGGCGCAGATTAGGTCATGAATAAAGAAACACTCGAGCACGTATCCAGCTTGATGGATGGTGAGTTAACCCGGGAAACAAGTTTATTTCTTACCCGCCGGTTGTGTACTGACAAAGAACTCACCGGAACCTGGGAACGATATCACTTGATACGCGATTGTATTCGCCAGTCTGGCACCCGCACGCCACTGGTTGGTCTTTCGCAAAGAATGCAGATTGCCTTGTTGGAAGAAATTATTACACCGGTATCGTCGGGCAAACCAAATAGGTGGTTACGTGCTGTATCAGGTTTTGCGGTTGCCGCTTCTGTGGCTCTACTGGCAATTGTGACGATCGGGCCTCAGCAGGTATCACAGAATGCTGATGTTGTTGCGGTTCCCGCTGTAGAATCGTTTTCCAGTCCCAATGTCCTGCCGATAGCACCTAAATCCCAGGCCGCTAGTTTTTCTCAAGGCAGGGACGAGAGACTAAATCCCTACCTCCTGAGACATAACCAGACCAGCGGTTCCATCACGACACAAGGGTTTTTGGGCTTTGTTCCAATTGTTTCATCTGCAGAGAACAGTGATTCGCAAGTTGAAGAACCGGAAAATTCAGAAGGTGAGGCTGAGCTTGGCGATAATAAATAAGTGATGGATTTTACTTTTAAATCCTCCTGGTGCTTGCAAGTGAGTCTGAAACGATATTCAGTCCGCGGTTTGATGGCGCTTAGCTTGATATTGCTTAGTAGTTCGGTTTTTGCAGCAAATCGGGTGGAAGCGCACGAATGGCTGGAGCGAATGACTTCTGCGATGACTATGATGAGTTATCAGGGAACATTTGTTTATTCACATGGTTCGTCTCTGGAGACCATGCGCATCACGCATATTGTTGGTGATGATGGAGTTCATGAACGACTATATTCCGTTAACGGTACGCAACGCGAAGTGATTCGCGATAAACAGGGTGTTCGTTGTGTGCTGGGGGGTGACAAGTCGATCATGCTGGATCGTGTAATTAGTGGCGCAATTTTTCCTGTCATTCCCAATAATATTCTGGCCAGCGAAAATAGCCAGTACACTTTTAAAACCGGAGGCATCTCAAGGGTAGCCGGGCAACTGGCACAGAAGATTTCAATTACGCCGGTTGATGAATTTCGATATGGATATGAATTTTACCTGGATCAATTTTCCGGGCTATTATTGAAGTGGGTGCTTTACGACAGCCAGCGCCAGCCGATTGCAAAGCTTATGTTCACTGATTTGAATCTGGGTGATGAAATACAGCACGATGAACTGCTTTCAACGACGCCACTGGAGGAATTTACCCGCCTTGAACCAAATATGCCAGACGAGCAATTGGTCAGCTCGGCAAGTCCTGAATGGGTACCATCGAGTCTTCCCCCTGGGTTTGAACTGACAATTAACAGCGTTCAGGAAAAAGAGGGTAAAAATGTATTCGAGCATCAGGTCTATAGTGACGGCCTGGCATCAGTATCTGTCTACATTGAAAACCTCGACCAGGATGAAAAAGCGGCTCATGGGGTAAGCAAATTGGGTACGGCAAATGCTTTTTCCCGAAATATTGGCACGAAGCACGTTACCGTCATTGGTGAAGTACCGACAGTAACGGTTCTTTCGATAGCCAATGCCGTAATCGCGCCTTCCGCTGGTCAATAAATCCCGCTCAAAAATCTACCTTGATTGAACAACAGGCAAGAGCAATACGGGCCGAAAACGGGTTCGTGCTTGTTCAAATTGGTGGACAGACAGGTTGTGCCGCTTGCGATGAAGGTAAAGGCTGTGGGGCGGGTTTGTTTGGCAAACTTCTTAACCGCAAACCTGTAGAATTGCTGCTGCAAAATCGAAATAATGTGAAAGCGGGACAAGCTGTACAGCTGGGCCTTGCAGAATCCTTGTTTATGAAACTACTATTTCGTTTGTATGCCTGGCCGCTTGTTGCCGGCCTGGCAGGGGCAACTGGTGGTTTCGCGCTGGCTTCTTATTTCGGGCTTTCAGCTGGCTCCCAGGACCTGGCCACATTGTTGGGAGCTGTGCTTTGTGGTTTGCTGGTCTTGAATTTTTATAACCGAACCACAAAACCGGATATCAGTCCCAATGATATTCAACTACTGGACAGACCTGACGCGGTTGATAGCTGTAAAGTTGGGTAATTAGATTAGCAATTTTGATAAAACTGAGGTGTAGAGTGAGAAAAGTATTTTCAGTATGGATGTTTGTCATGGTTGCCGGGGTTTTTCAACCGGCTCATGCGCTGGTTAGCGGCTTACCGGATTTCACCGGCTTAATGGACATCGCCGGACCGGCAGTGGTGAATATACGAGTTACTCAATTCGGTAACAGGGCACGTCCTAACGCTTCAGGGCCTGAGGAAGTGCAACCCCAAAACCCGGAGGTTCCAGATTTCTTTCGGCGCTTTTTTGATGAACCCCAGGGTCCGAATTTTGGTCGCCCGGACCGTATGGGTGCCGGCTCGGGTTTCATTTATGATGCTGACGGCTACATTATTACCAATCACCATGTAGTTGAAGATGCCGACCAGATTATTGTGCGTCTGGCAGACCGGCGTGAGTTTGAGGCAACCTTGATTGGTTCTGATGAAGCAAGTGACATTGCGCTGATCAAGATTGATGCAAAAGAGTTGCCGGTGCTTGCGTTGGGTGACTCAGAAACTTTGCGCTCCGGACAATGGGTGGCTGCAATTGGATCACCTTTCAATTTTGAACAAAGCATTACCGCAGGAATTGTTTCCGCGAAAGGGCGCAGCAATGGCGCCCAACAGTATGTGCCTTTTATCCAGACTGACGTGGCGATTAACCAGGGGAACTCTGGTGGTCCTTTATTGAATATGGAAGGTCAGGTTGTTGGCATCAACTCATGGATTTTAAGTTCAAACGGCGGCTATATCGGCCTCTCATTTTCGATCCCCATCAATGTGGCAGCCAGAACCGTTCAGCAGTTACGTGAAACCGGCCAGGTTTCAAGAGGCCTGTTGGGTGTTGTAGTTGCGGCTGTGACGCGGGAACTGGCGGAAGCAATGAATCTGGATCGCCCTGTTGGCGCTCTGGTCAATGAAACCAGTAATAATGGTTCTGCCGACCGCGCCGGAATCGAACCGGGCGACATTATTCTCGAATTTAATGGCGATCCGATTGAGACATGGAACGATTTGCCACCATTGGTAGGTGCGAATCCACCTGGTACTGAGGCCAATGTACTTATCAGCAGAAATGGCGAAGAAATGACCTTTGATGTTGTTCTTGACGCATTACCGTCTGTAAATGGCGAAGGTCAGGCCAATGCGGCGCAAAGTCAGGATGCAAGCAATGTTTTGGGCCTGGCGGTTGAAAGTCTTGATTCCACTCAGCGGCGCGAACTGGGTGAGATTGCCGGTGGCGTCATTATTACTGAAGTGGAAAGCGATGCTGCCTGGCGGGCAGGCCTGCGACCAGGTGATGTTCTGCTTTCAGTGAACAGCAATACCATTGCCAATATTGATGATTTTCAATCGATTGTTGAAGATTTGCCTTCAGATAAATCAGTAGCAATTCGTGTGTGGCGCAATGGCACGACAAATTTCATCGCTTACAGGCCTCAGGGTTCCGATGCAGGGTAATCGAGCGTTCTGTTAATATTGGGGTCAGAGTCAAGTGCCAGAGTAATATTGGGGTCAGAGTCAAGTGCCAGAGTAAAGTGAAACACGTCATTCACTTTTACTGTTTTTACTCTGGCACTTGACTCTGACCCCACTTTTCCTTGACTCTGACCCCACTTTTCCACCTGCCTTACTACGGGCAGGTGGCCTTTGATTATTTCCCGAAAAAAGCCATCTGATGAGTCAAAGTAACACACGAAATTTTTCGATTATCGCTCATGTGGATCATGGTAAATCCACTATGGCGGACAGGTTTATCCAGATTTGTGGAGGCTTGACTGATCGCGAAATGTCCAACCAGGTATTGGACAGCATGGACCTGGAGCGGGAGCGGGGAATCACCATCAAGGCCCAGAGTGTTTCCCTCAATTACTCTTCAGAAGACGGCCAGACTTACATGCTGAATCTTATCGACACACCGGGTCATGTGGATTTCTCCTACGAAGTTTCCCGTTCCCTGGCAGCCTGTGAAGGCGCCTTGCTGGTGGTTGATGCCGCCCAGGGCGTAGAAGCACAAAGCGTAGCCAACTGCTACACCGCAATGGAGCTTGGGCTCGAAGTGCTGCCGGTTTTAAATAAAATTGATTTGCCATCGGCAGACCCAGAGAAAGTCAAAATCGAAATCGAAGACATCATTGGGATTGATGCTTCAAATGCCCTTTCGGTCAGTGCGAAAACCGGAATCGGGGTTAAAGATGTACTAGAGCATATTATTAAGGCAATTCCAGCGCCCACCGGAGACCCGGATGCGCCACTCAAGGCCCTGATCATCGACTCATGGTTCGATAACTACCTGGGCATCGTGTCGTTAGTACGCGTGTTTGATGGTAGCGTCAGTAAACGCGAGAAAATCAAACTGATGGTGTTGGGTACAGAGCACCAGGTTGAACAGGTCGGTGTTTTTACACCAAAGCGTGAGTCGCGGAATGTATTGCGTGCCGGTGAAGTCGGCTTCCTCGTTGCCGGGATCAAAGATGTGCACGGAGCGCCGGTGGGAGAAACAATAACTGCGGCAAGAACCCCTGCTGACAAGGCACTGCCGGGTTTTAAAAAAATGCAGCCGCGCGTTTTTGCCGGATTATTCCCGACTGACGCTGAAGATTACCCTGATCTGCGTGAAGCGTTGGACAAGCTACAACTCAATGATGCCGCCCTGCAATTTGAGCCGGAAACTTCAGAAGCATTGGGCTTTGGTTTCAGGTGCGGGTTTCTTGGCCTTTTGCACATGGAAATAGTGCAAGAACGCCTGGAACGTGAATATAACGTTGATTTGATAACCACATCACCAACGGTAATTTTTGAGGTTTTACTCAACGATGGCCAAGTGATCAACCTTGATAATCCTGCACGTCTGCCCGAGGCGAATAAATTTTCCGAGATTCGTGAGCCGATTATTAATGCCAATATTCTTGTGCCACAAGATTACGTCGGGCCGGTAATCGGCCTTTGCGAAGAAAAGCGTGGAAGGCAAAAGGGCATGCAATATCTGGGGGGGCAGGTTTCGATCAACTATGAATTGCCTTTGTCTGAAGTAGTTTTGGATTTCTTTGATAAACTTAAATCTGTCAGCCGTGGCTATGCTTCTTTTGACTATCAATTCAACCGTTTTGAACCCGGCCCGTTTGTGCGGGTCGATGTATTAATAAATGGAGAAAAGGTTGATGCATTGTCTGCAATCGTGCATCGTGACCACGCACAGCGTCGTGGCCATGATATTGCGGTACGAATGAAGGAATTAATTCCGCGGCAGATGTTTGATATCGCGATACAATCTGCCATTGGTTCTCAGGTTATTTCAAGAACCACCGTAAAGGCATTGAGGAAAAATGTGACCGCCAAGTGTTATGGCGGCGACGTTAGTCGAAAGCGGAAATTGCTGGAGAAACAGAAAAAAGGCAAGCGACGAATGAAGCAGGTTGGAAGCGTTCAGATTCCGCAGGAAGCTTTTCTGGCAGTGCTCCAGCAGGATAAAAAGTAGCTGGCGAAAATTGTTGATGGATAAAAAGGCTATAAAAAAATGAATTTGGATTTCGCGCTTGTTTTGGTGGTGCTGACCAGTCTGTCGGCCGTTATCTGGCTGATTGATACCTTATTATTTCGGCAAAGGCGCCGCGACAGGGCCGCCCAACTTGGGCCGGAACCGGCACATGAGCCAATTGCTGTGGAATACGCACGTTCATTATTTCCCGTGCTTTTGATTGTGTTGCTGTTTCGTTCGTTCTTTTTTGAACCTTTCAAGATTCCTTCAGGCTCCATGATTCCGACCTTGCTGGTAGGCGATTTTATTGTCGTAAATAAGTTTGCCTATGGATTAAGGCTGCCGGTTTTGAACAAGAAAGTGGTGTCATATGGCGCACCTGAACGCGGTGATGTAGCTGTGTTTCGTTACCCCGTGGATCCCAGTATCAATTTCATCAAACGTGTAATCGGCTTGCCCGGCGATTCGATTACCTATCGAAACAAGCAGGTTTTTATTAATGGCGATGCCGTTGGAAATGAAGATCTTGGTCAATTTAAAACAAGCGATCTGAAATGTTCAACGCCGCGTAAGGATGCCGTGCTCAAATTCGAAAATATTGGTTCGGAAGGCCATGAGATTTTGTTACACGAAAGCGCGTCTAGCCGAAATGGCCAGTGGGTTGTGCCGCAGGGGCACTATTTCATGATGGGTGATAACCGTGACCGCAGTAACGACAGCCGAGCCTGGAATTTCGTCCCTGAGGAGAATCTTGTTGGCCGCGCGGTAGGAATCTGGCTCAATTTTGACTTTGAAAAAGGTTGTGCCGATTGGTCACGGGTAGGTGATGGTATCCGTTAGAAAGGATATGATTAATACAAATCTGAAAAATGGTGACAGAACTATGAAACTTGGCAAAGAAAATGGACTTACGATTCTTGGATTTCTGATAGTGATGTCTTTGGTGATGTTTTTCGTTTTTATCGGTATGCGGATTACACCAATCTATCTTGAGTACTATGGAGTAGTTAACGCAATGGATGGAGTCGCAGCGGAACGTGGGTCTGCCCGTTACTCTCCTTTTGAAATCAAAAGGAAATTTCTGGATCGGCTGTATCTCAGCTACGCAGCAGATAATGTGAAGGAAGCAAATATCAAGATTGTAAGGCGAAGTGGTGTCCATATCAGAATTGTTTATGAGGTTCGTAAACCCATGATGGGAAACCTTGATGTCGTTGCATCTTTCGACAGGATGACGCGCCTAGCCAATTGAGCGAGGTCAGCCGGATCATGGAAAAGCGTAACCATATCCCCGGCATAAATTACCGGTTTAATGATCCGTGTTTATTACAGGCGGCTTTAACACATCGCAGTAGAAGCAAATCCAATAATGAACGCCTTGAGTTCCTGGGCGACGGCATTCTTAATTTCGTTGTCGCCAGCCGGCTTTATGAACTAAATCCCAACAACAATGAAGGTGACCTCAGTCGCCTTCGCTCACGCGTCGTGCGTGGAGAAACACTTTCGCAACTCGCCGTAAAGCTTAAACTTGGCGACTACCTGTTGTTAGGTGAGGGCGAATTAAAATCCGGCGGTTTTCGGCGCAATTCCATTCTGGGCGATGCACTGGAGGCTGTTTTGGGTGCCATTTATATTGATGGTGGTTTCGAAGCCTGTGAGACTGTAATTAGAACCATATGTGAGCCGGTGATCGCCAATCTTCCGGATGCCGAAGACCTCAAAGATCCAAAAACCAAATTGCAGGAGCAAATGCAAGCCACTGCCCGGGCGCTGCCGATGTATGACCTCGTACGTGAGGAAGGTGCCGAGCATGCCAAGAAATTCACCATAAGGGCGCGTCTTTATGACCCCGATATGGAAGTGGAGGCCAGTGGCAGCAGTCGTCGCAAGGCGGAGCAACTGGCGGCGGCAATGATGTTGTCCAAATTGATTGATGCAAAAAAATGATGGATATTAATTCTAATTCTGAAGACTTCCGATTTGGCTATGTTGCATTGATTGGACGACCCAACGTGGGTAAATCAACATTACTAAACGCCATATTGGGCCAGAAGGTAAGCATTGTTACTGCCAAGCCGCAAACCACCCGTCAGCGGATAAGTGGTATAAAAACCACGCCACAAGGGCAGGTTGTTTACCTCGATACACCCGGGATTCATAAGTCTGCCGGCAGGGCTCTGAATCAATATATGAACCGTGTGGCAACAGCCACTTTCCGTGACGTGGAAATTGTGTTGTTTCTGATTGAGGCTGGTCGCTGGACTCAGTTGGATAAGAAAATCGCCAAATTGCTCAAAGTCCTCGAAATACCCGTGTTCCTGGTGGTAAACAAAATAGACACCTTGCCGGATCGCAAATCCCTGTTAAGTTTTCTCTCTGATACGGTGGAGGCAGAGCAATTTACGCAAGTACTGATGATCTCGGCACTTAAGAAAAATGGGGTGGAAGATGTAGAGGCATTGGTGATGAAAAACCTGCCGTTTTCCAGACCATTTTATGATGAAGATCAGATTACTGATCGAAGTGAGCGCTTTTTGGCAGGCGAATTGATTCGCGAAGCCCTTACTGAGCGCCTGCATCAGGAATTGCCTTATGCGTTGACCGTAGAAATTGAAACTTTCAAGCGCGAAGATGCGTTGGTGAGAATCGGTGCTGTTATCTGGGTGGAAAGGGAAAGTCAAAAGCAGATCACAATAGGTAAGGGCGGTCAGGTGCTCAAACAGATCGGTACTCAAGCTCGTCGGGCTTTGGAGGAATTGCTGGAAAGTAAGGTATTTCTGCAGACCTTCGTCAAAGTCAGCAAGGACTGGTCGCGTAATGAAAAAATGATCGAAAAATTCGGTTACGACGATTAGAAAAGTAAAAGCAAGAGCGGATTAGCCGCATTTGCCCGCAATAAGCACTTTCTTAAAATTTTGTAATACATTTCCGATCTTATCTTTCAGAGGTCACATATAATTCCTGAATGGCTCGAATCCAACAACAACCCGCCTATGTATTGCACCCGCGCGCCTATCGCGAAACCAGCTTGATTCTAGAAGTATTGACCCGCGACCATGGCCGTGCGGCGATGGTGGCACGCGGTGCCAAAGGCCCAAAATCCAAATGGCGCAATTTGCTGCAGCCATTTCGCCCACTTCTTATTGATTGGATCAGCAGGTCGGATCTGGGCACATTGACGTCAGCTGACCAGGTTGCAGCTCCTCCAGCCTTGCATGGAGATGCATTGTTTTGCGGCATGTACGTGAACGAGTTACTCATGCGACTTTTACATCGAGGTGATCCTCATCCTGAAGTGTTCGAACGTTATCGCCAGGTATTGGCCGCTTTGTCTTCTGGCGAAGCGCCTCAGCCATTACTGCGTCTATTCGAGAAGCATTTGCTGGAATCCATTGGCTACGGCCTGATTCTGGACCATGAACAAGATTCTGAAACGCCTTTATCTGCAGATCACTTATACGACTATCGGCCCGACAAGGGGCCGCTTCGTGTGAACAATGATGCTACTAGCAAGGGAATATTAGTATCAGGCAGAGCGCTGCTTGCTTTAAAAGCTGAACAGTTAGACGAAGAAGTTTTACCTGATCTGCGTAGCTTAATGCGGCGTGTAATCCGCTATCATCTGGGTGACAAGCCGCTGGCTTCACAGGCACTGTTTAGTAGCGCAAAAAGGAAGCAAGAAATTAAATGAAGGACAAATTGTTATTGGGCGTGAATATTGATCACGTGGCCACCATTCGACAGGCTCGCGGGACAGAGTATCCCAGCGTGCTTGTCGCCGCAGAGATTGCAGAAAACGCAGGTGCAGACGCGATTACAGTTCATCTGAGGGAGGATCGCAGGCACATACAGGATGATGAGGTTGAAGCTCTGTGCAAACAGGTCAAAACGCGCGTCAATCTTGAAATGGCCGTTACCGATGAAATGCTGGCCATTGCCGAGTTCAACATGCCAGCCGATGTGTGCCTGGTACCTGAAAAACGTCAGGAGCTAACCACCGAAGGCGGTTTGGATGTGTTATCCAACTTCGTTCAGGTACGGTCAGCCTGTGTACGGTTGGCCGATGCCGGAATCAGAGTTTCCCTGTTTATTGATCCAGACCGGCAGCAGTTACAAGCTGCAAAGGATTGTGGTGCGCCAGTTGTCGAACTGCACACCGGCAGTTACGCGGATGCGCAAGGTAGTAAACAGGCAGCTGAACTGGCAAGAGTTGTCGATGCTTCGACTTTCGGGCATTCCTTAGGCCTGCAAATCAATGCCGGGCACGGCCTGCACTACACAAACGTTCAGGCCGTGGTCGCTATCCCGGAGCTGGTAGAACTAAATATTGGTCATGCCATTGTAGCCAGAGCCCTATTTGTTGGTCTGGAGCAGGCTGTTCGTGAAATGCATGCGCTGATAAAACGGGTTTGAGCTCCTGTTTGGCTTTCAATAAAACACCAGGGAAGAATAATTCTTAATCAACGGTAGTAACTGACAGACCTACGGTAAGTAGGTCATTGAGTTGAAAAACATCCTGTATCCATTTGAAAGAATGTCATTCATTAGAGAGAGAACGTTTCCCCAATGTCGTGAACAGCGCGGCAAATTCAATTCCTGAGGACCTCGCCATATAAGTAGGTTTAAATTTCGCTCCATCTGTAGCGGGCAATTTCGTTGCCAATGGGCTCGTCTCCAGTTTTTTCAGAAAACCCGGCTTTGACCGGTTTTTTTAATGGCTATTGGTGGTGGCGCCTCCGTCGCCGTATTGTCTGGAGAATTGTCCTTTGGTACCAGTCAGGGCATGATTTATACGATCAGAATCAAGCGCGAAGTTGTATAAATTTAAACGCGACACATCGTTTTCCCATTCGACCTTACGCCAGTTATCGAGGACGACCCGGAAATTTTTTAGTCTGTAGATGATGGTAAATTTTGACATTTGATCCTGGTTTGGTCTCTAGGTGTTAATCATGCATTTATTGAGTTTATACATGCTGCTTGCACTGTACATTTACTCTAAAGCTTGCTCAGATTCTTTTAACTGTCAAAAATACCAGTCTATCGCTGGATAGGGTCATGCTTAGAAGTGATCGGGATTCATCTTTTTATGATTATTCCTGAAAACTTAAATTTTAAAAGGGGCGTACTGAGCAGACCTGCAGTAAAATTCATTGATGGCCCGTCGTAAGAAACTTTCCCCTGATCCCTTCAAAATCGAAATCCAGTCACTTCTGGAAAATGGTCGTGGATCCACCGTGTACGAAAGCAAGAACTTGCAGGTGTATGGCGCCTTAGCAGGTGAGTCGGTAATGGCGCGTCACATGTTTGGGAGGAAGATGCGGAATCAAGCCGAAACGCTTGAAGTTCTTAAACCCTCTACCCAGCGTGTTGAGCCGCGTTGCCCGCATTTTGGCACCTGCAGCGCCTGCACATTGCAGCACCTCGACTATGCGGCGCAGCTTCAATTCAAACAGAAAACCCTGTTATCCAATTTGCAGCAGCAAGGGAATGTGCGCCCGGAACAGGTTTTACCTCCCTTATCTGCCGGGCAATGGAACTACCGTCGCAAAGCCCGTATGTCGGTACGATACGTGAAGGCCAAGGAACGTGTTCTTGTTGGGTTCCGCGAGCGCGACGGGCGTTTTGTAGCTGATATGGGCGAATGTCATACCTTGATCGCACGAGTGGCAGATCGCCTGCCTGAAATTATCGCGCTAATTGAGTCTTTGGATGCTATCGAAACCATTCCACAAATAGAAGTGACTTCTGGTGATGACGCCAGTGCGTTGATTTTTCGACACCTGGAGCCTTTGAGTGAAGTTGATATTGCAGCGCTAAAGAACTTCGCCCGCAAAACCGGATTGGCCGTGCTGCTTCAACCCAAAGGCCCTGAAACTGTGCATGCGCTGGAGCCTGCAAAGCCTGCTTTAAATTATGCGCTGCCAGACTATGATGTCGATTTTGAATTCGAACCGCTGGATTTTGTGCAAGTCAACGGTCCTCTTAATCAGCTAATGATTAAACAGGCACTTCAATTGCTGGATTTGCAGCCGCAGGATCGTGTGCTTGACTTATTTTGCGGTCTGGGAAATTTCACCTTGCCAATCGCCCGTTCGTGCAAGGCAGTGACAGGTGTGGAGGGTGATGAAACGCTGGTGCAAAGAGCGATTCACAACGCGAATCGTAATGGAATCAGTAATGCTGGCTTTATCCAGGTCGACCTGTATTCCCAGACGGCAGGGCTGGTAAATGTCCCGGGCATGTTTGACAAGGTTCTGATTGATCCGCCTCGTTCCGGTGCTGAGCAGGTTCTTCCCATCATCGCATCGAGTGCTGCTACAAAAGTGGTGTACGTATCATGTAATCCTGAAACCCTGGGCCGGGATGCAGGGATTCTCGTTCACCAACATGGATTCAGGCTAAGCGCGGCCGGAATGATGGATATGTTCCCGCACACATCGCATATTGAATCAATGGCATTGTTTGAACGGGAAATGCCGGGTAAAACCCCAACATGAGCGGGTCAATCAAAGGCCGGATTCTGATTGGCCTTGAGGGTAGCGGCATCACAGATTCCGAAAAGGAGGTGCTGCGCCATGAGGCAACGGGTGGCGTGGTTCTGTTCACCCGCAATTATATAGACCGGCAGCAGCTTAAAGATTTGTGCAAAGAAATTCGGGAAACCGCGGCTAAGCCCATGTTAATCACTGTGGACCATGAAGGTGGCAGGGTGCAGCGTTTTCGTGAAGGTTTTACCCGCTTGCCTGCCTTGGCTGTATTGGGTCGTGTATTTAAAGAGTATCCAGAGCGTGCACTGGACCTGGCCTATCGCCATGGACGGGTGATGGCGACAGAGCTACTGGTGTGTGGTGTGGATATGAGTTTCGCACCAGTTCTGGATCTCAATGGTGAGAGCTGCGTCATCGGCGACAGGGCTTTTGCCGATGATAGTTCGACGATCATTGAGCTGGGCGAACATTATCTGGCCGGTATGCACGATTCCGGCATGAAGACTTGTGGAAAGCATTTCCCCGGTCACGGTTCGGTCGAGGCAGATTCACATGTGTCTGATGTGTGTGATTCCAGGCCGCTAAAAGCCATTGAAGCCGGTGATATAGAGACATTTCGCGGCCTGGTCAATGGTCTTGATTCGGTCATGATGGCGCATGTGGTTTACCCGGAGGTGGATGATAAACCGGCCGGATATTCAACATTTTGGATCGGCGAGTATTTGCGTAAAAAACTGGGATTTGAAGGGGTCGTATTTTCTGACGATCTGGGCATGCATGCTGCCGGATTCGCTGGTAAGCTTTTTGATCGTATGCAGGGCTCATTTGATGCTGGTTGCGATGCAGTGCTGGTGTGCGGGCCTGAAGACGTCAAAGAATTGTATTCAGAACTTGTCTCAGAAGATGCCAATGTTGAATCTGTGGTTGATCCGACAAACGAGAATTTACTATCGCACCTGCAAGGTAAAAACACACACACCGAGGCTGAGTTAGACAGCGTCGGCGAATGGCGGCATTGGCAGCAGTCATTGGAATTATTGGAGAAGTCGCAATGGGCATAGTCCCTGGTATTACAGGTCACCCTGATCCACGGTCCTTACTCGACAAATCAAAAGTGCTGTTCACCAGAGAGCAGGTTATGGCGGCGGTGGATAAAATGGCCGATGAGATCAACGTATTTTACGGCGATGAATCCATCGTTATGATTGCTGTTATGACCGGAGCGATTATGCCGGCGGCCTGGCTGGCCTCGCGTCTGAAGATGCCTCTGCAGATAGATTTTGTACACGCGACGCGTTACCAGAGTGGTTTGCATGGTGCCGAACTTGAATACCGTGTTCCACCCCGTATGGATCTGGAAGGCAAAAAAGTACTCATCGTAGACGACATATTTGATGAAGGTGACACGCTGGCAGCGATCAAAGGATCCTGCGAAAAACGCGACGCGCAGTCCGTACATATGGCAGTTTTGACCCGCAAGATGCACGACCGTGGACTGCCCAGAGATTTTGCTGATTTTGTTGGCCTGGATGTTCCCGATGTCTACGTTTTTGGCTGCGGGATGGATGCCTATGAGGAATGGCGTCATCTTGATGAGATACTGGCCCTGGAAGAATGAGAAGCATTGGTCTGATCGGCGGAACAGGCCTGGATAACTGGGGCTTCTCTGATGAGGCTGTTCAAATTGAAACGCCTTTCGGTGGTACCTCAGGCTCGATTGGTGTTTTCAATTTCCCGACCGCCCGTCTTCTGTTTTTGCCACGTCATGGCACCGCACATACGGTTTCACCTCACAAAGTAAATTACCGAGCCAATTTGTATGCCTTGCACCAGGCAGGAGCTGAACTTGTCATTGCTGTGAATGCGGTAGGTGGTATTTCTTCACAATTCCCGCCAGGTACGCTGGTGGTGCCTTCTCAGGTGATTGATTACACATGGGGCAGGGCACATTCCTTTAGTGATCATGCTGATTTTCCTTTGCTTCACTTTGATTTCACTGAACCATTTTCACAAAACCTGCGCGAGGAGCTTTTGCGGGCTGGGAATGACTCAGGTCTTGATGTGATTGATGGTGCCTGTATCGCGGTTACTCAGGGCCCAAGGCTTGAGACTGCAGCGGAGATTGAGCGGCTCGAAAAAGATGGTTCTGATCTGGTAGGCATGACCACGATGCCGGAAGCAGCTTTGGCGCGGGAAATCGGTCTTGAATATGCCAGTATCTGCGTGGTTTCAAACTGGGCTGCAGGTAAAAGCAATGAGCCGATCAGCATGACCGAAATTGATGAGACCATGGGCAAGACAGTCGAGTCGGTTCGGATGTTGTTACTGAAAGTTATCAGTGCAATTGAATAATCAGCGCCTGTACACTTAGCTGACCGTCATGTCTGTACCGTACCCACACCTTCTGGCTCCTCTTGACCTGGGCTTTACCAGCCTTAAAAACCGCGTATTAATGGGCTCCATGCATACCGGCCTGGAAGACCGTGCGCGAAATTATCCCAGGCTTGCAGCCTACTTCGCTGAACGTGCCGATGGTGGTGTTGGTTTAATGGTAACCGGCGGCATGGCCCCTACCATTCGTGGCTGGCTGGCGCCTTTTGCCTCCAGCATGGTGAGTAAAACGCAAATCCCAAGGCACAGGCTGGTTACCGGCGCCGTACATGAGGCTGGTAGCAAAATTTGCATGCAGATTCTTCATGCAGGGCGTTATGGTTATCATCCCTTGATCGTGTCTTCGTCCGATCGGAAATCGCCAATCACACCGTTTAAGCCCAGGGCACTAAGCTCACGTGGTGTTGAGCGTCAGATCAAAGGTTTTGTACGTGCCGCACGACTTGCCCGCGAGGCCGGTTACGATGGCGTGGAAGTGATGGGTTCTGAGGGTTATTTGATCAATCAGTTCACCACCACGCATGTGAACAACAGAACAGATGACTGGGGTGGAAGCGTTGAAAAACGTTACCGTATTGCCGAAGAGATCGTCGCCCGCATACGCGAGGCGGTGGGCAAAGATTTCATCATTATTTACCGGCTTTCAATGCTCGACCTGCTACCCAAAGGCAACGATTGGCCTGAAATCGTCGCGCAGGCAAAAGCAATTGAACGTGCGGGAGCAACTATCATCAACACTGGAATTGGCTGGCATGAGGCACGCATACCTACCATCGCCACAATGGTGCCCCGAGGGGCATTTAGCTGGGTCACGCGCAAACTCAAGCCGGAAGTCTCACTACCCCTGATCACCACCAATCGTATAAATACACCAGAAGTCGCTGAGCAGATCCTGGCCGATGGTGACGCTGATGTGGTTTCTATGGCTCGACCCTTACTGGCAGACCCCGAGTTTGTGAAAAAGGCCGCCAGTGGGCACCCGGAGCGTATTAATACCTGCATTGCCTGCAACCAGGCTTGTCTGGACCATACTTTTAAGAATCAGATAGCCAGTTGTCTGGTCAATCCCCGTGCCTGTCATGAAACATTATTGAATTACACAGCAACTTCAAATGCCCGCAAAATCGCTGTGGTCGGGGCAGGGCCCGCTGGTCTGGCCTTTGCCACTGTTGCCGCCGGGCGCGGCCACAAGGTTAGCCTGTTTGATCAGGCTACTGAAATTGGCGGTCAGTTCAACATGGCAAAACGGATCCCGGGCAAAGAGGAGTTTTACGAGACCCTGCGCTACTACCAGAATCGGATCACTGAAACAGCTGTTGAATTGCAACTGGGTAGTACGGTAAAAGTTGCTGACCTGAATAATTTTGATGAAGTGGTTTTGGCGACCGGCGTGTATCCAAGAAGCCCGGAGATTGCCGGTATCGATCACGCCAAATGCCTGAGCTATCTTGATGTGCTTTCAAAAAAAATGCCGGTTGGAAATAGTGTTGCCATCATTGGCGCCGGAGGAATTGGTTTTGATGTCGCAGAATTTCTGCAGCATGATCATGATTCTGATTCCAGCAGCACGTCACCAGAGGCTTTTGCCAGGGACTGGGGTATAGACCGGACAATGGAAGCACGTGGTGGTGTTGAGGGGATTCAACAAAACCCGGTTCCAGCAATTCGGGAAATCTACTTGCTACAAAGAAAAGCCGGTAAGCCCGGAAAGAATTTAGGAAAAACAACCGGTTGGGTTCATCGCATGAACTTGAAAAGAAAGAGTATCAAGACGATTTCCGGGGTGAGTTACTTGCGTATCGATGACGCCGGCCTGCATATAGAAGTCGCTGGTCAGGAACAATTGCTAGCTGTGGATAATGTAGTTATTTGTGCCGGCCAGGTATCCAACCGCTCATTGGCTGATGAGTTAATTGAATCCGGAAAATCAGTTCACGTAATCGGTGGTGCATTCGAGGCGCGGGAGCTTGATGCCAAACACGCAATTCGTCAGGGTTCTGAGCTCGCCGCTAAAATCTAGAGGTC